>SLCI01000109.1 GCA_007125875.1 Kiritimatiellia bacterium | reverse complement strand
CAAACGGAATGGGCCGTTACGGCGTATGAACGCGCGCTACTCGAGGACCCCACCGCGACGAACATTGCATATCGTCTCGCCATGTTGCTCGTTCGCATGGGCGAAGCGGAGCGAGCCATCGAGGTTGTCCACTCGTTAACGGAACGCTATCCCGCGGATCCGCAGGCGTGGCTCTGGCTGGGCACCGTCTACCGACAGCAGAATGAGCTCGAAAAGGCTGCGCGCGCATTCGAAACAGCGCGCGGGCTCGAACCAACCGAAGCGGCCATCTACGTATTTCTCGTCGAATTGATGCTTCAAGACGATCGGAATCGCGAGGCGGTCGACTTGCTACGTGTTGGCACCGAGAAAGTCGATGAACCAACTCAACTCTATCGACTGCTGGGCGAGCTTAATTTGCGGCGCGCCTTTATGGCGGACGATGAGCAACAGCAGGAAGCGCTCTTGGAAGAAGCGATTCTTGCGCTGGAGATTGTGCGCGAGAGTGAGCCGAATGATGCCAGCGTGTGGAGTATGCTGGGCGACATCTATTTGCGACAAGGTGACGCTGATCGTGCACTCGAATATATGGAGCAGGCCGCCCAACTGGATCGCACCGATATCGCACTACGAGAACGACTGGTCTACTTGTACGAGCTGGAAGGACGCCCGCAAGACGCGATTCGAACACTTGAGTCGCTAACGCTTTTGCAGCCCACCAATGCGCGCCTCTTTTTCGCATTGGCGAGCCTGCACGAACAGCTCGACCAGCTTGATCAAGCGATCGTGAATTACCGTTTGGCCTCGCGTCTCGGTCGACCGAACCCGGCCGCCTATTTAAAGCTAGCCGTTCTGCAAATGGAGGATGCTCCGCAGGCCGCTTTAGAGGATTTGCGCACTGGACTGGAGCTGATACCTGGCAATCCCCGCATGCTGGAGATGCTGGGGTATGTGCTGTTCAGTGAGGAAGAGTATGCAGCTGCCGCCGAGGCATTTCGCGAAGCCGAGCGGGAGTGGATCGCTGAAGATGAGGGCTTAGACGCCATGACGCCCAACTTCTACCTCTATTTGGCGCTTTCTTATTATTTTAGCGATCAGACAGAATATGTGCCTGACTTGCTGGGACGCGCAATCGAGCAGAACCCAGTGGCGCTGGAAGCCTTCACCCATTTCATTTTTGAAGATGATGACAAAGAACGGCGTGCCGAAGTTGCCGTGCAAATTTTCGAAGAGCTACTGAAAGCCGATGATGAAAACATCATCCTTTGGATCACGCTGGGCTACGTCCACTCGTTTCATGAACGATATGCAGAAGCGCGCGATGCCTTTGACCAAGCGTATCAGCTAACGAGTGAGTTAGATGAAGAGCAGGTGGATGATGAATGGCTAAATGCTCGCTTTTTCTTCTGGTATGCCGCGGCTAATGAGCGGACGGAATATTATGAGCGTGCAGAGAAGCTATTCTACCGTAGTTTGGACCTACAGCCCGATAATCCTGACGTGTATAACTACTTGGCCTATATGTGGGCGGAGTTAGGCATCAATCTGGAACAAGCAGAGGAATATGTTGCGATTGCGCTGAAGGCACGACCAGATAGTGCTGCGTTCATCGACACCTTGGGCTGGGTTTACTTCAAGCAAGGTCGTTATGAGGAGGCCTATGTTGAGATTCGGCGAGCGGCCGATATCATCCCAGATGATCCTGTAATCCTCGATCACCTGGGAGACATTTACTATGCCCTCGAAAAGTTTGATTCGGCCAAAGAAAAGTGGATACGCGCTTTCACACTGGATCCGGAGAACGAAGAACTTGAAGAAAAATTGGCTGACCACGACCTGTTGGCCAAAGCTCAGGAAAAGCTCGGTGACAGTGAAACGGAGCAGGCGGAGTCAGAAACGGCTCACGACGACGAGCATGAAGACGATCGCACCGTCCATGATAGCCCCGCCCTTGAGTCGAACGACTTGTGATCACCATCACCTTGACCAACTAAGTTCCAGTGTCATAGTCTACTCCGCATGAGTGCAAAGAAAACGGCGCTGCCGGGACAACGCCAAACACCCCAGCGTGCATTGGTATATCAAGTCATTGAGTCGGCGCAAGGCCCCTTGACGGTGCCGGAGATTCATGAAGGCGTAAAAAATAAGATGCCGAAAACAGGTATCGCGACGATCTATCGGGCCGTAAAACTGCTACTCGATTCCGGGTGGATTCGATCTGTGAAGTTGCCCACCGGCGAAACGCGCTATGAAAGTGCGAAACTCGGTCATCATCATCACTTTCAATGCCGTACCTGCAATCAAGTGTTTGACATCAGTCACTGTCCGATGTCGATGCCCAGCGGCAGCGAGATACCCGGTGGCTACATTGTAATCGATCATGAAATTACGATGTACGGTCTCTGTCCCCGTTGCCGGTAAGGTGAGGTAGGGTTTTCGCTGTGATACATCGAACCCTTTTGCATTGATTCGCGCACTGTTTTCGGAAAATATCCGCTCCATGCCAACCAGCACTGTCGAAAATTATGTGAAGCAGATCTATCTTCAGCAACAAGAGCGGGGAACCGATCTGTTGCCAATGGGTCAACTGGCCACGGTAATGAATGTCGTGCCCGGGACGGCTACTGCGATGGTGAAAACGCTGGCTGAGTCAGGGTTAGTGCAATATGAGCCGCGGGGCGGCATCCGTTTGACGGAAGGCGGCACGCGTCTTGCACTGCACGTATTACGGCGTCATCGCATCATCGAGGCCTTTCTCGTCGATGTGTTGGGGCTGGACTGGTCTGAAGTGCACGATGAAGCGGAATTGCTGGAACACGTGGTGTCCGACAAGGTTTTGGATCGGATGGATGCCCTACTCAACCATCCCCAATATGATCCACACGGCGACCCCATCCCCACCTCGCAAGGCGATATTGCGGAACAATCGATTTCTCAAATGATCGATTGTAAAGCAGGAGATCAAGCAATTGTTGCGCGTGTTTCCGACCAAGACCCTGAGTTTCTGCAATACATTGAGCGGCATGGCTTAATTCCGGGCACTCAGATCTATGTGACCAGCGTGAATACGTGGGCTGACTCAATTGAGGTTCGACTGCCAAATGAAACGGCGGTGGTACTCGGCAGTAATGCCGCTGCAAAAATTCTGGTGCGCCCTTATTCTTCGGATTAAGCCGCATATACGGTATTCCCCGTGTTGAGTATCCGCTTTTTCAATTTGCCCTTTTCCCTGTAATGATTATGGTATGCACATCAGTTGCGCCACGCGGGCGTGCGTGCAGCATGGGTTTGGGCTTTTTTCAGGGAGATTTATGAGTGATTTATCCAACAAACCGGTAGAAGCGTACGATATTGAGACGCGCGAATGGCTGGAATCATTGGAAGACGTGTTACGTCTTTCCGGTCCGGGTCGCGTTCAGCAACTGTTGCGCGAAATGGAAATTAGTGCGCACGGATCAGGAGTGCAGCTGCCATTTACCGCGAATACGCCTTACATTAACACGATTCACTTTGATGATCAGCCCCCCTACCCCGGCAATCGCGAAATCGAATGGCGCATCAAGTCCATTTTGCGATGGAACGCGATGGCCATGGTGGTGCGTGCCAACAAGGCCGATCCAAGCGTCGGAGGACATATTTCGACCTACGCCTCCGCGGCAACGCTGTATGAAGTTGGTTTCAATCACTTCTTCCGCGGGGCAAACGAGAATCATCCCGGTGATTTGGTCTATTTTCAGGGCCACGCCAGCCCCGGCATCTATGCGCGTGCCTTCCTGGAAGGCCGCCTGTCGGCGGAGAAACTCACTAACTTCCGGCGCGAATTGGCACCGGGCGGAGGTCTTTCCTCCTATCCGCATCCTTGGTTAATGCCCGATTTTTGGCGTTTCCCGACGGTTTCGATGGGTTTAGGCCCGATTATGTCCATTTATCATGCCCGCTTCATTCGCTACATGGAGGATCGGGGCCTACGTGAACCAACGGATCAACAAGTCTGGGCGTATCTAGGCGATGGTGAAACCGATGAGCCGGAAACGCTCGGCGCCATCACGCTGGCTGCACGCGAGCAGTTGGATAACCTTAACTTTGTCATCAATTGCAACCTACAGCGTCTTGATGGCCCGGTACGAGGTAACGGCCGCATTATTCAAGAATTGGAGGCCGCTTTCCGCGGTGCCGGTTGGAACGTCATCAAGGTCATCTGGGGCGGCGACTGGGATCCGCTGCTGATGTCGGACAAGGACGGTCTGCTTGTGAAGCGCTTTGGCGAGGTCGTGGACGGGCAATACCAGAAATATACGGTTTCCAAGGGTGACTACATCCGTAAACACTTCTTCGGCAAGTATCCGGAATTGACGGATCTTGTGAAACACCTGAGCGATGACAAACTCGAGCGACTACGCCGCGGTGGTCATGATCCGGAAAAAGTCTATGCGGCGTACAAAGCGGCAATGGACCATAAAGGTCAACCCACCGTCATTCTGGCCCAAACCATCAAAGGCTATGGCATGGGCGAAAGCGGTGAGGGCAAAAACATTACTCACCAGCAGAAGAAGCTCAATGAAGAGGAGCTCGCAACCTTCCGATCGCGCTTTGGTATTCCGATTTCCGATGAGGAAGTGGGCAAAGCGCCCTTCTATCGCCCACCAGAGGACAGCCCCGAAATCAAGTATCTTCACGAGCGTCGCGAAGCCTTGGGTGGTTATTTGCCCAAACGGAACACGACCATGGTTTCGGTCAAATCACCGAAAGAGGATGTTTTCGAGGAGTTTTACAAGGGAACAGACGGGCGTGAGGCCTCGACCACGATGGTCGCCGTGCGAATCCTTACCAAGCTTTTGAAAGACAAGGAGCTGGGTAAACTGATTGTTCCGATCGTACCGGACGAGGCGCGTACATTTGGTATGGAGGCGCTCTTCCGACAAGTCGGCATCTATGCACATGCCGGCCAGCTCTATGAGCCGGTCGATGCGGACAGCTTGCTCTACTATAAGGAATCCAAGGATGGACAGCTGCTTGAGGAAGGCATCACCGAGGCAGGATCCATGTCCTCCTTTATTGCGGCTGGCACGGCCTACGCCAATCACGGCGTCAACACGATCCCCTTCTTTATTTATTACTCAATGTTCGGGTTCCAGCGTATTGGGGACTTGATTTGGGCCGCCGCAGATATGCGCTGTAAGGGCTTCCTGCTCGGCGGTACGGCCGGACGCACGACGCTGGCTGGCGAAGGACTTCAGCATCAAGATGGTCATAGCCACTTGCTTGCTTATCCGGTCCCCAACCTGATCGCGTATGATCCGACATTTGCCTATGAGTTGGCGGTCATCATCAAGGACGGCATTCGGCGCATGTACGTGGATAAAGAAGATATCTTCTATTACATCACGGTGATGAATGAAAACTATCCGATGCCTGCCATGCCGGAAGGACACGAAGAAGGCATTCTGAAGGGCGCCTATAAGATTCGGCCGTCCTCGATCAAGAAATCGGCCCTCAAAGCTCAGTTGCTGGGTAGCGGCGCGATCCTGAATGAAGTGTTGAAGGCACAGGAGATCCTCGCGGACAAATACAAGGTGCAAGCGGATGTTTGGTCCATCACCTCATACAAAGAACTGCGACGCGATGCCAAAAATATCGAACGGCACAACATGTTGCATCCGGCTGACGAGCCCAAGGTGCCTTACGTTACCCGCTGTTTCGGGCAACAACCGGGCGTATTCGTAGCCGCTTCCGACTACGTCAAGACCTTGCCGGACTCGATTGCTCGCTGGCTTCCGGGTCCGCTCCACTCATTGGGAACAGACGGTTTTGGTCGAAGCGAGAATCGTACTGCACTTCGTGACTTCTTTGAGGTCGATGCCCGTTATGTGGTTGTGGCGACACTTCATTCGCTCGCACGGCAGGGTAAATTAAAGACTTCGGTAGTGGCAAAAGCGATCAAGGATCTCGAAATTGATCCCGAAAAAGCCAACCCCATGATCTCCTAATTAGGGAAAGGAATACGCACATGGCGACTGAATTTAAGATTCCCAATTTGGGAGATAATGTCGATGCAGGCGAGGTGATCTCGCTGCTTGTAAAAGAGGGCGATACCATTGCCATCGATGATCCCGTTGCAGAGCTAGAGACCGGCAAGGCCACCATTGAAGTACCCGCTGATGTGGCTGGAAAAATCGTCAAGATCCACATCAGTGCTGGCGACTCAGTAACGCCAGGACAAGTCGCCTTGACTCTTGAGGCAGGCGAAGGCGGTGGCGAAGGTAAGGCTGAGGAAAAAGCAGATAAAGGGGAAGAGGCTAAAAAGGATACCGAAGCGGAGAAGCCCTCAGCATCCGAAGAAAAAGCTGAGCCTGCCAAGATCGAGAAACAGGAGCCTGAGCAGGCCCAGCCAGAACGCGCGAAGGAAGAGGCACCGGCAACACGTGAGTCGGCCCCTGCCCCTCGCCCAGCGCCTTCCCAAGGAGAGCGTATCCCCGTAGCGGCCGCGCCCTCTGTGCGCAAATTTGCGCGTGAAATTGGCGTAAATATCCAAGAAGTTCCGGGCTCCGGGCCGAAGGGACGTATTCAAATTGACGACGTCAAAGCCCATGCCAAGCAGCTCCTCACTCAACCGGGCGCACCCGCTATGACGGGCGGCGCAATCCGTGTGCCCCCTCTGCCTGACTTTACCAAGTGGGGTGAGGTTGAGCGCGAGAAGATGAATAATGTGCGCAAAATGACGGCGCAGCACATGGCATTGTGCTGGAACACCATTCCGCATGTCACCCAACAGGATAAAGCGGACATCACGGATCTTGAACGTCTGCGGAAACGGTATGCCCGTAAGGCGGAATTGGCTGGCGGGAAATTGACGCTCACGGCGATGCTGCTGAAGATGGTGGCCTCTGCCCTAAAAGTTTACCCTCAGTTCAATGCCAGTGTTGACTTGGCGAACGAAGAGATGGTGTTGAAGAAATATGTGAACATTGGTGTCGCGGTCGATACCCCGAAGGGGCTCGTGGTGCCGGTGGTGCAAAACGTAGATCAGAAAAACATCATTGAACTGTCGGTTGAGTTGAGCGGCATTGCTGAAAAGGCGCGTGATGGGAAAATCTCTCCGGCTGACATGCAAGGCGGAACCTTTACCATCAGTAATTTGGGTGGCATCGGAGGCAGCTACTTCACACCAATCGTAAATCATCCTGAAGTGGCGATCCTCGGTATCGGCCGAGGAGCGTATGAGCCGATCTGGATGGAGGAAGAGTTCCATCCGCGCCTCATGTTGCCGATGTCATTGTCCTATGATCATCGCGTGATTGATGGCGCAGACGGCGCACGCTTCTTGCGATGGATTGCCGAGGCCATTCAGGAACCGCTGCTCGTGGCAATGGAAGGATAATTCGCGATTGATTACGCGAATGGTCATGATCAACAGATGTAGATTGGATAAACAATGAGCGAAGAAAAGAAGTCAGTCGTAGTAATCGGTGGAGGTCCAGGCGGTTATCCTGCGGCATTTTATGCTGCGGATCATGGTCTTGATGTCACCCTCATCGATACGGAAGAGAATCCGGGCGGCGTATGCGTCTATCGCGGATGTATTCCGTCTAAGGCGCTCCTGCACATTGCTCGCGTGATCGAAGAAACACGCGAAGCTGCGGAGATGGGCGTAGAGTTCGGCGCCCCGAAAATCGATGTAAAGAAGTTGCGTGATTGGAAGAACAGCGTGGTGTCCCGCTTGACCGGTGGGACCGGCATGTTGCGTAACCAGCGCAAGATCAAACATATCCAAGGGCGGGCCACGTTTATCGACAAGGAAACGCTCAGCATCACAGGTCCAGATGGTAAAGAACAACAGCTTAAGTTCTCTACCGCGATCGTTGCGACGGGCTCTCACCCGACCGTCATCCCATCGCTAAAAATTGACTCCAAGCATTTTCTGGACTCGACCGGAGCGCTGGACTTGGAGGATGTGCCGAAAAAACTTTTGGTGATCGGTGGCGGGTATATTGGCCTCGAAATGGGTACGGTCTATTCTGCGCTCGGCTCGAAAGTCACTGTTATTGAAATGACCGATGGCCTATTGCCAGGCGCAGACCGAGATTTGGTGAAGGTGTTGGCCAAGCGCCTCGACAAGTCGTTCGAGTCGATCTTATTGAAGTCGAAGGTCACCAAGCTGAAAGAGCAAAAGAACGGCATCAAAGTCACGTATGAAGACCCGGATGGCAAGCAGCATGAGAAGCTCTTTGATAAAGTGCTGATGTCGGTTGGTCGCACCCCCAACACACGGGACATTGGTCTGGACGCGGCAGGGATTAAGGTCAGCGATCGTGGATTTATCGAAGTAGACGGACAGCGTCGTACGTCGGTGCCGAATATTTATGCGATTGGCGATGTTACCGGTGATCCGATGTTAGCTCATAAGGCCAGCCATGAGGGTATCGTCGCGGTTGAGGCCATTCTTGGCAAAAAATCGGTTTTTGAACCTCAAGCGATTCCGGCTGTCGTCTTTACTGATCCGGAAATTGCTTGGTCGGGCCTGTCTGAGACGGAGGCCAAGGCGAAGAATATCCCGATCAAAGTGTCGCGGTTCACGTGGGCGGCTTCGGGCCGCGCCATGTCACTGGAGCGCACAGAAGGTGTCACCAAACTTGTTTGCGATCCGGACAGTGGTCGTATCCTAGGCGTCGGGATTGCTGGCGTGAACGCTGGAGAAATGATTGCAGAAGGAACGCTGGCGATAGAAATGGGTGCTACGGCCGAAGATCTGAAATTGACCATACATGCCCACCCCACCCTGTCTGAAACCATGATGGAAGCCGGTGAGGCTTTCTACGGGAATGCGATTCATTCGATCAAAAGATGACGAGGTAGACTATGAATAAGTCCAATGGCTCGGATCCGTTAGCTCCAGCCCTGCGCGTTGCAGCCATTCTCTTTGTGCTGGTTGGCCTTGCGCTGATGATTTCGCCAAGGCTGCTTTCAGCCGATACGTCTGAGACGCCACTCATTGTGCGTTGGCTCGGCATGCTGATTGCATCTTATGGAATTGGCGTCGCCATCGCGGCACCCTCTCCCGTGAAACATTGGCCGGTATTTCTCACCGGATTTCTGGCCGCTATTATCATTGTGATATTCACCCTGCCCGCTCTTATCGGTGGCACTATATCGGGTGTGATTGGCTGGAGCACCATACTACTGGCACTCGTGTGGATTGTACCGATCGGTGCGCTCTTGCTGAAGATCGCCGAATCGCCTCCTGGCGATACCGCTCCTGCCCCAGTCGCTGACAATCTCGGATTGGATAAATATCGCATTCAAGACGGACGCACTCTGGAAGAGCTTTCAGGTGAGTCGCCCGTATTGCTTGTGCTGTTGCGCCACTTGGGTTGCACTTTCTGTCGCGAGACACTGGCCGACATTGCGGCGCAACGCCGCGAAATCGAAGCCACTGGTGCGCGAATCGTGTTTGTCCATATGGGTGAGGACGAAGACACCCGGTATCTATTTGAGCGGTATCGCATCGATGATATTCCCCGGATCAGTGATCCGGATGCGGGATTGTATCGAGCGCTTGGCTTGGATCGCGCCAGCCTGTTCCAAGTTTATGGTCCCAGCATGTGGCGCTATGCGGTACAATCGATTTTGCTGGATGGCCATGGGATGGGCCAAATCGTCGGCGACCGCTTCCAAATGCCAGGTACGTTCCTGATACACCGCGGCTCGGTTATCAGCGGCTTCCGGCATGCGCGCATTTCTGATCATCCAGACTATGTCAGTATAGTCGGCTGCCTCGTTCAGAGTGAGGAAATTCAGTACTGATGCCGACCACGCTGGTTACCGGCGCGACCGGTTATGTTGGCGGGCGCTTGATGCGTCGTCTGCTCGACGCAGGCCACACGGTGCACGCAGTTGCGAGGCATCCGGAACACATTCGTCTTTCGCACGAACGATTGAAACCCTTCAAGGGTGATGTGCTGGACTACGACTCCTTGCTGCCAGCCATGGAGGGTGTGCATACGGCTTACTATTTGATCCATTCCATGGGCTCTGAACGCGATTACGAGGAGATGGATCGCGTGGGCGCAACAAATTTTGCGCGCGCCGCCCGAAAGTCAAATCTCAAACATTTGATCTATCTCGGTGCCCTCGCCAATGAGGAGGATAGCCAAGGCCTATCCGCGCATATGAGAAGTCGCATGGAAGTCGGCCGTCTTTTGCGCGATTCAACGATTCCGACCACGGAGTTTCGTGCATCGATTGTCATCGGTTCCGGGAGTCTTTCCTTCGAACTAATTCGCTCACTGGTAGAGCGGCTACCAATCATGGTCACGCCACGCTGGGTATCGATCATGGCCCAGCCTATTGCGATGGAGGACTTACTTGCCTACCTGCTGGCAGCGGTGGATCAACCGGTCGAGACACACCGAATTTATGAAGTCGGGGGGCATGACCGTATTTCGTATGGCGGAATTATGAAAGAATATGCGCGTCAGCGTAAGTTGCGACGCTGGATGATTCCCGTGCCGGTACTGACGCCGCGCCTATCCAGTTTGTGGCTCGGCTTAGTGACGCCTATTTACGCCCGTGTGGGCCGCAAACTGATTTCCGGCATTCAAAATTCCAGTATCGTCAAAGATCACCAAGCTGAGCGGGATTTTGATATTCATCCTCGCGGTTTGGAGGAAATGATCTCTTTGGCTTTACGAAATGAGGATCAAGACTTTGCGGAAACACGCTGGTCCGATGCGTTGTCGTCACTCGGCAATCCTAAACACTGGGGCGGCATGAATTTCGGTCGTCGCATTATCGATTCGAGGCGCGTCACCGTGAATAAAACACCGGCCGAAGCGTTCCTTCCTATCCAACGCATTGGTGGCGAACAGGGATGGTATTACGCGAACGTCTTATGGCGAATCAGAGGCTGGATCGACTTGTTACTAGGGGGTGCCGGCATGCGTCGTGGTCGACGGCATCAAAATGAGATATGCCTCGGAGACATTGTGGATTGGTGGCGCGTTGAGGCCATTGAGCCTGGCCGTCGCTTACGCCTCAAAGCCGAAATGAAACTGCCTGGCCGCGCGTGGCTTGAATTTGAATGTACGCCTGTCCTCGATCAAGGCACAGAAATTCGGCAAACCGCAATTTTTGATCCCGCCGGCGTTTGGGGACGAGCCTATTGGTATCTGTTGTATCCGATTCACCAGCTCGTATTTGCCGGCATGTTACGCAAGATTGCAGCGCAACCTTAAGTCGCCTCTTCGCCAATAAGTAAGCCGGATCGCACCGAGAGACCAAATCATTTGTGCGCAGCCGTTGCCTGATCAAGCCCGCGTCACGTACAGGATCATCCGTTTTGGGTCTCGAACTCTTTCATGAAGGCAACCAACGCTTCGACACCGGCCTCTGGCATGGCATTATAGATTGAGGCACGGATACCCCCGACGGAACGGTGCCCCTTCAGTCCGGCCATATCATGCTCCTTCGCCGACTTCACGAAAGCCTGTTCCAGCTCTTCGTTCGGCAAACGGAATGTCACATTCATGAGGGATCGGTATTCCGGCAATGCGGTGCCCTTGTAAAAAGAACTGGCATCAATCGCGCCATACAGCAGGGCGGCTTTGCGACGATTGATATCGGCTATCGCCTGCAACCCGCCTTGCTTCTTTAGCCAACGAGTGACCAACATCAAAATATAGATTGGAAAACAGGGTGGCGTGTTGTAGAGCGAATTCCCTTCAATATGCGTTTGATATCGATAAAAGGCGGGTATCGAATCAAGGGCACGCTCGGCCCAGTCCTTGCGAATAATCACCAGCGTCACACCCGCTGGCCCGAGATTCTTTTGCGCACCGGCATAGATCAAGCCAAACTGATTGATATCCAATGGACACGACAAAATATCCGAAGACATGTCGGCCACCAGCGGTGCCTCAGTGACGGGAAACTCTTGCCACTGCGCACCCGAAATCGTCTCATTCGAGGTGATATGCACATAGGCAGCGTCTTCTGAATACGCTAAGTCAGCCAATGCCGGAACGCGGGTCGGGATATCCTTACCGCAGTTCGCGATCACATTCACCTGCCCAATGCGTTGTGCCTCTTTGATGGCTTTTGAAGCCCATGCACCAGAATTGGTATAATCAGCAACCTTGCCTTCAGGCAAAAAGTTCATCGGCAACATGGCAAATTGCCCTGTGGCGCCTCCCGTCAGAAATAACACCGCGTAATCATCCGATAACGCCAGTAACTCACGAATATTTTCGATGGCTTCTTGATGAATGGCGTCGTACGGCTTTCCGCGATGACTGTCTTCCATGATCGATAAGCCGGCCCCTTGATAATCCACCAAGTTTTCCTGGGCCTCTTGCAAAACCTCTAGAGGCAACGTGGAAGGCCCTGCACTGAAATTATAGATCCGATTCATTAAATGACTCCTCAATAAACTGTTAATGCCAAGGTGACCAGCACACCGCCTAAAAACATAGCTCCAATGGCCGCGAGTGAAGCCAATCGCTTACGTCGGAACCAAGCCACGCTGTGCCTAAACCGATACGGACTTAAGACCAAGATGATCCCCCACACCACCCATACATAGACCAACACGGTTATCGCCAAACGCGCCGTCGAATCATGCCAACGTGCGATATCGAGCACGGGCGCTGCGGCCAGTAACAAGAAACCACCGAACATGCGAGGAGCCAATAGCTCGTCCATGAATTGAATGACAGCATAAAATGTTAGTGGGGCCAGAACATACAACAAGGGCTTGAGCCCCTCGAAGCGACCAAGCGGAGTTTCGAACAGTAGCCATGTGATCCAAGCGACATTGATCAGGGTCAAGAGCACCGCCAGACCTCGATGACGTGGGAATCGATCCATGAATGCGGCATGCGCTGAAGGCATAAAAAAAGCGCGGAGACCATACAACAGCAGTATGCTCCCTATCACTAATCCGATATACGATAATGTACTCATTCCATGCGGCTTCCGAACGCGCGCTACTCTACGGGTCGGTCACGGACTTGTAAATAGATAACCCGGTAATCAATGGATTCTGCTTGAAAATCAATACCATCCAGCTATAGTCCGCACGCTGGTCAGGAGAGAAGTAGACTGCGGCGAGTTAGTTAGTAGCAAGCGATAAATGCTTGTGTGCCCGAACGAATCAGGCGCTTGAACGTGGCCTTCCAGCATCAGTAGAAAGAGAAGAGTAGAAATGGGTACAAAATTATACGTAGGCAATCTGTCCTACCAAACCACTGAAGACGACTTGCGCAGTCACTTCGAGCAAGCTGGCTCGGTCAACAGCTGTGACCTTATCCTCGATAAGTTCACCAGTAAATCACGTGGCTTCGCCTTTGTGGAAATGGGCACCGATGAGGATGCCAAGAACGCAGCTAGCACGCTGAACGGACAAGAACTAGATGGTCGTTCATTGGTCGTCAACGAAGCTCGCCCGCGCGAAGATCGCGGTCCTCGCGGCGGCGGTGGCGGATTTGGTGGCGGCGGTTACGGTGGCGGCGGCGGTGGTGGCTATGGTGGCGGCGGCGGTGGCGGTCGTGGTCGTCCCTCCGGCAAAGGCAGCCGACGCGGTATCCGCAACGATAAGCGTGAGGGTGGCTGGTAAAACGGCCCTAACGCTTTAAGCGATATACGAGAAACCCCGCTACAGCGTCAGCTGAGCGGGGTTTTTCTTTTCCTTACTACTGCTCGCAAGCTGATTAGGATTACGATTACGCGTACGTTAAGAATGAGGATAGTAGCCGCGTCCGTTAGGACGTGGATTCCTGTTCATTCGAGAAGATTGTCCACCGTCTAACGACGGCGGCTACGCAAACGATAGCGTACTAGGCTCTACTGATACCCTTCTTCTTGCAGGCGCTTTAACACCTTTTCAGCCAATTGTTGTCCCCATTCCTGACCGGCCAACATGCTTTCGTGCGTAATGGCTGGCATCGCGCGAGCAAGACGCTTGCCTAATGGCGTCTGATAGAACGCAATCAGGCCGTGTATATCTTCATGAGACAGGTGACGAACATACGGATCGATGGACAACTCGATCAAATCATCCGCATTCACCCCTTCGACAAAATCATCCCAAAACTCGCTGGGGGCCCAAGGCATACTTTGCCGAAATGAATCGATTATTTGCTCCATCGCATTTAATCCAATTTCGCCAGCCCCCATCAGCGCCAGGAGTTCGCGTACATCCTCGCGAATATCATCGTTTGACTCGACTTCCTCTGCAACCGCAACAGATCCGAGCGTGATGCAGGCAACCAACAGCATTTTACCGCATAAGCTTTTCATTTGAACCTCACCTTTTCTCAACCACGCATTGTTTAATACTTCGGAACGCTGGGATCTACTTCGTCAGACCAAGCCAAAATCCCGCCCTTCAGATTATACATGCGGCCCGAGAAACCGGCGGCGCGCAACTCTTTAATCGCATTGATACTGCGGGGACCGACGCGACAAAACAGCACAGTATCTCTGTCCGGACTTAACTCGCCAAGATGATCCATGACCTGTGCAGGAGGAACGAGTTTGGCTCCCGGGATTCGGGCGATCGCATATTCATGTGGCTCACGGATATCCAGTAGCACATCGTTGCGACCATCATCAATTCGTCGCTTCAATTCGGTTGGCGTGATCTCCTCCACACCTTCATCGGATTCCGTCACATTCGAAGCCTGATCTAAACCACAAAACACTTCATAGTCGATCAGCTCGGTAACGGTGGGGTTGGTGCCGCAAATCGGACAGTCAGGATCCTTTCGCAGCTTCAGCTCACGAAAACTCATGCCCAACGCATCAAACAGCAACAAGCGATTGATCAGGGGCTCCCCGCGGCCAATAATAAGTTTGATCGTCTCATTGGCCTGGATGGTGCCTATAATACCGGGTAACACGCCCAATACGCCCCCTTCGGCGCAGGAGGGAACTAAGCCGGGCGGCGGCGGTTCAGGATAGAGACAACGGTAACAGGCTCCCTTCTCGGCCCAGAAGACACTGGCTTGTCCCTCAAATCGGAAGATCGATCCATACACATTCGGCTTGTTCAGCAACACACAGGCATCATTCACCAAGTATCGCGTGGGGAAATTGTCGGTGCCATCCACGATCACATCGTACTCGCGAATGATATCCATGGCGTTATCACTCGTTAGGCGCGTCTCATAGGTCTCTACGTTCACATGGGGATTAATGTTTTGGATGCAATCTCGCGCCGACTCGATTTTTGGGCGTCCGACATCACGGGAACCATGAATGATTTGGCGCTGGAGATTGGAGGAATCGACGACATCAAAATCGACTACGCCCAGCCGCCCGATACCGGCCGCGGCCAGATACATACCCAAGGGAGCGCCTAGCCCGCCGGTACCGATCATGAGCACACTGGCTTGCTTCAGTTTACGCTGACCATCCACGCCTACTTCGGGAAGAATGAGGTGTCTGTTGTAACGGGTTATTTCTTCCGGCGTCAGCTCTGGTAGCTCCGCGCCACCCACCAGCTGCGACGGTTCCAACGATGCCGGCGAACCGCCGGCAATCGAAGGAACAATCAATATGGAACCACCATCAGCCACCGGTGTATCGGTGCCTTGTTGATGACGGATATCCTCATCGTTGACATACACGTTAACAAAACTGCGCAGTTTCCCTTCATCATTGAAGAGGTGCTTACGCAAGTTAGGATGCGCATCGGCTAATTGTGCCAACGCCTCCCCGACTGTGCTTCCGTTGACGTCAACCGCAGCTTGTCCGCCTGCGAAAGAACGCAGGGCGGTAGGAATCTGAACGGATACTGACATACTCTACTCTCCTCCTTTCTCTAGAATTTCTTCCGACACAAACGCTTCCCCCTCTGGATCTAGCTCCCATGAGGTAAAGTCGGCCGACTGACCGCCCATTACGGAAACGATGATGTAGGAATATATAGGCCATGCATGATCTAAATCAAATTGGGATGGCTTGGCGGGATGATCCGGATGTGAGTGATAGAAACCAATCACATCCATTCCCTGCGCTCGGGCCAGCTTCTCGCCACGCATCATCTCTTCCGCGGTGATCAAGAAACGGTTCCGCTTTGCCTCTTCTTCCCGAGCATTCGATATCGGCAGTATTTCCCGTACCTGTTTTGCCCCGTCTTCACCAAATATACCGACGAGAATGCCGCAGCATTCATGGGGGAAATCGGCTTCTCCGTGTTGCCGGATCGATTGCACATGACTTGGTGTTAACTGAATCATCAGTCCATCTCCCATAGTTGGTCGCCCAAATAGCGATAGCCCGCGTCACATAGTACGGTCACCACCAAGGAACCGGCCGGCAGTGTTTTCCCAAGCCGGAGCGCGGCATGCACATTCGCCCCGGCGGTGACCCCAACAAATATCCCCTCTTCCCGCGCCAAGCGTCGGGTCATGGCATAGGCATCCTCTGTCCCCACCTCGACATGATCATCCGCTACGGTGGGGTCATAGATGCCCGGCACCATGGCTGTCTCCAAATGTTTCATACCTTCCAGTCCGTGCATCGGTGAGTCGGGATGCATAGCAATGGCCTGGATCGCAGGATTAAATTCTTTCAGCCGTTGAGAGGTACCCACAAACGTACCCGTCGTGCCAATCCCCGCAATGAAATGCGTAATTCGCTGATCGGTTTGGAGCCATAACTCAGCGCCCGTCGAGTTATAATGAGCCAATCGGTTGGCATCATTATTATACTGATCGGGATAAAAGTAGCGTTCGGGAAATTTAGCCACTAATTCCTGCGCCTTGACCTGCGCACCATCGGTTGCTTCCAAGGGATCCGTTTCAATAATTTCGGCACCATAGGCCCGCAGTATGCGCTTTCGCTCAAGACTGGCATTGGCAGGCAGGCACAGGGTCACCCGGTATCCCAGTGCGGCTCCGATCATGGTATATGCGATGCCGGTGTTACCACTGGTCGCGTCCAACAGCGTCTTCTCGGTCGTCAATTGCCCAGAGGCAATACCCGCTTGGATCATCGCCCACGCAGCCCGATCCTTTACGGACCCGCCCGGGTTCATGTACTCGGCTTTTGCGAACACCTCTACGCCATCAGGTAATTCAGCCGATACACGCCGCAAATGCAGCAGAGGCGTGTTTCCAATTGATGCTGTTATGCACTCCATGTCCTATAAACCTTTACATCATTTTCGTAACCGCCGTCGATGGGCGTTGGATGATCTTACCACGTGAAGCGGAATCCACATCCTATAGGAAGCGACTACCCGATATCCTGTAAACCTTCAGTGATAAATCAGGGCGACAGTATAGTCGCGTAACGAGCATTGACGAGGGAAATATCCGGCTAGCGCACGGTGCCGATACGGATATTGATATCTTGTCGACGCTCCAGGCGGTCCTTGCGACCGTCCTTAATCCACAATATGCGGTCGGATGTCGCCAGCATCTTATGATCATGCGTTGCTGAGATGACAGTTACGCCCAGTTCACTGCTCAGCTCACTCAGTAATTTGATGATCTCTTCGCCGGTGTGTAGGTCCAAATTACCGGTCGGCTCATCCGCTAACACAATGGCAGGCTCATTAGCCAATGCCCGTGCGATCGCAACGCGCTGTTGTTGCCCGCCAGAGAGCTCATCAGGACGGTGCGTCATACGCTCACCCAGGCCGACTCGAGTGAGAATTTCCTGCGCACGCTGCTCGGCCCGCTCTTGTGGCCATCCATTGAAGATAAGAGGCATCGCGACGTTATCAATCGCGTTGTACGCGGGCAACAGGTTGAACTGTTGAAAAACATATCCGATATGTTTTCCACGGAAGTAAGCCAGCTCGCGACTCGATAGCTCTTTCAATGTCACGCCGGCCACTCGGATGGAGCCGGAGGTTGGCGTATCCAATGCACCAATCATATTGAACAAGGTACTTTTGCCCGAACCCGATGGGCCCATGATGGAAAGGTACTCACCGCGCATGATATCCAGTTCCATGTCACGCAGGGCATGCACCTTGAGTTTTCCCAAGTCGAACACCTTATTTACACCACGAATCTCTATGAGTACTTCCGACATATCGCTCAATCTTAGAATGGCAGCGGAATGGCCGCTTTGCTCAGGAATGTAATACCCACACCCACGGTTGTAATTAGTCCCATGCCACAAGCAAACCCGGCACTAACTACCGGGATATATTGACGCCATTTTAGCCCCATCTTGCGCTGGAAATAGTAGCGGCCAATCAAGGCACCAATGAACTGAGGGATGACAGCATGCGGCATCGTTTGTCCTAAACCGCGTACCACGCCATAGGTCAGCATTACGGGCGCACCCAAAGCCGCTAAGCCCCAGAATAGAATTCCACCAAAGATGGCCCCAACGGCGATGTAGGAGACGCGGAACGCTTCTTCAAAGATCGAGTACTCGCCGAGCGTCGCAGAATACATGATACACGCATTCTCGGCATGCAGCTTCCAGATCTCATCGGCGAAGGGGTACACCGCCGATGGCACCTCATCCAGCCCCCAAATAAAGTTCATGAAGAAAATCGAACTCAGCAAAATGATCGGGAACAAGATCACCTGCGTCTTCCAGATACTGGTGAAACGGGTACCGGTCAGTTCGCACTGTTTGTAGAAGACCGTCATCTGCCCATAATTCGCGATCGGGATCGGCAGGAACCAAACCGCGACCCCTTGGTATCCACTCAAAATCAGCGCCGCCTCGCGAATAAAGGGCACCTCAACAACCTGCCCCACCATACCTTCCAGACGCGCGGTGACATAGCTGATCAGGGGCGTGTAGACAAAGCCCAGGAAGAACAGGACGATCATGACCCCGCGATGCCAATCGATCAGCCAGCCGGACACACCGATATACGTCAAGGTGACAAAGAGGTAAACGGCCAGCACGACCCAAATCTTGATATCCCCTCGCCCTTCCGGCAGCGCGCTCGTTGTCGTTTGAGGCAATGTCGAGGCCTGCTTGTCTGCCTTCTTCTTCGCACCGCGCAAACTACGTATGACTTGGCCAATACCCGCCACAGCAATCGCAATCGCAATACCAATCTGGAAGCTGAAGTAGAAGTCTACATTGTTCAGATAAAGCGTACTTACGGTGCTTTCGCCCGGCGTCCAACTACTCAAGATCCCTTGTTCATAAAGGATAGGGTTCAGAATGAAGGTTGCCAACAATCCGACAAAAGCACCGACCATGGCAAAGAACGGCAACACCATACCAAAGATCAGGTTACCCAAATCCCACGACATGCCGGTGGCGACCGCGGATAAATAGTTTCCGGTGCGCGGCGTAAAATCAGAGAACGGGATGGGCAGAATTGTGATGGGCTGCCCCGTCAATGCACCGGTGAGCGTCGGTAGCAGTAGATACACCGCACCGAAGGCTAGACCTAACGCACCTCCAATCGAGAAGACTCGCCATCGCCACCGCCCTTCTGATTGCTCGATGTTCTTCTCATCGGCGTCCTCGGCCAGCGCCATAATGCCTTGTGCTCCGATCGGCGCCATCGGAAAGGGCAACTTTTCGACATCGTTGGCAACACGGAACAAACCATATCCCAACACCATATTCGCCAGTTGACCAAAGAATGTACCGAAAATCACCAACCCTATCGCTGGCAACCAATCAATATGGAAAAAGGTGCGTAAGTCATAGGATTCTGATTCTACGGAGGGGGCAAACCAGAACGGCAACTCAGCTGCGACGCCGGTCGCGATCGCTGCGTCACTGCGGACAAAGAATTGGTTCCATAACAAGCCGTTGAACGGCAAGCCCATGGCGGCGCCCGCCATGAAGAAGAGTACGAAGATTTCAGCCTTTTTGAGGGAGCGCTGCGCGCGCTTGGCTACTTCGATAAATAGAATAACCGTCACCCATTGCGATGCCGGACCAATATTTTCGACACCGGCCAGCAGGCCCATATAGATTGCACCCGGAACCATCAACAGCGCCACAAAGATGGCACCGAGCAATGAGGTCCAACTGAAACCGTCCTCGAAGGTCGAGGGCACTTCCATGACCTGGCGAAACTCTTCCAGTTCTTTATCTATTCGTTCTTCAGACATTATGCTTCTTGAAGTGAGTCAGCGTTTGCTCGCGATACTGCTCCATGATCTCTTTCGGTATGGAGCGCCACAATAAGAACTGCGTGCGCAGATCGTCAAAAAGATTCCGGTTCAATCGCAGCCAGTCGCCTGGCTGACCAGATTTCCGAACCAACCGAATGCGCACCTCATCAATCCCTTTGATTTCGCTGGGCACGCTCTGCAGTTCGAATTCTTGAGTGACACCAAGATCAAATGGGGCCAAGGCCAAATTCGCTTTCAATCCGAGCGATCCGTCCGCCGCCTTCGTCATTTCGGTATCGCGTGCCATAAAGGCACCCAAACCGGTATCGCTGAAGTTCTCGAAGTGTTCCTTCAAGAAACTGATGACACCGGTCAAATCGTACTCAGAGACGGTAAATGGGAATACGATATCATGTACGTCTCCTTTGGGCGCTGGTGGGCGCCATGACCGCAGCAAGCCCGGATTGGCGCTCTTAGACGCCTTGATGGCGGGATAGATGGCGCTAATCAAGACGGTCGCCATGACGATCAAGATGGTCACAATCGCATTGGTGGAAGAATAGTTGATCTCCGGCACGGTGACCCACCCATATTCGGCCAAAGTGGTCAGTATCTTCATCGACCCTTGCGCGATCAGGTATCCGCCCATACCGCCAAGTACCGAGTAAACCAATGCTTCGGCAAAGAACAAGCTTGCGACGTGCGGCGGTGCTAGTCCCAACGCACTAAACGTATAAATCTCTTTTTCGCGATCGGCCACCGAGCCCAGCATCGTTCCAAAAATCACCAGTCCCCCGAGCAACACAGGGAACAATAAATCCCCTACTCCACTGGCGGCGACGACTGTGCCAAGGACATGACGATAGACGCCGTTTTGCCGCGTAGCCAAAATCGGTGTGCGATCCATCATCCGGGCAAAATCTTCTGCCAACTGGGCGGCACTCTCGGCATCTTCGGTATAGATGTGAATCAAACTGACTTTGCCGCCTGCCCGTGCACAATTTTCATCCGACATAATGACAACTGAATCTGTAGGCAAATTGGCCCAGTTGATCTGGTCACCCATTAAATCATCGGCCGCACCGGACATCTGACCGGCCTGCGTCTCTTGCATTTGCGCGTAATCAATCGGGATGACACTGGAGTTATCCATGTCCGTAATTGCCGTGAAGCGGGTAGCACTAACCAAAGGACCAACCGTCAATGGTATCCCTTTCACCACCACGCTGTCCCCAGGCTCGACACCTAGCAACGTGGCCACGGCTTCTGTCATGAAAACGTGATCCTCAATCATTTCCGGATCATCAATTTGCAGCAGCGCACGTAGATCCGAGCGATGCTTCAGCTCGGTTGGTTCGATACCTAAGATGCCCTTTAGGATGACTGGATTACTGCCATCCGCATGGCCAATCACAAAGTCAGGATCTCCCGGGAACTCGGGGCAAACCCAGTGACGAGTGGTGACATCCGCTTCCTGGTCCCAGCGCGCACGAATTAATTCAACAAAGTCCGGATTGAGGGTCCCGCGCGAGGCAGGCACATAGAGTGCGCCTGTATAGTCTGGTGACGGCGCAGCAAACAGTCGCACGATGCCACGCTGCGTATCAAAAGAGGCAAAAGCAAGAATGGTAAAGGTCAGTAAGACGATCGTGATGGCCGTGAGCGCGGTTCGAAGCGGACGCCGACGCATGGTAGAGATTCCCATACTCATAGCCGCCATCACCGTATTGAAACGAGAAATATCGGCCACATGCACCGTGGAGGTAAGTCCCTGCAGGGCCTTCAACTCCGTCTCAAATTTCTGCATGATGATGAAAATGACCAGCGCCGACAGAACCACTACGGCAAATCCCAGGAAGATGATGATCGGTGTTTGAGCCACCTCAAAGGCCGGATGAGACAAGTACAGCACGACAAAGGTGAGCAGGAAGAAGATAACGAACCAAGTGACCTGCTTATAAATCATGCTGGCACCGATTAAGAGACGCTCAAGTGCGAAGGCAAACGGAATACACAGCGCCAGCAGAATCAGCACAGCAGCAACCAAGTCATCCATGATCGCGCGACTATTCTCGTAGACCGGACGAGCAGAAAGCAGTGCGGATGCGGCCATCGCCTCGCCCCGCAACCATTGCTCCTCTTCCAGTGACGATGCGTAGAGGTCCTCCACTCGACCATGCAACTCCTCCAGGGAGCTGTTCAAAATATCTCGTGACCGCAACAACGCGAGTCTCGACTCATTGACCCGCCAGAGGTCTCCCGCTCCCTGGAATGATGTGCGAATGTCCAACCAATTGCTCTCAATCGGAAACCCGCTTCCTAAAGCCTCGTGCATGGCACTAGCCTCAGGGTCGATATCGATATTGTTGAGACCAATGGCTGACCGTATTCCGAAGACCTTGGCATTACTAACGGTCTCTTCCAGATAGAAAGTAACCACGCCATCCAGCGTCTCTACAAAACCGCGTTCAGACCCGTCACCGCCTAGATTTGCATTTCCAATTGCGTCAAATACCGTCGCGGAATCCGGCCAGAAACGCGGTGGCATCATGTAGAACGCACCGCGCGCACGCAGCATATTCAATCGTGACCGAATGCCGTCGCGTGAGCGCATATCGGATACTTGCACGACATGGCCACGGCGATCGAACTCGGCGGCAAAAGTGACGGGCTGAGGAAATGTGTCTTCTTTAGGAAGGCCACCCAGACTGTACGCGCCATTCTGATCGGTAATAACCACCGCACTGGAATCAAACGCAGCATACTTGGTGTGGGGCCAAAAGATCCGATTCCATGGCTCAACCCATTGGACTTGTATTACCGCTCCGGGAATCGGCAAATTTGGGATCGAGCTACCTCGGTGCCGCCCCATGGCCAGCGCACCCTCGGTGACGTCATTCCGGAAGCGCGGCACGATGTACGAGTGATCCGTAGGAATGGCTCGTCGTAACGAGAGTCCGCGCTGATCAGCGACGGCTTCAACATCACCCACTTGCCCCGGCTGATCACCAATCGCGGTCAACATTTGCGCTATTTCATCTACATTCTGCGTCAACAGATCGAGGTCGAGTCGATCAACGGTATCTGCGGGCGTGCCCTCGCGTGGCAATGTCTCGTGTGTTGTGCCCAGCGCAATGTTATAGATCCCGTATCGCCCAGCTACCTCGCCGCCATGAATCAAACCGCGGGCCGCCCACAACAGACGCGGCTGTGTAAGCGTCGCGTCCACGGATGCACGTTCGAAGTTGGCCGGTGCACGACCCGCTAGCTCCAATCGATTGTACGCACGCAAGAAACTCTGCTGT
>SLCI01000181.1 GCA_007125875.1 Kiritimatiellia bacterium | reverse complement strand
GAATTGTTATGAGTATATCGTGCCCGGGGATACGTCATCTTTGGCTGCTATCCGCTGGGTCGTGACACGAATTGCGGCAGCAGCAGGTTGGCAGGGTGAAACGCTTGACGAGATTGAACTTGCCGTCGATGAAGCCTGCTCCAATGTACTTGATCACGCCTACAAGCACTGTTCCCCTAAACCACCTGTTCTTATCGTAATGAAGAGCGCTGAAAATACATTCACTGTAGACGTGATAGATGAAGGCGAAAAACTTGATTGGGACGCTTACAGCGAACCCAAGTTCCCGGATCATTGGCTAGAGGGAAACATGCGCGGTGCAGGCTTGTACATCATGAATCGCTGCATGGACGAAGTGACCTACGAAACGCTCGATGATGAGCGCAACCGAATGAGAATGGTAAAGCACAAGAAGTAGGCCCGGTCACTCACATCATTCTTTGGCCAGCGGCAGAATTCGGTAAAGCCCCCCCATTCGGCGCGAACCCGCTAGAGGATGACCGAACATCCTGAAGAGTTGCTTGCTCTCTCTATCAACCATGAACTGGCTGATTTGGTCATTAATGCGTGACTTTTGCTCTCTGGCGTTCCGAGTGTATGCCCCATGAAAGGTACAGCTTGGCCAAGCTTTGATACGGAACATCTCTTTTGTTTGCCAAGACTTTGAGTTCGTCGAGCATATCCTCAGGTAGGCGAATAGATATGGACTTCAGCGAAGGCTTCAAGTTGGGGAAAGTGGCCCTCTTTGATGTCGCGGTATCAAAGTAGTCTAAGGGGGAATGCGATGCCCAAAACTCTCGTTCTGCTTCTTCGCTTTTGAATTGTTGGTTTTTCTTATTCTTGGTTTTCATAATATTTCCGCTCCTTCCGGTTCATGTTGCGAGCCGAAATAACTCGAATCTTTTCGCCTCTGAGAGTGAAGATCACTACCAATGGCCGACCGTTATCTGTTTTCCCAAAGGCGGCGAATCTGTCCTCCGCCGTGGAGTGAATTGGATCATCGAGTACAATCAATGGCTCATTGAAAAAAATCTGCTCAGATTCGCCATTTTGGACGCCATGTTTCAGGTTCTTATCCCGATTACCATCATCCCAATTGATTTTCTTCTCTAATGGGCATCTCTATATGCCTTCATTCTTTGGCCAACGGCAGAATCCGGTAAAGCCCCCCATTCGGCGCATCGGTTAGTAGCCAGATGTATCCGTCGGAGTCCGTTGCAACCTCCCGAATTCGTCCAATGCGATTACGCAATAGCTCTTCCTGATGAACGACCTGTTCCCCATCAGTCACCACGCGGCGCAAATGTTGTTGGACCAATGCGCCAATCAAGAAATTACCTGACCACTCGGGGAAAAGGTCGCCTCGATACATACTCATCCCTGAGGGCGCAATGGAGGGTGTCCAGTGGACAATGGGATCGACAACATGTTCGAGTCGCTCGGGCAGTGTGCCGATCCGACCGCCACGATACTCTTCACCGTGTGTAGCTAAGGGCCAACCATAATTCAAGCCAGAGCGAATAACATTCAACGTGTCACCACCACGCGGCCCATGCTCATGTGTCCACAGCAGACCCGTCTCGGAATCGTAGACCATGCCCTGTTGATTGCGATGTCCATAGGTGTAGATTTCCGGGTGGGCGTCACCTTGCCCCACAAACGGGTTATCTTCGGGGACACGACCATCATCATACAAACGCACGACTTTCCCGTGATGCGTGTTGAGCTCTTGCGACAGGTAACGCTGACCACGTTCACCTAATGTCACAAACAAATAGCCATCCGAATCGAATGCAAAACGACTGCCGAAATGCACGCCGCTTCTTCGAGTTGGCGGATCCATTTCGAAGATGACGGTTACATCCTCAAGCCGATCATTTTCTAGTCGAGCGCGAGCTACCCGTGTACCGATGCCGCCCTCATAATCAGCGGCATAACTAATATAAATTAGCTGATTATCAGAAAACGCCGGATGAACTGCGACATCCAGCAGACCGCCCTGCCCAAAAGCGCGAATCGTAGGGAGGTTTTCTATCCTATGAATTTCATCACCCGTAAACCGATATAAGCGTCCCGGTCTTTCGGTAATCAGTAGCGAGCCGTCCGGCAAAAAGGCCAATCCCCACGGATGCTCCAAGTCCGCAACTTCACGGATAACTCGAAAAGAAAGCTCTTCGGAATCGACCCGCTCTTCAATGGTGGTCTGCTGAACAACAGGCTGAGCGATCGCATAGGTTCGCGCACAGGCAAGTACCACGCATAACATTACTTTTTTCATAACAACACAGTGACGCAGATTTCTATGGCGTCAAGCCGTTCCCTCAGCTTGACCCGCTGGGCTCCTTTCACTAGTGTGACAGCGCCTTGGAGGTTTTTGATCAACATCTGCCATGGCAAGAGCATCGTCGAGACGTTCACCGACATGAAACCGATACTTAACGCGCGGAACCTAGCCCAACTCTATCGCCTCTGTGCGGAACACTATGGTGAGCTTCCCGCTTTCGCGACACGCCAAACGGCAACCAATTGGCAACCCATATCCTTTCGCGAATTGTATGAACGAGGCAAACAGATTGCCGCTGGTCTCGCGCAAATTGGTGTCCGCCAAGGCGATCCAGTCGGTCTCATTAGCGATAACCGGGTGGAGTGGATGTTGGCCGAAGTGGGTATTCAGCTCGCGGGAGCAGTCAACACACCTCGTGGGACTGACGTTATCGATGACGAATGGGGCTATATCTTTGAGCACGCAGAAATAGAGGTCGCCTTTGTAGAGGGCCCAAAAGAGCTCCAGCGATTAAAGCGTTTACGTGTTCAATGGCCCAACCTCCGCGAAGTCATCCAACTCGATACGCGTAAGGGGGTTGAAGAGGGTGTGCACACACTTGATCAGCTCGCTGAGCTTGGCGCGTCGGCACTGAAGACGAATCCACAATGTATCCAAGAGCGGGAACAGTCGGTTTCGGGCGATGACCTGTTCACGCTGATCTATACCTCGGGAACAACGGGAAAGCCGAAAGGCGTCATGTTGACCCACGAGAACATATTGTCACAGATCAAAAATGTGCCGCTTGAGCTATCCTGTACCGATCGTGTGCTTTCGATTTTGCCCATTTGGCATGTCTTCGAGCGTATGTTCGAAGTGTTCACCATGAGCTATGGGGTATGCACGTATTATACCAGCCTTCGGACCCTTGGTCAGGATCTGCAAAATGTTGAGCCGACGTTCATGGGGTCAGCGCCGAGACTCTGGGAAAGTTTGCATCACCGCATCATGCAGGGGATTGGCCAAGCACACCCCGTGCGTCGCGCATTGTTTCATATCGCTTACCGATTAAGCAGTTGGTACCAGCATTCCTGGACGGTGTTACGGAACGAGACACTGGAGCCCCCTCCCCGCTCGCTAATTGTACGGCTTGCATGGAAAATGGTGCACAGTGGCCGAATCTGCCTGATTCTGCCACTTTACGGATTCTTCAATGCCGCTGTGCTTGAGAACGTCCGCCTGAAAGCAGGCGGCTGCCTCAAGGCAACCATCTCAGGCGGCGGCGCACTCCCGATGGCGATTGATCAATTCTATCGCAAAATTGGGATTCATGTGCTGGAGGGGTATGGCCTAACCGAAACAAGCCCCGTGCTGGCGGTTCGCATTCAAAGCAAGGAAGTGGCCGGAACAGTCGGCCCTATTATCCCCGAAACCGAACTGCGGATAGTGCATTTAGAGACAGATGAAATCCTGTATAGCAGTTCGCAGTCTGCCTTATCCCAAGAAATCGGTTTACGCGGTGAAATACAAGTACGTGGTCCACAAATCATGCGTGGCTACTACAAGGAACATGGGCTAACGCGAGAGGTTTTATCGGAGGATGGTTGGTTCCGTACTGGTGACATTGGCATGGTTACCTGGAACGGCTGCCTGCGAATATTGGGCCGCTGTAAATCAACGATTGTATTATCGAACGGTGAGAATATTGAACCTGAGCCCATTGAGGCTCGCCTGCGACAATGTGCGCATATCGAAAACTTGGCGTTAATGGGACAAGACTGCAAACACCTATATGCGCTCGTTGTTCCTGATCTGGAGCAATTCCAGCAAGATGGCCGGGAAGTCAAAACACGAGAAGAGCTGATTACGGACCCGGAGGTTCATCAGACGATTTTCCGGGAAATCCGGGAGATGCAGCATCATCCGAGCGATAGTGGCAAGCACCCATCGATTCGTGCCATCCGACTGATTGCCGAACCTTTTACACCGGGCGAGGAATTAACGAACTTGTTTAAACTTAAACGACACGTGGTGGCGCAAAAATATGATGATGTGCTGCAATCGCTGTATGCGGCCGAGGAACCCGACAGCAGCCGTTCGCGGGGGCACCGATGAATAGCGACCAAGTGTTATTACATGGCCTTGACCAAGCGCTTTTGGCGCTGATGATCATCGTCATCATGTTCGGTATGGGCGCAGGACTAACGGTGGACGACTTTCGCACGGTGGCCCGTCGCTGGCGTCTCGTCGCGATTGGATTTGCCTCGCAGTTTGGGTTTATGCCATTGATCGCCTTCACATTGGCCACACTCCTGAACCTGCCACCGGCTTACGCAATCGCACTGGTCCTTGTCGGCACACTACCCGGCGGATCGACCTCGAATATGTTTACCTACTTCGCCCGAGGTTCCGTCGCGCTCAGCATTTCCATGACAACCGCCTCAACATTAGCGGCCCTGATCATGATGCCTATTCTGTTACAGATTTATACGCCGGGCTTTGCCCGCGAGATTGCTGTGTACGATGCGGATGGGATGGCGCACGAATTTGTCATTCCGACCGTAAATATCGTTGTTTCGCTGTTGCTTGTGCTTGTCCCTGTCGCGGGCGGGATGACCCTGCGACGCTTTTCACGTGGTTGGGCAAAATCCGCGGAGGATACGGCGGGCTTTATGGCGATGATCGTCATAATCTTCTTGGTGGCGAGCACACTTATTCGGCATTTTCCACAGGTGATTGGAACCGATATTAAAGTATATGCTGCGGCCATTACCTTGGGCATGTTCGGGTTTTTAATTGGGTATGTCGGCGCGCGAATTTTCGGTGCCTCGCCCATTCATCAACGTGCTATCTCATTGGAAACGGGGATCCAAAATGGTCCGATCGCCTTTGCCATTATTTTGCTGAGTTTCTCCGATGTTGCGCTGCAAAATCAAATGCTCTGGATGGCGATCCTCTACTCCATGTTCATCGTGATCACCGCTTCGATTTTCACGCTCTGGCTACGGCGACATGGACAACGGGATTGGGCCATTACTGAAAACACACTGGTGCATCGTCGTCTTTTTGGCGAAGAGTATGTAACTCAGTACCCGGCCGGTATCGTGCCGAAACGCATTGAGCACAACCTCACACAAGAATAAGATGTGCGGAGTATTGGCCGTCAATAGGAAGTAAAATGACTGACGTAGAGAACAACACAACGCCTCACTTGAAATATTACATGTTCGATTGGGACGACAACATCCTTCACATGCCCACAGCAATTCATCTCGAGCGGAAAACAGAAGAGGGCTGGAAGCCGTTTAGCGTCACCACATCTGAATTTGCCAAGATTCGCAGAGACCAGGAAAATTATCGTCCGATTGATGGCGATTGGGATGCGGCCTTTATCGACTTTTATGATTGTGGTGTGCGTGGAGAAGAAACGTTCTTGAATGATACGCAACGAGCGTTGCGACCGATTGTTCAAAAAGAGGAGGAGGGCGCCCCAAGTTTTCAGCGTTTCAAGCGCGCACTCATCGACGGTTCACTCTTCGCGATTATCACGGCCAGGGCCCATTCCGCCCAATCCATTCGAAAAGGTGTCGAATATTTCATTGAGGCCGTGTTGACCGATGATGAACGGTTAACGATGATCAAGAACCTGCGTCGTTTCATCAAGTTGTTTGGCGAGGACGGCACATTGTTAACCGACGCCGAAGTTGTTTCCCGTTATCTCGACTTGAATCGCTACCGGGGCGTTACGTCCCCGGAATTTCAAGAAATCATGGGACAGAGTCTATCTGGCGCGGAGAGTCCTGAACGCGCGAAGCAGTTTGCGGTGAAGGATTTTGTGACGCACATCATCAATATAATCCGTCAACGCGGTGTCGAGGCATCCATCAGCGTGGGATTTTCCGATGATGATCCGCACAACGTTGCAGCCGTAATCGATTATCTAAACTCGGAGCTAGCGGCTGCATTTCCAGACGTCCGCTTTGTCGTCTATGACACCTCCAATCCTGAGCAAGGGACAGCGCACAAGATTGTCATCCGAGGCAAATAACATGCTTAGACATGCCCGCCGCCTTATCGGCGCGCTGGCTTCAATCGATGCCGCATGAGTGATTTTCTGTATTCAAATCGACCGGGTGAATCGGTCACCCTGACCACTTGCTTACAACGTTGCTGCCCATGGCTCGCAAACAGCATCACTACATACGAGGGTAAATGGGGCAGCCTAGTCATAGGTCCTGCGCTGTATGATGGATTTCAGCCGATCGAAACAGATCGGGATATACTGCTTTTTCTCGGTGCACCGCTGCTCACCTTCAACCAGCCAAACGACGCCATAGATTCAGCAAGTCGCAAGATCGATGTTTTGCTGAACCGAATACGTGCCGGCAAAATCAACTGGGCAGAGGACTTGAACGGGCCATTCTGCGCCCTGCACGTGAGCAAAGCCGATCGTGTCGTGTCTTGTGTGACCGATCTCATGATGTTCATTCCGGTTTACGAATATGTGTCCGGCGATGATCTCATGATCGGCAGTCATGTCGATGCAGTGGCTCACGCTGCCGCGCAAGAGCGAGAAGTGGACTCCGTTTCGATAGCAGACTTTCTGCGACACCAGGTCATCACTCATCCGTTTACGCTCTATGAAAACGTCCGACAAGCTGATGCTTCCTCAATTCACACCTATACTCCTGATCAAGCAGGCGGCAATCGGAGGCAGCAGCAATCCTATTGGCGCCCTACAGAGGGCTCGTATCACGAAACACTGGCTGACACTGCGCGCACATTAAGGGATTCATTGCAGCGGTATATTGATGGTGTGACTAGTGAGGCAACCAATGTTGCACAGTTTTTAAGTGCTGGCGAAGACAGTCGGGTCGTCGCCTCATGTCTTCGTAACCGTCCGAATCATGACGGATTGATTTTTCTCGATCAGATGAATCGCGAGGGCCATTTGGCAGAACAGCTTGCGGCTATTTATCGTATCAATATGCAGTTGACCCTTCGAGAGCCTCTGCACTACTACAAAATTCTGGAACAAGCCAGTCAGCTTGTCGGCAGCGGACTCCCTTATGTGCACGCACACTGCGTGGGGCTTACTGAAACTACTCATTTAGCTGATTATGATGCTGTATTCGGAGGGTTTCTGGCCGATACCCTTTTAAAGAACAAGCCCCGAACAAAACGGAAAGCACGCCGCAAAGAGTATCTGCCTGCCCTGCCCCACTATCTTCTTTCCGGTTTTCGTCCGATCGCTTGGACTTATGAGCATCCGTGGCTATCACAGGATCACTTACTGGCTGCTGAGGAGCGCAGGAAAGCGCATTGGCGCAGAATCGTAGCGTGGCGCCCCCGAACCGCCCATCAATGGTTTCATTTATATCCGAGCACAATGCGCAGCACGCTTGGCTACTTTCAAAGTAATCGTCGGCTCTTTCGCAGTTATGAGCCTTTCATGTGTCATGATGTTGTTCGGATTAGTGCCAGTATTCCTGATCGATGGAAAACGGGCCGACGGCTATTTCACCGCGCGTTT
>SLCI01000120.1 GCA_007125875.1 Kiritimatiellia bacterium | reverse complement strand
TTGCACTTCGCCGATCAACTCTTCGGGCTCAAACATTTGTTGCTCAATCGACTGCAGGTTGCGTACGCGATCCTGAATCCGACTCAAGCGCTCTTCACCCAAGCTGGACAGCATGCGAAAATAAACCGCCCAAACCATCAGCACAAAGACCAAGCCAAAAGCAGCAGCCAGTAATACAGGATGCTTTTTACGGAATTTCTTTTCTGAAACCACACGCGGCGGCATCAAATTGATCTCGATTGGACACGTCAATACGCGGCGCAAGGCCAACCCGACCACTTCACCCAACATATGGGCATCCCGACCGATTTCCTCAGCGGAAATTTCGTCGCTGACGGCGACATTCATGAACGGATTGAGGTATTCGACTTCAGCCTTTAGCTTCTCTTGGAGGAATACGTCCGTGTACGGAATCACGGATGTGCCACCTGTGAGCAAAATTCGCTTGGGCTGAGCGCCATTTTGCTGGCCACGGTAGAAGTTAATGCTGCGATTGACTTCGGCATGCAATCGCGTCATTACGCTGCGCACCGCTTTAGATACTTTATCCGCAACTTCGCCCGAGGGACTTTCGTATGCCCCACCCCATGCCACAAAGGCATGCGCTTTTTTCATGTCTTCAGCATCTGAAAACGAAAGCTCAAACTCTCGCATGATCTGCTGAGTAATCGCATTGCCCGCCACCGGGATGCTACGACTGAAGACCCGGTTGGCCTCGAGGAAAATCAAATCGGTCGAGCGCGCCCCCATATCGACAATCAAGGCGCAGTCATTGAGGTCATCGTAATTATAGCGCACGGCATTATAGAGCGCCATTGGAGCAACATCGACCAAGTCCGGCAGCAGCCCGGCCTGCTCTACGGCCTCAGTAAGGTCAGAAATGATATCGCCCTTGATCGCCGCCAGCATAACGTCGAGATCACCCTCTGAACCACCGATCAACTGATAATCCCAAACAACCTCATCAATCGGGAACGGAACATTCTGTTGCGCCTCGTAGGAGACAATTTGGAAAACTTTGTCCTCGTCGACCGGAGGCAATTTGACAAAACGGGAGAAAACGGATTGACCAGAAACAGAAATCAACACGGGGCCCGGTTTAATTTCATACTCTGCCAGCATCTCTTGAATCGTGCTGGTGATATATACATTGCGATCCGCATCCGCATGAGGATCTAAGCCTAATGGGGCAATGGCGTGCTTAATCAGCTCGACGCCACCGGATTTGAGCGGCACAAATTCGGCCATTTTGAGACCGCTTGCGCCAATATCCAGTGCCAGTATTCGATCAGTCTTTAACATGATGCTGCAACGTTTCTACAGACGGACAAGCTTTATAAAGATGCACCGCGCCTTACACACAAGCTTTACCGAATGACAGAGTAGCGACTACGGGTGAATCGAGCAACCCTCTTTTCACTCTGTGCGAGTTGCATTGATACACGGAAGCAGCTTTCGATGACAATGATAATCGTGCCTAATCCTTATGATGGGGTGAACCCTGATCCGCGTACCAGCGGGTTTGTCGAGCAATACCCATCAAGATGCGCGCATCAACATCGGTTAGCTTCCCGCGCGCGAAGATTCTCCGCAAGGCCATCATCATGTGCTGGGACTTTTCTTCCTCCATAAACCCGATCTTCAGCAAGGCTTCTTCCCACATGTCATACATCCGCTCCCGCATATCCGATGTGGCATCCGGCACGCCCTCTGTCGATGGGAAATGAGTGCCGGAGGCCAAATAGATTTCGTATGCACAGACCATAACCGCATGAGAAAGATTTAATGAGGGATAGGCGTCAGTGGAAGGAATACGGATCAAGTCAGTGCAATACGCTAGATCCTCGTTTGATAGCCCGTTGTTTTCCGTTCCGAAGACCAGTGCCACTTTGCTGTTCTGAGCTGTCTCAATAAAGGTCGGCGCCCATTCGCGCGGTGTCCGCGTATGCTTGCGATACAATCCTTCCCGAACCGAGGTTCCTGCGACCAAACTGCAATCGGCTACAGCTTCCTTCAAGGTGGGAAACTCGCGGCGTGACTCCCAAATACTGCGGGCACTATACGACCACTTGATTGCATCAAAGTCGTTGAAGTCAGGCAGTGGCGCCGCAATCACCAAATCGGACAAGCCCATGTTCATCATCACACGACAAACCGACCCAGCGTTGCCGCCGTAAATCGGACTGACCAACACAACACGAATATTCTGGAGCGCTCTCACTGGATCAGAATGGGATAAAGTCGGTGTCGACACGGATACGCGCGCACGTATGTGCCATTAATTCCGCGGTGGCCATCAAGTCATCTAAGCTAACGACCTCACAAGGCGTATGCATGTAGCGATTTGGAATACTCAACAAACCAGTCGCAACGCCCGCACGACTCACTTGGATAGCGTTTGCATCCGTTCCGGTAGGACGCGACTCCGCACAAATCTGATGAGCGATCTTCTTCTTTTGCGCCGTCTCGACCATCAGATCAAACAGGCGCGGATTTATATTCGGGCCGCGCGTGATGACGACTCCCTTCCCCACTTTGACCTGCCCAAACTTTTTGGTGGCATCGCCCATCGAGGGATAATCAGTGGCAAATGTGACATCGACCGCAATACCGACATGCGGATCCACGCCATATGCGGCAGTCCGCGCCCCGCGCAGCCCGATTTCTTCCTGCACCGTTGCTACCGCATGTACTTCGGCTTCCGGTTTCAACTTCGCCAGCAGTCGAGCAGCCTCCAAGACCGCAAAGGCGCCCGCGCGATTATCAAATCCCCGACCGGCCACCAGTGATCCCTGCAAATGGTGCATGCCCCGATCAATCACCATCGGGTCACCGACCGAAACGTACTTTTCGGCTGCCTTCCGATCTTTGGCCCCGATATCGACCCATTGCTCCTCGAGTTTCGTGACCTTGGAACGGGCCTCGCTCTTCAACAAATGAATCGGACATTTGCCGATTACGCCATGGACATGTCCTTTACGTCCCCGAATCACAACATGCTGACCTTGCGGGATCTGGGCATCCCAACCGCCGATCGGTTGAATCCATAAATAGCCGTCTTCACTGATGTGGCTGATCAGAAATCCGATTTCGTCGTAATGACCGGACAACATAATACGGGGCGCGCCGCCGGCATTGATCACCGCATTGGCGTTGCCGTGCGAGTCGCGACGAATGTCGTCGGCGAACGTGCGCGCTTCTTCAATCCACACCCGCGCTGCCTCATCCTCGTATCCTGAGGGACTGATCGCATTGATCAGCTGTGTCAAAAATGCTTGTGATCGCTTGTTCATCTTGTTCTACCTTTCTGTAAACTGCCGCTAAGCATAACCCAATTTCTTCAACATCCAAAAATTGCGTGACCAGTCTTTCTCGCATTTGACCCAAAGTTTAACGGTCACCGGCTGTTCGCACCAATCGGACAATTCCTTACCTGCCTCGTGACAGACGGATTTAAGCAAGCGCCCTTTGCTGCCCAGCACGATGCCCTTTTGCGAATGACGATCCACATAGACCGTGCCATGAACCACCAGGCGTTGCGGAGACTCCTCAATATCTTCAATCCAAATGGCGATCGCATGAGGCAACTCGTCCTTCAGCCGCGTAACATATTTTTCGCGGATCACGTCTGCCATCGCCAACTTGCGGGGATAATCCGTTAATACGTCCTCAGGGAAAAGATAGGGGCCAGGCGGCACCAGTGCGAACAAGCGGCTCATCAGTTCCTCCACACCGCTACCCGTGAGTGCCGAGATACGACGCCATTCGGGCTCACGTGTCCACTGCTTCTCCTCCGCCACGCGCGCCCATAAAGCCTCATACTCGCTACTCAAATCTCGATCCTGATCACTCTTATTGAGCACCAGCAAGGCGCTACCCTCCTGATCGGGACGCATCAAGCGTCGCATCCAGCCCTCGTCCTCCTCGCGCGGTGGGCGCGAGGCGTCGAGCATCAGCAATACCACATCCACTCCTTCGACGGCGCCCCGCGCCATGCGGTTCATTAGCCGGCCTAGATCATACTTCGCCTTATGCACACCCGGCGTATCGATAAACACCAGTTGACCGCGTGGTTCGGTCAAGATCGCGCGCACCAGATTACGGGTCGTCTGCACGACCGGACTCACAATGGTGACTTTCTCGCCGACCAGCGCATTCACCAAGGTGGATTTACCGACGTTGGCGGCCCCAACGATGGCGACCATACCGGACCGCTGTTCGGGGTTTGCTGCTGTATGGATTGTTTCTGTTGTCATGACGCGCTGTTGTGAATACGGCAGCCCCGCAGACCGGTCAATGCTATTCCTGAAATTGCACTATTCAGCCCGCTCCCATCAATGTAGTCTATGGCCATGATTGCACTGGTTGGATTTACGATCGTCAGCTACCTGATTGGAGCGATTCCTTTTGCTTGGCTGGTGGCCAAAGCTAAAGGCATCGATATCCGTTCTGTGGGCAGCGGTAATGTGGGAGCGACCAATGTGTTTCGCTCCATCGGCAAAGGATGGGGCGTATTGACGTTCGCACTAGATGTGGCCAAAGGTTTTTCACCCGCCTTTCTGATTCCACTGCTTTGGAGTACGGCCGATTGGCCACAAAACAGTGGACTCCTGTTTGGCTGCGCAGCCATTGCCGGGCACAATTGGCCGATTTACCTCAAGTTTAAAGGGGGCAAAGGCGTGGCCACGAGTGCGGGCGTTTTGCTCGGCGTAGCCCCCGCATCGATTGGTATCGGCTTAGTGGTCTGGTTGTTGTCGTTCGCGATCAGCCGATACGTATCCTTGGCATCCATTTTGGCTGCCGCCGCGATTCCCGTCGCAGCCTGGCTGCTTTATGGGGCCACGAATCCCTTACTGTCCACCGTGCTGACGTTACTCGGCGGAATCGTAATCTGGCGGCATCGCAGTAATATTGTGCGTCTGCGCGCAGGCACAGAACATCGTTTTGACCGTAGAAAGGTGAAGTCATGAGCGGACACGTTGGAGTTATTGGCGACGGCGGATGGGGCACAGCATTGGCACTGGTGCTGCATCGGAATGGACACCGCGTCCGTATTTGGGGCCCCTTCGAAGAGTACATCGCTCAGGTGCAAGCGACGCACGAGAACACCAAGTTCCTGCCGGGCGTCGACTGTCCCCCGGAGTTAGAATGGACCAGCTCGCGTGAGCAGGTCGTGAAAGATGCCACCGCGCTCGTACTGGCCGTGCCGTCGAAATTCTATCGAGACGTTGTCACCTCTTTTGCTGAACACATTCACCCAGACCAAATCGTGGTGAGCGTGACCAAGGGCTTGGACAAGTCAACGCATAAGCGGATGACTGAAACAGCCCAGTCTATTCTCAATGATCACCCCATCGCGGCCCTGTCCGGTCCCAGTCACGCCGAAGAAGTAGCGCGCGGCGTACCAGCGGCGGTTGTCGCAGCGTGCGCCGATGAAAACGTGGCGGTAGCCGTGCAGCAACTCTTCAACAATGATGTTTTTCGCGTGTACACATCGGACGACGTGATTGGTGTGGAGCTGGGCGGTGCACTCAAGAATATCATCGCCATTGCCGCCGGCGTTTGCGATGGCATCGGCTTGGGCGACAACTCCAAGGCCGCGCTGATGACGCGTGGCTTGGCGGAAATGACGCGGCTCGGTAGCGCGCTGAATGCGCATCCCTCCACCTTTAGCGGCCTTAGCGGTATGGGCGATTTAATTGTCACCTGCACGAGTCAACTGAGCCGTAATCGGCGCGTGGGTGAACGACTCGGGCGCGGCGACACGCTGGCCACCATTATGGCCGACACAGAGCAGGTAGCCGAAGGCGTATGGAACTGCACGAATGCTCGTGAACTGGCCGCGGAGCACGGCATCGATGTACCGATTACGGAAGAGGTGCACGCGATCGTGCATGAGAACAAGAATCCGCGTGATGCGGTAACCGATCTATTGACGCGCGATCCGCGGCCGGAGCGCGATCACGAATGAATCCCTACCGGACCGCCGGACTCGTCACCGCAGCGGGCGCATCCAGCCGAATGGGGTCACCAAAAGCCCTATTGAAACTACCGGACGGCTCCCCGCTCGCTGCACACCAACTGCGGCGCTTAGTCAAAGCAGGCTGCGATCCGGTCACGCTGGTGCTGGGCTCGGAAGCCGAACGGATTCAGAATGCACTGCCAACTGATCTGCCCACCGTAATCAATCAGCAGTGGGAAACCGGACGGTTTTCATCGATTCAAACCGGCTTGCGCGCCCTCTGGCCATTTGACGCCTGCGTCATTTTACCCGTCGACGCCGTCGGCCTGAGCGATCGCTCGATCGATCAACTGATAGAATATGCCAATCAATCTAAATCGTCAGCGGTCAGACCCACGTATCAAGGGAAGCCCGGCCATCTGCTCTGGATCGATCAATCGATCGGTCAGCGGCTACTAGAGTACGAGGGGGCAATGGATCAGTCCCTGCAGGACTGGTTACGTGACGAAACCGATTTGTGCGAAATCAACGACCCGCAGCTGACCGCGAACGTGAATACACCGGAACAGTGGCGTCAGTGGTTCAGCGCTTTGAGCCAGCAATGAATAATGCCAGTTTCCGACACATCTCGGTCTATCCTCAGAGGACGGGACGAAGCCCTTACCTCCGGAATGCTTTTCAGTAACTGGCTTTGCTTCGTGTGAAGCGGAGGGGCAATCTTCCTCCTTTGCCAAGGCTACGGCGGACAGGCTGTGTTGCCTTGAGAATGCACCGCAAAGTTATAGCAACTGGTATAAGGCTGGCTAGCTACAGCGCCTCAAAGGTCCTCCACTACATAACGGAATCCACCAAAACGCTTGGCAATGGCATTGTACAGCGCGGCCGCGATTGCTCCGAAGAAGAAACCCAGAACTGGATACAGTAAGAGCATCAGCGTAAGCTGACCACCTCCCTCGACCGCTTGTTCTCCACTGATCGCCACGGCAATCAGGCCGAATACGAATATCGTCAACGATATGAAGGCATAGAAGAGGGCAACAATTTTGGCTGCCTGCATGACGTCCACGCATTTCAGCTCGCGTTTGCTGGTCTTCTCTGCTCCTTCGCTTGGGTCACTTGCGAGATGAAGATTCATGGTCCGTCCCATGCGGATGCGAAAACGCCTAGCCCAATGACTGTTCCAGAAAACCGCGTACCATTCGGCCAGTAACCCACTTGCGGTAATCGGCCTTGGAACGGATATCATCAATCGGCTTAACCGACTCGGCAGCGCACGCTTCAGCCGCGGCGATGGCCTCTTCGTTTAACGGCTTGCCGGTTACTAACTCCTCCACCGCGCGCAGTCGCACGCATACGGGCGCCACGCTGCCAATGGCTACGCGAAATTGCTCAATATGGCCGTCCGAAATTAGCAGCCGGCAACTTCCCATCACTTTGGAAATCGCTTGCGCCTTGCGCGGTCCCAGTTTGCGCCACACTTCGCAGGCGCCTTCAGGCATCTTGGGTAAACGGAACCGGACAATGATTTCGTCTTCAGCCATATCGGTTTTGCGGTAGCCCGTCCAAAACTCGTTGACCGGAATCGCACGCTCGCCCCGCACACTGGCGACAATCACGTCGCCGTCGCTGATCATGATCGACGGCGCCAAATCACCGGCGGGACTGGCATTCGCGACGCTGCCACCCACTGTACCCATCGTCTGAATTTGATAGCCACCGATGGTCGCTGCGGCATCGGCCAGTGATGGCAGATATCGCACCACCGCATCGGATCGGCGGAGTTGCATATGTGTGACAGCCGAGCCGATGATAACCGCATCATCGCTTTCCTCGATCGTTCGTAGCTCAGGCAAGTGCTTCACGCTAATAGCCCGCTCAGGCATCGGCAGCACACCGGACTCCCACTGCACCATCAGGTCAGTTCCGCCGGCGAGTGGTCGCCCACGTGTTTGCTCGTCCGACATCAGCTCAAGCGCTTCCGCCAGATTGGCGGGGAACGCACAGTTCATTTCCTCGAAAGTAGTTGCCATACTGATCCGCCTATCACTTGGTTTCCGCAGTCCACTGTTCAGCAGCTGATTGAATGGCCTCAACAATCTTATCGTAGCCAGTACAGCGACAAATATTCCCTGCATGCGCTTCGCGAATCTGCGCGGCGTCCGTCGTGGGCGATTGGCTCAGCAAGGCATACGAAGACACAATCATGCCGGGAATACAAAAGCCACACTGTGCTGCGCCTTTTTCTGCGTACGTCGCTTGCAGCAGTCGACCGCCCGGTGTGAGCTCAAGCCCTTCCACGGTGGTGACCTCGGCCTGATCGGGCACTTGTCCAGCGGGCAGCAAGCACGAGAGGACGGTTTCGCCATTTACGATCACGGTACAGGCGCCACACTCCCCTTCGCCACACCCCTCCTTCGTGCCTTTCATCATCAGGTCATCGCGCAACACATCCAGAAAGCGACGCACAGGCGGGACTTCCACTTCATGCCGTTCCCCGTTGATCGTCCACGTTCGTTTAATCTTTTCCATTTTTCGTCTGACCCTTTCTGCTGGATCTTATGGTGATCGGCTTACGCACTACGCGGCTGAGTTGCCTGCAACTCAGCAAACAATTGCTCGGGCGTAATCGGTAAATCGCGCAACCGCACACCGCTGGCGGCCTCCAGAGCGTTGGCCATAGCGGGTGCCAAACCGTCCATCGGGATCTCACCAACGCCTTTCGCGCCCGGCTGCGCATGATCCCAAGGATACTCCACGAAATGCAGATCCATCTCGGGACCATCCATTGCGGTGGGAATCACATAGGTCTGCATACGATCGGCGTCATACTTGCCGTTCTTGACCTCAATCTTCTCCATCGCTGCATAACCTAAGGCTTGAATCAATCCACCCTGAATTTGGCCCATAGCCATGATCGGATTCAATAAACGACCGATATCGTAATAAGCCGTAATCTTCGTTACATCGATTTCGTACGTGAGCGTATCCACCTCGAGCTCCACGACATTGCAGCCCCACGAATAGGCAGGATAAGCATCGCCCTCAAAGGTCTTCTGGTTCCATTTGATGTGCGGCGGCAATTTGAATTGGTCGTAAACGCGTAGCGGGCCATTGCTGGCCAAGTACGCCGCTGCGCCCTCATCAAACGGAATTTGTTTGCCGTCATACTCGGCATGAAACGCATTGTCCCTCAACACGACGGGTTGTCCGTCGCACAATGTTTCGGATACAAAGGTTTCCAGTTCCGCTTTCAGCTTTTGCCCTGCACTGTAAACGGTGCTGCCCACCACCATGGCGGTGCGCGACGCAACCGTTGGCCCGCTATCGGGCACTTTAAACGTATCAGGCATGGGATAAGCCGCATGCTTGAGGTCGATAGACATCGCATCGGCAACAATTTGCGGCATGATAATGCATGTGCCCTGCCCCATTTCAGTCGAGCTAATCCGGACATTGACGATCGGTGCGCGCTGTTCGTCGTATTCCAGGTCAAGTGCGACTTTTGCCTTAATCCGCGCTTCGCCATCGCCGGTGAAGCCAGCGCCATGCGCAAAGAAGGACACGCCAATACCGTACCACTTCCGTTCGCCTGGCTTGCCTCGACTGCAGCGATCCCACTTCTCGTTGAACCCACAACGCTCCAGGGTCTTCTCAAGCACTTCGGGGGAACCCACACTATCGCGCAGGAGTCCACCGGTTGGTGTGGCGTCACCCAGACGCAAACAGTTTTGCAGTCGGAACGCCTGCGGCGTCATGCCGCAGGCTGCGGCTAACTCGTCGATCATCGATTCCCACGCCCACAGCGCTTGCGGCGCACCAAACCCGCGAAATGCCCCATTGGGGAAGGTATTGGTTCGATACACGTGGCCATCGATAGCCACGTTTTCGCAGCGATACCCCATCGCTGAATGCAAGATCCCGCGATACATCACCACCGGACTGAGGGTTGTGTAGGCACCCCCGTCCAACAGAAACTCGCATTGAATCGCGTGGATGGTGCCGTCTTTTTTCAAGCCGACTTTGTAGCGCGACCAGGACGGATGTCGCTTGGTTGAATACAGAATGTCCTGGTTCCGGTCATAGATGATTTTGACCGGGCGTTTAGCTTTCAAGGCAAGCAATGCACAATAACCAGCAATCAATGTTGGAAATTCTTCTTTCCCACCAAACGCACCACCGACCGCGGACTGTTTCACGCGCAATTTTTCAGGCGGCATATCGAGCGTTTCGCACAGCTCGGGATTAATGTAATACGGGCACTGCATGCTACCGTGAATAAAGAGCGTGCCGTCACCTTCCGGAATCGCCACCATCCCTTGCGGCTCAATATAAAGCTGCTCCTGATGTCCGGCGCTGTATTCCCGCTCGATCACCATATCGGCTTCTGCTAACGCCTCGTCAACGTTGCCTTTGCGTATGGTTTGGGCCGATAACTCGTGCAGCTGTTCGGGATCCTTTTTATACTGCGCAACCATCTCCTGCAGCGTACAAAGCGCCGGCAATTCTTCAATATCCGGCTCAATGTTGGCTGCAGCTTCGCGGGCCAGATGCCGGGTTGGTGCAGCGACCAAGGCCAAGGGCTCGCCCACATATTGGATCTCGTCGTAAGCGATGAACGGCATATCGCGGCCCATCATGTCGACGATGTTGTTGCCAGGAATATCTTCAGGGGTGACGACAACAACCTGTGACCAATCGAAGTCAGGATTACGACGTAAGCCTTTCAGGCGACCGTGCGAAACCGGCGAACGGACAATGGCACCGTACCACGCGTCGGGCACATGAAAGTCATCAGCATATACCGCTTGTCCCCGAACTTTTTCGTCTGCATCCGGTCGCGTTAGTCCTTGGCCAATTACCTTGTATGTGCCTGTTTGCACCGATTCCATCATCAACCTCCTGTTGCACGATCTTATCAAGACTCAAGGAGTAAGTATTACACAGGTATATAGGGGTCGCAACTGGAAAGGGCTGCTCGAGCGACACGCGCCCGTGTTGCATCGCCCAGACGTCACGCAATCAAGCGACTACAATCGACCATCAACGAAATCTTTTGGCAACTTACCCTTGATATCAAAAAGGACCGTACGCGCGCGATCGCACAGTGACAAATCCAGCGCGCCATATTCGCGATGTGCGACGGCGAGGATCACCGCGTCATACGCACCCAGAGCAGCATCGCTTACAAGGTCTAGTCCGTACTCCGACTTCACCTCTGCTGCGTCTGCCCACGGATCGTGCACATCCACCGTACATCCGACATCGCACATTTCGCGAATCACATCGGGAACGCGCGAATTACGTATGTCGGGACAGTTTTCTTTGAAGGTGATACCCAAAATCAACACGCGCGAGCCTTGGATACGGTGCCCCTTCTTGATCATCAGCTTGATCACGCGGTACGCGACATGAGCACCCATGTTATCGTTCAGGCGACGGCCCGCCAAAATCATCTGCGGGTGATACCCCAAGGCCTCGGCCTTGTGTGTGAGATAATAAGGATCAACACCAATACAATGGCCGCCGACCAGACCGGGCCGGAACGGCAAAAAGTTCCATTTCGTCCCAGCGGCTTCGAGCACGCCTTGCGTATCGAGCCCCATACGCTCAAAAATCATGGACAGTTCGTTGACGAACGCAATGTTGATGTCGCGTTGCGCATTTTCAATCACTTTGGCCGCTTCCGCCTCGGCAATGGACGACGCGAGATGTGTCCCTGCCGTGATGACAGTACGATACAGCTCATCTACAACGCGACCGACAGCTGGCGTAGATCCTGCGGTGACTTTCTGAATCGTGGTGACGGTGTGTTCTTTATCGCCGGGGTTGATGCGTTCCGGACTGTAGCCCCCGAAGAAATCCTGATTGTATTTCAGGCCACTCCCCTCCTCCAGGATCGGCACACAATCTTCTTCCGTACAGCCCGGATAGACGGTGCTTTCATAAATGACAATGGAACCGGGAGCAAGCGCCACCGATACGGTTTTGCTGGCTGCGATCAAGGGCGTCAAATCGGGCCTGCGATGGGCGTCAATCGGAGTTGGTACCGTTACGATAAAGAAATCGCTACCCCGGATATCCTCAACTCGATTGGTGAAGGATAAGCGTTTTGCCAATCGGAGCTGCTCGGCGCTCAGCTCGCGAGTGCTATCCTGACCTTGCTGCAACTCGTGCAAACGCCGCTCGTTGATATCAAAGCCAATCACCTCAAAGGTTTGACCGAATTCGGCCGCCAACGGCAAACCAACATAGCCTAGCCCTATGACTGCAATACGAACGTCTCGATCTCGAATGCGCTGAATTAATTGCTCGGTATTCATAAAACGCGCTCAGTAAAAGTCCTTTGCAACCTTTCTGGCAAGTCTATATCGCTGGCGTATTAGGAATTCATCCGCTCAGGACCTGCGCGACGCAATGGGAACGATTAGGAACGAAGCGATGATGGCCAACAAGATGACGCTATACAAAACGAGAAAAACCTGTGGCGGCCAGTCCCAATAAAGCAGCCGCTGCACCCAATACTGGACAAACGTGGCATCCCCATAGGTCGGCTGCCCAGCTCGCTCACGCAAGGCAACCTCCCATTCCGTCAACGGGCAAATTCGACCGGCCACCGTCTCAAAAACGATGAACGCCATCAAACCTACATGCGAAAAACGGAACAGGCGATTTCGCACGAATTGCCAACGCAGTAGAGCCCCGAGATAGATGACAAGGAGACCGACGACGACAAACAGTACGACGCCGAAATGGAACACCAACAAACTATCGGCCAGTAGAGCGGCCCATTGTGCATCACTCATCATCGGAGCACTCCAAGAGCGAGTGCATCAAGCGCTGAGCAGATTAATCGCTCCTCATTCGCCAACGACGCAGGATTACTCCGGCTGCTGATGGCTGGGCCGGATGTAAATCTCAGTCCGTCGGTTTCGCTGCATGTTCTCTTCCGTATCATTTGGCGCAATCGGTCGATCAAAACCGTAGCCATGTGCGGTTAACCGATCACGCGAAATACCACCGACATCAGCCAGATAGTCGAGTACGGCTTGAGCCCGACGCAGCGAAAGACGAATATTGTAGTCACGATCCGAACGAGGCCGCCGGTCAGCATGCCCTTCAATTCGCGCTGTAGCGCCTGGATCCCGCTGCAAGACACGAGCAACAACATCTAAATCATCATAGTAGATCGGACGCAGGTCTGCCTTGTCATAATCAAACTCGATGTTCAGCGTGTGAAGCTGCAGATCGTCGTATGGATTAAGCGGATCTGTCCCGTCTTCAATGACCTCATGGCCATCAAACACGCCGCCACCGTCTGTATCGGGATTCAGCGGGTCCGTTCCGTAGCGATGGACTTCTTCGCCATCGCTGAGACCATCATAGTCAGTGTCGGGATTAAACGGATCCGTGAAAAAGATCCAAAATTCTTCACCATCGCTGAGACCATCTCCGTCTGTGTCAGGATTGTAAGGATCCGTACCAATGATCAGCTCCAGCCAATCCGGCAAGCCATCTCCATCCGAATCCAGCTCGTCCCCGACCAAACGATAGGTTGGTCCGACATCTGTTCCCCACCGATACGTGGCCAGGATGGTGCCCCACGCATTCCAATCGGTCTTGCGACTGACCACCGCCACGCGCACATCACCGCGCACGGACCACTGGTCGTTGAAGTGGTAAAACAAACCACCGCCCGCCGACACGTAGGGATCGAACTTACTGGCGACAATTTGCCGTTGCGACATATAGAAGCCTGCTCCGGCAGCCAAGTAGGGATCAAAACGTAAATTCGCCGTGTTTCGCAAATGGAACAGAGCATCCGGCCCAAAGCGCACGAGCCAGGTGCTGCTGCCGCTTAATGATGCGCGCTCGCTGTCACCGAAACTACGCGCATCGAGTGAAGGGGCGATATCGATTCCGAACTCATAGGTCCACCACATATCCGGGGTGTAACCGAGTCGCAGCGCGAGATACTGGCCGTCCTCGACGCGCTGGTCGCCTTCCACACGGAGATGACCTAAACCGAAACTAAATGTCCACGGAGCCCGATCGAAAAGATCCACTTCGGGAAGAGACTCCGCCGAGGCCTGCGGGGTGCTGACGATTGCACTTAACGCAAAGAGACCGGCAAAGATGCGCGTCATTTTCATAAACGTATTCCTTTTCAAAAACCAGCAATATATCGCGATACACTACCAACTTACGCTTCAAAGGCAACGTCGAAGTGAGAGTTGATCACTTAATTCGCAGGGTCATTCAGTTCTCCGCAAGGAATTTCTAATGAACGATTTGGACCCCATGTGGAGGGCGGAGCTCTGCGACGCCGCGATCTTGCATAGGCAAATGCAAACTCTTGTGCGGCCTCCGGTCTCGCGGAGCTCGCCCCTCCACACGCGAGTCAAAGCATGATGGTCATTTTGGAGGGCGGAGCTCTGCGACGCCGCGATAGGAATGGAAAATGGCTAAGCGCTGTGTGGCTTCCGGTCTCGCGGAACTCGCCCCTCCAACTTGTTGGGATCTGTGTGTAAGTGGTTCTCCGCAAGCGAGTCCGCGCAGAGAACTTATTGCCCCTTACTTAATTCGGCTAACGCAAAAGTGTCTCAAATTCCGAAAAACGTGGGTCAGCTCGCAGCGCCGATAGATACGTGGCCTCACCGCTTAACCAACCGGTTAACAACTCAGGATGCTCATCACGAAGGCGGCGCAACAATGGCCAGATACCGTCCAACTGGTGCAATCCCGAATTTGCACTGATCCATGCGAAGTTCAAATGCGGATAGCCGGGATCATGTTGGCGCCAAGGCTCAAGCTCAGCCAACGCTGCCCTGTAATCTCCGCCCTTGATCATGATATAGGCGTAGGCATACACCTCCTCAGGCGATGGCGCTTCCGTGGCACGGTAAAGTATTTGTGCCTCGCGCATGGCCCGCTCGGTTTGTCCCGCGGACAAACGCAGCCAAATCCGCTCCCAACTTAACATCGGCTTATTCATCCCAGCCTCGACCAGCGCTGCAAGGGTGCGATCAGCCTCTACCCACTCGCCCAACGCGATATGCGTTGTCGCGGCCGCCAATAACCGTTGTATCCTGGGCAGATCTCCCGCGTCAAACGGTCCGAGAAGGAGCTCAATCCAGTCGGTGTACGCTAGTGCGCCCAGCTCCGAGCGCACAAACGCATGATCTCCCAAGACTTGCGGCGCAAGTTCAGCCAAGTCGCGCAACGAACGCATACGCCAATATCCCTGATCTGGCGCACGCCCCGCTTGCAGATCCAGCATCAGCTGTTGATACTGTCCCATGAGGTGCTGAGGATCCAATTCGAGGGCCTTCTGCATGGCCTTGCCCGCTTGCTCCCAGTCTTGTAGACGGATCAACACACTGGACCAAGCGGCCCAGAAATTGGCCTCTTTGGGGAAGGCCTCAACAATCTGCTCGAATAGCGGATCTGCTACAGCATATTGCTCAGCCATGGTTGCCACAATCGCTTTTCGCACCCTGAAGGGCATATACTCCGGATGCTGCCGAACCAGTTGCCGATAGAGTCGCAGCGCGTCGGCCGCGTCACCCCGTTGAACCGCCTGTTCAGCTAGGCGCTGCAGGCGTATAGCTTCCGGATCAAGTTGGCTAGGCGGAGCGGGTACGGCTGACCGGGCTGGACGAGGAGCCGGAACGCGACTCGGCAAACTCAATTGAGACGAAGGGGGCGAATCGTCCGCTTTCGCAGCCGAAGGCGGCATCCACTCAGACATGTCATCTTCCAGCCGATCCACCAACAGCCCGTCAATCCAATCCGTCGATCTTCCGTCAACCGGTAGCGCGGCGAACGCCGCGCCTAGCACTATGGTGCGCAGCGCAACAGAACGTCGCCACCAGTGTTCAAGTCGGTTCATTGGCATCCTCTAATGCCCGACCGATTTCTGGTAACGAATCAAAGATACGGTCGGCGCTTACCAATTCATCACGTGGATGCGTGTGCGTCACAGCCCACGCCTGCAGTCCAGCATCCACCGCGGCCTGGATGCCCGTCGGCGTATCTTCAATCGCTAGGCACGACGCGGGCGCTAGCTCAACGCTTAAGGCGGCCGCGACACGCTCTACGGCCAAACTATAACAGGCCGGATCCGGCTTGCTTGCCGAAACGTCCTCGGCTGTGACGCGTATCGGGAAAATCGATGACAATTCCAGATGCGTCAGCAGAGGGTCGATATCACTGCGTAAGGCACCAGAACAGATCGCAACGGGAAATCGGGCCGCCACGCGCCGGATCATTTCGGGCACACCTTCGTAGTGCTTAACTCCCGCGGAGGTTAACGCAATGAATGCTTGCGCCTTCGCATCGACTAATTCCTGCAAGCGTTGCTCACTCAATGTTTGGCCCGCGCGCCGATAGGCTTCGCGAAACAGGTCCCGATCATCGAAACCTATATAAGTGCGAACATACTCTGGCCAGTCGCACGCCAAACCATCCGCCTCAACGATCTGACAGAACGATTGATGGTGGAGCGGCTCAGTTTCCACGATCACACCATCAAAATCGAAAATAACCGCCTGAATTGGGCGTCCGGCTACATTCATTATAACACCGCAAGTAGTTCTTCAATTTCTTCAGGAGAAAACGGGTTGTATGCCCCACTCTTCGAACGCAAGATTTTAGCTAAATGTGGTCCTAACGCATCCGTGTCGGGCTCAACCAATTGTTTAACGGCCTTCACCAGCGCTTCCATACCCAGGTGCTGCTTGAATTCGTGCAGCGCGTGAATGCAGAAATTGTGCAGATGCGCTTTCTGCATGGCCCAACGCAGTTGAGGCAGCGTGCGATGAAAATTCATGCGGGCAAGACAGGTCAAGGCCTCCCCTTCCAACTCGGAATCCAGAAAACGCTCGACGGCGACATAGGCTTGCTCATCGGGCTGATGCGACAACACCGCTAGCAAAGCCCGACTCATGGCCGAGCTGTGCGCCTGTCGATCCAATAAAGCGGCTAAATGCGGCGTGAAGGCCGCCACGCCCAATCGTGTCACGATGGAGATATCCGCCATACCCGCGTCACCCGTTAATCGCGCAATCATGACGCCCTGAAAAAGCTCCTGCTCAGCCTCCGACAAACCGTCATAATAAGTCTTCGCCGACCACTCCAGCTCGTAGTCCTCGCTGTAATAATGGCCGGCCACCATACGCTCGATCTCGGCCTCAATCGTTTCTCTCGTTTTCATGGCTGCGACTCTACCCCATGCCCGATCGCGTTGCAACAGACCTTGAAAGCAGCAATTTTGGGTGTTTGGGAAACTACGGATTGCGCGGATTGTACGGATGGGGAGACGGGACAGGTGGGCTCAGTGCCGAGCTGGTGCTCGGCGTTCCCGGGGTGCGGCAACGGAATCGGTTGTCGAAACGCCCGCTTCATTGAGGGATAAGAGCACAACAGGCCATGCGCAAGTTAACCGAAGGTGTACTGTGCGGTGGGAAGACGAGATCCGGGATACAAGTTTCACGATACGAGATATTGGACTCAGAGGCGCAATCCTGGATCTTGTATCACGAGACGCGACCGCTTCGGCCACCGCCAAAGACGGCGATCCGCGAGCGGACGCCCTACAAACCCAAAGCGCCGACTGTATAGGTCTACCTACAACCGAAGAGAACCGCCTCACGGCGGCCCGACAAGCCAGCCCCGCTCGCAGGGTCGCCGTAAGGCGATAGGTTTCCGGCCAGAAGTCTCGCGATGAGATTTTCACTCTTAGTGCCGAGCTGGCGCTCGGCGCTCCCGGGGTACAGACACAAAACCGTTTACCAACACTCCAGCTTCAGCTCATCAAAGAGCCCAACTGGCCACGCGCAAGTCAACCGAAGGTGTGCTACGCGGTGGGAAGACGAGATCCGCGATACAAGTTTCACGATACGAGATATTGGACTCAGAAACTCGCATCCTGGATCTTGTATCACGAGACGCGACTGCTTCGGCCACCGCCAAAGACGGCGATCCGCGAGCGGACGCCCTACAAACCTAAAGCCCCGACCGCAGAGGCTCGGCCGACATTAAAAGACACCGCCGATTAGGATGAGGAGGTCCGGTCGACTGCAACAGACCTTGATTCCACTGCGGTCACTTGTCACACTGTTCCCCATGAATGACAAACAACTACCCGATTATGCACCGGTGCGCGACCGTCTACAGCAAGACGGCGCGCCAGACCTCTTGATCCGACAATTCGAGCGGGCGTTCGCGGCTTTACATGATGAGTCGCCGGCCACTATCTCGGGCCGTGAAATTGAATCGATCGATCGATTGCCCACGCTGGATGAGTTGCAAGAGCATAATGTTGCTGGCGAGCAGGCGATGGGCCAGACCGTGATGATTAAACTCAATGGCGGTCTCGGTACCAGCATGGGGCTGGATCGCGCCAAGTCATTACTCAAGGTGAAAGACGGCTTAAGCTTTCTAGATATCATTGCGCGGCAAATCCTGCACATTCGCGAAGCGCAGCAGGTGCAGACACCGTTAATCTTCATGAACAGCTTCTCAACCCGGGATGACACGTTAGCCGCATTGGCCGCCTATCCTTCGCTCGCCGCCGACCAAGGCGAAATCCCGCTCGATTTCCTACAGCATCGCGTGCCCAAGCTAAATGCAACGACCAGCGAACCGGCACAGTCCGATACGCATCCCGAATTAACCTGGTGTCCGCCGGGGCATGGAGACCTGTACACCTGTCTGCAAACGACCGGGCTGCTGGAGCAATTGTTGGAGGCCGGCTTCACTTATGCCTTCGTATCGAACGCGGACAATCTGGGTGCGGTACTTGATCCGGCCATTCTCGGCTATCTAGCCGAACAGCAGATCCCCTTCATCATGGAGGCCACGCGGCGTACAACGGCTGACCGTAAGGGGGGGCATCTCGCGCGCGCCCAAGATGGCAGCTTTCTACTGCGAGAATCTGCGCAATGCCCAGCTAACGAAAAGGACGAATTCCAGAACATCGAGCGCTATCGCTTCTTCAACACCAACAACCTCTGGCTAAATTTGCGCTTACTGCGCGAGCAACTGAGCCAATTGGATGGCGTGCTACCGCTGCCCGTCCTGATTAATCGCAAAACGCTTGCCCCACGTGATCCGGCCTCGACACCAGTGGTGCAGCTTGAAACGGCAATGGGATCGGCCCTGTCGGCCCTCCCCGATGCGCGCGCCATCGACGTGCCGCGTACCCGCTTTGCACCCGTGAAAACAACCGATGACCTGCTCGCGCTGCGTTCGGACTGCTTTCAAGTTAACGAGGCGTGTCACATTGTGGCCAATCCGGCGCGTTCTTTGCCAGCCATCGATATTCAGCTCGACAGCAAGTATTATAAGCTGATTGACGCGTTCGAGCAGCGTATCCCTACACCGCCTTCACTCGTTAACTGTAAGTCGCTGCGTGTCGAGGGAGATATTCACTTCGGCGCCGAAATCACGTGCCGCGACGAGGTCACCCTGATCGCTACCGGCTCAGCACCCGTTCATCTGCCGGAACAGAGTGAATGGAAAGGTCGACAGGAGTTGGTTGAGTGAGAGTCTGCATAGACATTCAGTCTGCCATCGCACAGCGCGCTGGTGTTGGTCGCTATACGAAAGCGTTGGTCGAGCAAATCGGCGCGGTGGCGGAGCCCGCAGATGAGCTGACACTGTTTTATTTTGATTTCAAACGTGTCGGCACCCCCTTTCCTGTGTCCAACGCTGACTACAAAAGCATTCAATGGTTACCCGGACGACTCGTCCAAAAGGCCTGGAAGACCATCGGACAACCACCGTTTAACTGGTTCGCTGGCTCCGCCGATGTCTATCACTTTCCAAATTTTGTGATTCCTCCACTCACGCGCGGGCGCAGTATCGTTACGATTCATGATGTATCCTTTTTGCGTCATCCGGAAGCGGCCGAGCCGAAAAACCTGCGCTACCTCAATGCACAGATCCGACGTACGATCGCGCGTGCCGATCACATCTTGACCGACTCACAATTCAGCGCTGATGAAATCTGTGAACTATTAGATGTAGATGAAGAACGAGTGCAAGCGATTCACCTTGGACTCACACCCAATTTGCGCGCACCGGCCCCTGAACGGATCGAATCGATGCGCGAAACGTTGGATTTGCGAAAGCCTTATTTGCTCTTCGTCAGCACGCTTGAGCCACGCAAAAATATCCCGTTTCTGATTGATAGTTTTGCCCGACTGTCAGCGTTTGATGGCGAACTCGTGATTGCCGGCATGCGCGGTTGGAAGTTTGAGCCCATCCTCAAACATCTGGAAAACTCCTCGGCACGCGATCGAATCCGTTACCTGGAGTACGTAGATGAAGCCTGGCTACCCGCACTCTATGCAGGGGCCGAATTGTTTTTATTTCCATCGCTCTATGAAGGGTTCGGATTTCCTCCTTTGGAGGCGATGCAGTGTGGCACGCCTGTCGTGTCCTCTCGTTCCGGCTCGCTGCCGGAAGTGCTCGGTAGCGCCGCACATTATGTCGATATCGCCGACCCGCAAGACTGGGCCGATGCGATCGAAGCGCTGCTTCACGACACGACGCTGAGCGATCAATATCGACAGGACGGCACCGAACAGGCTGCAAAATTCCGATGGACCGATACCGCACGCAAAACATGGGCGGCCTATCGCGAGGTTGGTGAATGAGAATCGGTCTTGATGCACGCTGGATCTTTCCGGAAATCACGGGCATTGGCTCGTACACACAAGAATTGATTCGCCACATCGCCGAAGTCGACCGCGACCACGAATACATCCTATTCTTTCAACACGAATCGGTGCTGCAACGCACCCTCGCTTTTGCAGGCATCACTGCACAAGATGACCGGTTCAGTACACGCGTAATTCCACATGGCCCATTTTCGCCAGCCAGCCAACTCTTAATGTCTCGGCTGTTGCGGCATGCCAAGATCGATCTATACCACTCCACGAACTTCATGTTCCCGCTAACCGCCTTTCCACCTCAACGATTTGGACGCGTGACCTGCGTGACAACCATCCATGACTTGATTCCGTTGCTGTTTCCGGAGCACACGCCCAAAGCGCTGAAGTCACGTTTTCACGGCGTCTACAAGCGCGTCATGAAAGAAGTCGGACGTCGTGCCGATGGCATCATCACGGTCAGCGAGTCCTCGCGACGAGACATTATCGAGCACATGGCGATCCCGCCCGATCGCGCCGATCGCGTCGTGGCAATTCATGAGGCGGCTGCAGCAAATTATTCGCCCGACACCTCGCCGGCGAATGATCCACGCGTCATTCTCTATGTGGGGCGAATGGACCCGTACAAAAATGTGGTGGGATTAGTCGATGCGTTTGCGCAACTTCTAAGCGCAGGCGATGTGCGTGCACGACTCAAAATCATCGGTCCGCGCGATGCTCGCTACCCTCAAGTCGAGGAGCGTATTTCCACACATCGGCTTGAGCCACACATCGACTGGCCCGGCTATGTATCAGGCGAGGAGCTGCTGACGGCCTACCAGCAAGCTGACGTATTCGTACTGCCCTCCTATTACGAAGGTTTCGGATTGCCCGTGCTGGAGGCGATGGCCTGCGGGACGCCGGTCATTTGCAGTAATCGCGCCTCGCTGCCGGAGGTGGCGGGCGATGCGGCGCTGATTATTGATCCCGATCAGCCGGACGCGCTGGTCACCGCGCTCCGCGACGTATTGACCAACCGCGATACCGCCCAAACGCTGCGGGTGAAGGGATTACACCGCGCTGCGCAATTCTCTTGGCAACGTACTGCCCGCGAAACGATTGCATGTTACGAACGCCTACAAGCGATGCGGTAATCAGCGCACAATACTTTTGTAGAGGATGAACGCAGATTCCACTCGTTCAGAAGAGGCACGTCCTTTGTCGATATCACGATCGTCCGAAACTAACCAGTCAGTACCTCTCGTAACGTCGAGAGCAGAACACGACGGTTCACAGGTTTCGGCAGGTAGCGCCAACCGTTTTGTTGGATATTCGACCAACGCGTGCGTTCGTCGGAATATCCGCTGATCAAAAGCACTTTCAGGTTTGGATTGTCCGATTGCAGGTGTTCGACCATATCGAATCCACTTTTACCCGGCAGCACCACATCACTGATCACCATATCGAATCGCCCCTGATCTCGCTCAAAACAGTGAATTCCATCCTCCGCGGTGGCAGCAGCCACGACTTCATAACCGGCGTTACTCAAGATACGCTGGATGAGATCAAGAATCCCCGCCTCGTCCTCAACAACCAAAATGCGCTCGCCTTGCCCCTTGAAAATGGGATCATCACTACGCACGATCGTTGGATCAGCCACTTCTTCCACTTCGTGATCGGACAGGGGTATGTAGAGATGAAACTCGGTACCCTTATCTACCTCGCTGTAAACCGATACCCATCCTTCGTGTTGCTTGATTATGCCGTACACCATGGAGAGCCCCAGCCCAGTACCCTGCGATGCGGGTTTCGTCGTAAAGAACGGCTCGAATATCTTCGAGCGGATATCGACAGGGATACCAATCCCTGTATCTGTCACCGTTAAACGAATAAATCGGCCGGTCCGCGCATCAGGATGCATCGCTAAATCATCATCGGACAACTCAACGTCGCTGAGTTTAATCGAAAGGCGACCGCCCTCCGGCATCGCATCGCGAGCATTTACCACGAGGTTCAGCATCACCTGCTCTAATAGATGCCGATCGCCATTCACATATCGCGTGCTCGCATTGGGTTGCCAGTCGATGACCACATTTTCGCTCACGGTGCGGTCGATCATATTCAGCATCTCGGCCAGCATGACATTCATCTCAACCGGTTGCTTCGACAGCACCTGCCGACGACTAAAGGCCAGTAACTGGCGTGTCAATGCGGATGCAGACTCACCAGCCTTGAGGATCTCGCTCAGATATTCCTTCAAACGTTTGCTGTCCGCGTGGTCGTCCATTGCGATATCCGCAAAGCCCAGAATGGCTTGCAGGTTGTTATTGAAATCGTGGGCGATACCTCCGACCATACGCCCGATCAGCTCCATCTTTTGCGCTTGGAACAGTTGTTCCTCGAGCTCAATCTCATGCGTAACATCGCGGTTCACGGCAACGTAATTCGTAATATGTCCAGCAGCGTCCGTGACAGCCGAAATGGTGGCATCCTCGGTGAATAGCGAACCGTCTTTTCGTCGATTGACCAGTCGTCCCTTCCACGCTTTGCCGCTAGAGATTGTTTCCCATAGCTCGTCGTAAAGTTCCTCTGGATGCTTACCGCTTTTCAATATGCGCGTATGCTGCCCCAGCACCTCCTCGCGTGTATATCCACTGCACCGCGTAAAAGCTGGATTGACGTATTGGATGACGCCTTCAGTGTCCGTCATAACAAAGGATTCACCGGCCTGTTCGATCGCGAGAATTAAACGCAAACGTTCCGCCTGCCCCCGGCGCTCGTCTTCCAATACGCTGAGCAATACCCGTCGCGACTGATCGGCTTCTTGTAACAGGAGATCTCGCTCCTTTTCGGCCACCTTGCGGTCGGTGATATCGACCACAATGCCTTGCAGGTAGATCAAAGTACCCTGATCATCATATACACCATGCCCTTTCTCACAGACCCAGCGCTCTTCACCACTGGCCGTACGAATGGGGTAATCAATATCGACTGGTTTGTTCGCATCCAATCCCTCCTGCCACCTTTCCCAGACGAAATCACTGTATGCCTCATCGATCAGTTCATTGAAATGAACCTTGCCCGACACGAAATCGACTGATGGATATCCTGTAACGGCCTCGCAACCATCGCTTACAAAAAGCGTGGTCCAATGCGGGTCATTCTGACAGCGATAGAGGAAAAGCGGCAAAGCGGATGCAAGCATCCAGAGCTGCTCATCCCGCTCGGGGATATCATCCGGCTTGCTCTTCGTGCTGCGCTGACTGTGCACTGCAGAGATCATCGAAGCGATGCCGCTCGTCACTAAAGCAAACCAGCCAGCCTGAGGATCGAGTTCAGCATTCCATACGAAGGCCACGAGTCCCAAGGCCACCAGAACACCTGCAGTCCAGATCAGTCGTCGTGAGCGACCATTTAACCAATCAAGCTTCGTCATAGCCTAA
>SLCI01000045.1 GCA_007125875.1 Kiritimatiellia bacterium | reverse complement strand
TTCGGCACATTCTCAGGGCAACATAGATAGGCTGTGCCACTCCGCCAGCATGGGCTGTTGGTGCTGCAGGAGATCCCTCGACAAGCTCGGGATGACAGATTCCTCTTAAACACCGTGCTTTATTGGGAAAGCCAATATCACCACCGACAAGTCCAAACCACGAGTCATGTCGAGCAAAAGCCTGCCCTGAGCGAAGTCGAATGGGTCGAGACATCTCTGTCCCCACCAACAGCCCACTGCAAGCCACAACCACCGCCGACCACCCACGGCCGAAAAACCGGCTCATCCGGAGGATTCGCCCTACCAAATTGGGACGCGACTAAGTCCGGTGTGCGTGCAGACGTCATCCGTAATCGGTTCCTGGAATAAATGCCCTGCGAGTAACTCTACCGGTCTCGACGCACGCCTTCGACGATGAGTGTCAACCGCACTTGGTCTGCCTGCTGGGACGAGGCCCGCACCTGACCCTCAATGAGCGTCCACGGCGGACGTTGTGTCTCGAGCATGTGGAGAACGGTGCCCACAGTATCACCCGGCAAAGAGTCGATGCTTAAGCGATATCTTTCTGCCTGCCAACCTGGCCATGCGGCCACCTGATCCACCCGCTGAACATCCGCACGCAATCCAGGATACTGCTCACGCAGCAGTCGAGCGAGTTCCGGGGGGCGATCCGTATCCAATTGCTCAAAGGGACGGAGGGCCGACTGCCACGCTGCTCGCTGTTCCAGCATTTCCTCGAGCCGGGTGAGCGTATCCTGTTTGCGCTCCATACTGGCACGTCGCTGCATGGCTTGTCCCACTTGCACAACGCTAAACACGATCGCCAGCACCAAAACGATACCGGAGATCAAGAGGAACATGCGCTGAGTATTCGTCGCGCTCATGGTGCACGCCTCGCGGTCAGTCGAAAGTGTACACGCTGCAAATCGGCCGCATCCTGCAGTTGAACGGTGGGCTCCCAACCTTCTGCCTGCAACGCTGCTTCAAGCTGCTCAACCAAATCGCGCGACTGTGCCGTGCCCTCTGCGCGCAATGAATCGTCATCGAATCCGATCGAATCATAGGTCAGGAGGTCAACCTCACCATGTGCCAACAGAAGCTGCCAATGCATTGCGCGAGAGGGACCCAGCGCACGCTGGAACGGTTCGACTTGCTCAGCCTGCGCTGCGAGAGCGCGCTCCGCCAGCAACACTTCCTGGCCGGGCTCGACCCGCGGCAGTCCCGTTAGGGTGAGTGCCGTCTCACGTATCCGGCGATCCAGTGCGTCTTCTTGTCGATCGACCCAGATGTTGAAACCGATATTTAGTGCCAACAGTAAACCTGCCGTTACCAGTGCAATGGCAGCAATCTTCTGCTTGGCCTTCACGCTAAACGCGGCGGCTTGCTCTTGCACGTAGGGCCCACGCCGAAAGTCCCAACCGTCATCGGGCTGCTCGAGCGCGCGCGTGGATAGCGCCCGTGCCAAGAACGTTTCGGGGTCGGGATCCATATGATGATCGCCATTCAACGATTCAAGTGCAGCCTGTAATCTTATTTTTAAAGACTCATTGGTGCAGCCCGGACCGCACCAATGAATGGTCGTCCGCCCTGTCGGCCCGCCCTGAGTCTGCTGCAGGGCCGTGGCCCTCATCGAGCGATTACGCCATTCTTGAATGGCTTCATCGGACGAACTCAATCGGGCGGCCCCAACCCGGCTGGACCACGCACCGAGCAGTGTCCCGGCCATGCCCGCAACCCAGACAGTTCGATCGATGCCCAGATAAATGACGACGTGAAAACCGGTCGCTGCATCCTGCTCTCGCTGATACTGGTCCCACAGCGCCAATCCTTCGTGGTCGAGCCGGTGCGGATCCAACTTCCAGCCTTGCGCTTCTTCGATGCGTTGCTCCACCGCCTCATGTGGCGCAGCGATAGCCAATGCATGCACTTTGCCTTCTCGGCGTTCCAGTGCAGGAAATCCGTAGACGCACTTTTCAATCGGAAAGGGCAACTGGATATCCAGCAACGACGGCAACACTTTGCGAGCTTTACTGAGCGAAGGGAACGGCGCGGTTAGCCAGCGAATACTGCTTTGCGTGACCGGCATCGCCATTGAAACGGATGCTAATCCCAATGTCGTATCGGACCGAATCGTGGCTAATGGTTGTTGCACGGCTTGACTGATGTCCTGACTGGATTCGGCAATCAATGTCTCATGCTGAATACCCGAGCGGCTCTGCTGTGATCGCACAATGACGACGTAGTCTGCGGAGATATCCACACCAAACGATCTACGCAAAGGCGGCAGAGGTATCGATGAATCCGTTTCGTTCATTGTATGACCCATTGCCTAATGCGTATTTCGCCTTCGTCATCCAGCGTTAGGAGTGCACGCAATCGCGCACGATAGGGCGCTTCGATCGCTTGGACCTCAACAATGAAGTGGGTGCTGCGGACAGCGAGGAAGGGTCGCATGAAGGTAAAGAGTGATTCGTCCACGCGGGCGAGCAAGGTCTCAAGCGTCTCAAACGGCTGTTCGGCGCGGCGCAACTGAATAAAGCGCGCCAGCTCCTCAAAGCCACTGCCGCCCAATGATGCGAGCAGCGTGAGGTCGGCCGTATTGATGTTGACGGGAATGGGCCGACGTCGCGGTCCAGGAATAGCGGTAATTAGATCCGTGATATTGGCTTCGAAAGCGCGCCCGACTCGATAAAGCGGTTTGATTTCGAAGTAGGATGGCTCAAAGCCGGCGATCCAACTGAACTCGTGCCATGTGTGCATCCACGTGTTCGGCGCCTCATAGGGCGGCGTCAGATTCATGTAATACGCCGTTTCGCGAATGCCCTCGTCGTCGGGATCAATCCAGTCACGAATCGCCTCGATCCGTTCGATCGGCGTAAAATCGGCGGCGTGCGTCATGGCCTCAATCAATGCGTCCTCGGTCAGATTCGGACCCGGAAAATCATCCGGCAGAAAGAGGTTGTTGACGTCAAGATAGCGATTCAGATCAGTGATGCGACTGACCGTAGTGATGCCGTCTGGGCGATCGATTTCAATCGTCTCGGCCCACGCTTGCTCGGCGTGGTGGAAGCGGTGTTCGGGTGCGTCGGCCAAGGCCTGGATCCGTCGCAGGCCTTCGTCCTGTAATGCGGCGCGCAAGCGTGTTTGCTGCAATAGTCGCGCATCGGCTTGACGTCCGATGTAGGCCGACTGCTGCAGGTGCAAGATCAGTGCAGCCATCATGCCGAGCAGGACGAGGACCAGAATTAACACCATCCCCTCCTTTTTCGGATCAGGGGTATGGACAGAGCGTTTTACTTTGTGCGTGCGCGGGCGGCGCGCAGTAATCAAGCGTACAATGAGCAGGACAAAGGCCGCGCCGCTATACGCCAGCGTGACACGCCACAACCCCTCGGGAAACGGCTCATGTCGCCATATGCTCAACACTAAAAAGATCAAGGCGAACAGCGCGCATAGGGCACTCAGCACGGCAGAGACCAACGCGATGCGACTGAGCAGACGACGGCGCGAAGAACGCCGATGTTGCGGCGTTTTTTCGCGTCGGCGATTGGATGCACTTTTCCGTCTCATTAGGCGCAAACCATAACAAGCGAACGCGCGATGAGCAATGTTCGACCCGTTTCGATCATTGCGCTGACTTGCCGATCCAGCCTTTCCGCCGGAAATACCACAACATCGCCAGCGAAAGGAACAACATCATGAGCATGACAGCGGGATAACCCCAATAGGTATAGAGTTCAGGCATATTCCAAGGCGAAGCTTCTATGTCGAAATTCATACCATAAATACCAACAATGAAGGTCAGCGGAATGAAAATGGAGGCGATCACCGTCAGCGTTTTCATGATCTCGTTCATCCGATGACTTAGGCTGGTGAGGTAGACGTCCATCAAATCAGAGCAATGTTCGCGATAGTGCTCAGTCATTTCCATCAGGCGAAGGGCATGATCATAGCAGTCACGAAAAAAGATGCGGGTTTCCGGGGCAATGATCTCATGTGGATCACGCGCGAGTGAGTTGAGCGCCTCACGCTGTGGCCATAAGGCGCGACGCAAGGTCATAAGATCTCGCTTAGCCTGCCGTATTTCGGTCAACAGTTCCGGACGAGGCCGGTCCAGCAATTTTTCTTCCATCGTTTCGATTCGCTCTCCATGCTCTTCTAAGACGGGGAAATAATCGTCCATCACCGCATCCAACAGGGCGTAGGCGAGATAGTCCGCTTGGTTGTCACGCACGCGACCCTGTCGCTTACGAATACGTTGTCGGATCGGATCGAGGGGGTCGCCAGGCCGCTGTTGTATGGTCAACACGAAACCCGGGCCGAGAAAGAGACTGAGTTGCTCTGTTTCGAGTGGGCTGCGCTGCGCGATCATGCGCGTGACAATAAAGAGTCGATCACCGAAATTCTCGACCTTCGCGCGCTGATACAGGTTCACGACATCTTCCAGCGCCAAGCGATGCAATCCAAACTCATCGCCGAGTTGCCTGATCACCTGCGCGTCGCCCAACCCGGTCACATTCACCCAAACCACCGGCCATTGAGCACGATAACCTGCAATAGCGCCCACATCGGTGATATCGGCCTCTTCGTACGCGTCCGGCGAGAAGGCGATGATGTTCAGCACCGGCTTAGGCGCGTCTGGGTCAACGATGATCGAACCCGGCGGCATGTGATGCGCCGCAGGGCGATGAATGTGTCTACGCTTGCGTTTTTGCTTTTGGCTTTGCGACTTTCGACTCATCGCCCGCAGCATATCAATTCATCAGGCCCGCTGTCCACGCGCATTACAGCGCCCTGCGTCGATGGAACAGGTAGCCCATTCCGAACAGGCTAAGCAGCAGTGTGCCGGGCTCGGGGATCAGGACAGGAGGAGCGGAACTACCGTAAACCCAACCATCCCAAGAGCCATCCTCAATCAGGCGATCGGAGAATCCAAAACCGGGTGAGGTCCAACTTTCATCGGAGGGATCCCAGACCCAATACTGCCACCAGTCATCGCCACCGCCGAAGCCACTATTGCTATTTCCCTCATAGGAGATGCCGTCCAGAAAGAAGATGGGTCCCTCACCAAAGTTGAATTCATTTTGGACTGTTTCCAAAGCGGTTTGCGACTCCACATAATCCATCAAGGCTTTGCCTGTTCCAGACAGCAAAACATCATTATAACTCACTTCAAACTGGGCGATGGCCCCATTGCTGAAGTTGATCACGAGATGGGAGTTGTTGGTTCCAAATCCCAATTGCGTGATGGCTGCGTCCGCCGCAGGCAAGGTGTACAGGCCCAGTAACGCAAGGGTGGTAATGAATTTTCTCATTTGTATTCTTTCCATGGTTTAGAGTTAGTCGAGATCGTAAAGATGATTATCGTCAGACAAGAAGCCGATATGCGGCGGCAAATTTCCGTAAGGTCCCGTATATCGATCACGGCGACTTTCGGCCCGACCATCAGCGAATGCGACGTTCGACATGCCGCGGTGTCGGAAGCCTTGCGTGCCAGAATGTCGTCCGGAGAAGTGGGCATCGCCGGGCGCGGGTAAGGGTGAGCGCATGAATTTGTTGGCACCGCCCTCCCATTCACCATCACCAAACAGGGCACAAGTGGACGGGTTACGAATTTGGCCGGGCCGGATGGGCTTCGTAATCGCCTCGCCGGCACCGTGCCCAACGTAACTCACATTGTAATTGTATCCCGTATAGGGATCACCCGCCCAATTGGCATCGCCACGAAACGATGGACATTGCTGCACGCGCGGATCACCGGCCCCCTCCCAGAGCAGACCCGGCCGCACTTCCGGCTGACCGCCTTGATCCCAATCGCGCACCGTGCTGAAATCCCAAGCATGAACGGCTGAACGTCGACCATCCATTTCATACGCGACGCCCGGCGGGAAACGGCCATCGTTATTGGCCGCATAGGTGTAGGCCGCCGCAACCATTTGGCGCAGATTGCTGAGACATCCAATCCGGCGCCCTTCCTCCACGCCGAATTGAATAGCGGGATAAGCGATCGCCATCAATAGCAGCGCCATCGTCATCACGACCAGCAGCTCGACCACCGTAAAACCCGCCCGCTTCATCGCCAAACTCCTCGCAGCCGATATGCGTCGAAGTCTGACGATTCGTGCAAAGGCACCTTCAACTCAACGGTTTCTGTGCCCGGTTCATGTGGCCAAGCCGTGATCTCGCCGATAACGTTGTTGGTCGACCAGCCTTCGGCATCCCCCAGATCATGAGTCGACTCCAACACTACCTGCACGGGTGAATCATTCGTACGGCGGGTGAATTGAATCCGTAACGCGTGTTCATCCGATGCGTGCAACAAATTCATTGCGGGCGGACTGGGATCGCCCTCTTGAATTCGATCGCGGCCCAACGCGTAAGCCAACACATTGGGCATGCCGTGACCGGTACCAAACCCCAGATCGCCGCCGATTGCCGAATCCAGACGCTCTTCCCAACTGAATTGTTCCAAGTGCCAACGTTGATAATCCGAGGCAGGAGAGACGATGGCAACGGCATCGATCTCAGGAGTAATGCCCGCTCCTTCCTGCGGCTCAATCTTGATGTACCGAATCCATTTCCAGCCGGTCGCCGGGTCAATGGGCAGATCCAACTCGCCAAGGTCAAAACTTGTGCCACCCGCCGAATGACCATAAATCTGCGCCACCTCAACGAGGCTACGGCCAGCGAGATTCGTGGCTACAAGCGCGGGATCAAGCGGCCAAGTCGGATTGGTCGGTGCACTCCACCACTCGTTCCAGTCTCCGATTTCAGCGGGATCATCCGGATCATAGATGCGGCCTAACGTCGGCGCAAAGGTGTCGGCGAACGGACCGTTTGTGAAAGTGAACCAATTGGTGCCGTCCTGACTAACCGAGACAATACCCGGTTCCTCGAAAACATTACCGATTAATGACGCAGAAGCAGGATCTTCTATCCATAGTCCGGACGTCGGAGCCGTTGTCTGCAATGCGTTACCAAAAATAATGAAGTCACGACCAAAGGGATTATGGGGGTGATCGAAAACAGGTCGCCCAAACCTCAAAATCAAGTGACCACCCTGACCGATCGTTACGAGTTCGGTCGCCCGATAAGCGGGCCACACGGGCACCACGGGTAAGATCCAATCGGGATCTACGCCGGAACCGTGTGCAGTGGTATCCACAGTCGGTCGGCCGAGTGCGTTCAATGCGTTGGTGAACGATTCGCCGGTAATCCAATCCGACCCCACGCCCGTCCCCGAATCATAGGAGATCACCTCGACAGCAAAGTCTAGCGGGTCCGGGTCATAAGGTTCCGGATGAATGGCCCAAGCAGTTGTACCTCCGATGCATAGGCACAACAAAAGAGCGCACGCCTTAGCGTGCGCGATAAACGAAAATAATGAGCAAACGTGCATTTTCCGATTCCGCGCGGAACGACTCCAGACCTGAACTCAGGTCGATTAACTGACTTAGATTAAGCACGTCTTCTGGCTTCCAGCTTCAACCTCGCCCCGTCTTCCCATTCCCTCAAAGGAACAGTGACTTATGGAACTCGTAGCTGGTTACAGCGGCGCGACCGCGTCCGATTTTCACGGAACTTCCGTTTGCTTAACCAATATTTTTCTGACAAGGAACTGATCGCAGCGTAGCAGGACGATTGACCGAGTCAAGCGCGGGGTTGTAAGGCCGTGGAGGATGCACAGGGGCAATCAGTTCTCCGCAAGGAATTTCTAATGAGCGATTTGGACCCCATGTGGAGGGCGGAGCTCTGCGACGCCGCGATCTTGCATGGGCAAATGCAAACTCTTGTGCGGCCTCCGGTCTCGCGGAGCTCGACCCTCCATACGTGAGCCAAAGCGTGATGGTCATTTTGGAGGGCGGAGCTCTGCGACGCCGCGATCTAATAAAGCAAATGGAAACTTGCCAAACCATCTCCGCACACATAAACCTTTGGCCATGTCATCTGGCCGTCCAATTCGCAAGCATCCGGTTCATATGCCACCAATTGAACGACCGGATCGTCCGACAGTTCTGATGGTCACTACGTGCAT
>SLCI01000175.1 GCA_007125875.1 Kiritimatiellia bacterium | reverse complement strand
TTGCAGCAAGGCCTCCAGATCCTCGTCTGTTTCGACCAGCCCCCGCTCCACATAATCCCGATACGCTCCGCGCCGCTTCCCCATCAACTCCGCCACATGCGACTCGACGGCTTCGTACGTCGTCCAGTCCTCGCGCTTCGCCCGGCGGATATAGGCCCGATAACTGCTCCATCGATACTCGCGTAATTCCTCCACGATGTCCTTCAACGGCCGCTTCTCATTCTTCCGCAGGCGAACCGCGTTGAGGTGAATATACCGGCTCATGGCCAGCAGGTACTCGTCACCCTCGACCAGTTTGGCGTTATAGTGACCTTGGAAAACGTGACCGCTGCGCCGATGGCAGAAATTGAAGTGGCCTCCGTAACGCGTTTGCACGCTCTGCATGAAGTGGCTAAGGTTGCCCAGCGGCGTGCCCAGCAGCAGATGATAGTGATTGGACATCAAACAATAGGCATGAATCTCGACGTGAAACCGTTCGACGCCCAAGGCAAGACTGTCCAAGAAGTAGTACCGATCCCGGTCATCCCAAAACAAATCCCGCCGGTCGATGCCCCGGTTGAAGACATGATACAAAGCCCCCGGAAACTGGATACGCGCCTTCCTTGCCATGCCCCACGAATACCAAAGCGACCCTACCGAGGCAAGGACTTATTTTATATTTTAACGGGCATCCCCATCTGCTGAGGGGATCTCGACGAAGCGATGAACCTCGCCACACAAGCCACCCGTGACCATCCCGCATCGCGGGCTGCCTGGATGCTGTTGGGCACGCTGGCGCATGAGGCCGGCGACGAACAGCAACTACGACAGGCACTCGATCAGATGGAGCGATGGGACGAGCGCTGGGCCCCGTTACTGATGGCGCTTGGTTACCGTGCCATGCAACAAGGCGACTTTACCGGTGCGCAGCAGCATTTCGATGAAGCGCATCGCCTGTGGCCACTCAATATCGCGATTCAGGAAGCATTGATTCAATTGGATCTGCACTTTGACCAGACCGGAACGGAAGCGCTGGACCGCATTCGCAATTTGCTCGGGATCGATCCCTGGAACCCGTGGGGCAACTTTGCGCTAGGCGTTTACTACTATCAACAGGACGAACACGTGCTGGCGGAATCCGCCCTGCTCCGTACCGTCGGTACGCGACCCTTCCCGATTGCCTATAACAATCTCGCCTGGATTCTCTATCAACAGGGTCGCCACGACGATGCCCTCTTCTATGCGCGCAACGCCATCGAGCGCGAACCGAATGCCGCCGCCTTCTGGGATACGCTTGCCCACATTCTGGAAGCCCTGGGCGATACCGAAGCAGCAGCCGAAGCCTGGCGCACCGCCGCAGACCAGCAAACGGGTAGCCTATAAGCGATAATCGCTCTCCCCCCTGCGCTCTCACTTCCAATCATTGGAAGAATTTTTCAGCGTTTTTCCAATCGTTGGAACTTTTTGGGCCGATTTTCCAATCATTGGAAAGTCCGACTGGGTCAGGCGGAAGCAGCGGAACTGCGCCGTTCTCAGCCCCCGTTTTACCGTCGGAATCGCGATAGCAGTCCCGCTCGCCCGGGTGCTTCTTCCGTCAATGTCTCGGGCTCTTGGTGATCGCTCGCCTGCGGTTGCGGCGCACTCGGGGCTCTCCAAATATAATCGACCGTTGGTTGGCCCGAAGCGCCCTCCCTTTGTGGTGACGAGGAGGGGGTACTCCGGCGTCCCGGCTGCGCTAAACCGCTTGCACCTGTTCGGGAGCCCGGCCGTTCTGACTGCTGGCGCTGAGCATCGCGCGCAGCGGCTTGTTCGGGTCGGAGCAAAGGAATGGTGAGTACCATTTCTTCTGGATACGGCAGCTCAGGATGCAGTTGAAACAGTGGTTGAACAATCTGCTCCGTTGCAAACCCTTCCTTATAGACCGCTGCAATCAAATAGAAGGACGTGACATCGCTCTGATCCGTGCGCCAGCGGATAATCTCTTCCGGCGCCCAAATACTCCAGCCGCCGTGAACAACATGGCCGGGAGACAGCTCCTCCAGATCTTCTGCAAAGCCAACTTTGATCTGTAGCGGCGTATTCCCGATATTGCGCCCCCACGACCCGTCCGCCCGAACTGCATACAGCGCGGCACCGGCGGGAAGCGAATCCACCTGTAGTAGAAAGTCGGCTTCTGGTTGATCGCGTCGCAGGGGTTGCAGGACGACCCTCGCCGTTTGTTCAGGTTCAGCGGTCATATGGGCCACCCAACGGTTGTGAAAACGTTCCGGCTCATACCCATCCACTACTAGATAAGCGTTCAGATAAAGTTCGCCGGCCGGATTGTGCGTCCATAATCCCGCGTGATCGGGATTCCAGCGCTTCCAATTCACCACCTCTCCCTCGGACGATCGGACTTCGGCAAAATGGACAACACTGGTCAACGGCGTCGTTCCAATCAGCTGTCCGATACTCTCATCCGCCAGCACGGTATAGACACGCGCCTTGCTTGAGGACGACTCAATGGTCACCGAGAGCGAGTGCTGTGGCGCGGTCGGGTCCCGAAAATAAACGGTGACCTCATGTGCAGACGGGACCGGCTCAACGCGGAGGCCCTGTCCTCGTACCCGCATACGAGGCGGAAACGTCCATTCATACTCAACGGCTTCCGGCTGGTAAGCAGGATGCCTCAATTCCAGCTGAGGCAGAGCCACGATCGCATGCTCATCCGTTTCGCGAAACGATAGCGGCAACTCGTCCGAGACGACCGGTTCCAAGACTCTCCGCCCGAACGCGCCCCTCAAACCATCCGCTTCGACCCGCTGAATTTCGAGCGGGAATACCAACGGGGTCTGACCGATCAAGACGGCCTCGCCCGTGGAGGGCGACAGCCGATACACCTCTGCGCCGGACGGGACAGAGTGCAGGGTAAAGGTATACAGCTCTGCCGCTCTCGCCTCGTCGTCCTGTATCTCCGGATCGGGTCGAGCATCCGTTTCTGGAGTTTGAGCATAAGCGCAGTGCGAACCAGTGAAAATCAACAGGGCCATCAATCTGCTGCAAACGTATCTCGTCATCTGTTAACCTCTTCCCTTCTAAAATAGATATCCGACCGAAAAGGAGATTCTTGTTCTCCCGACTTTATTTTCCTGATCGCCATCCAGCGTGTTGAGCGGCGTCGCTATATCAAAGCGAATCGGGAAATTATCCGCCCGAACGAGAAAGCCCACTCCGCTGTTGCTGACGGGACCATCCCCGGCCAATGAAAACGGCTGGTCGCTAACATCGCCGATATCGAAATAAAAAGCCACATCCATACGCGTGAACAGTGGATATAGGTACTCCAGTGTCCCCCACCATGCACTCTCCCCGCCTACCAGACGGCCCAGCTCATTCTGGGGCGAGACGGTTCGATATGCAAAACCACGCAAGTTACGGCTGCCGCCGAGAAATAGACGAAGCATCAACGGGACTTCATCCGTCTGGCCATATGCATCCGCCGATTCTATCCCACCGCGCAGAATGACTACGTGCTCGCGATAAGGATTAAAATAGAGTCCTAGGTCAGCAACCGCTTGAATCACATCAGTATCACCGCCCAAATGGCGGCTGCCAAGCGCTGTCGTGGCCCGGGACCGGATTCCACGCGTCGGACGGAACGACTGATCAACCCGGTCCATGCTCCAGGTCGCGACCCAGGATGTCAGATGCACATCAGCATCTAAAGTGCCTCCTTCCTCGGTCAAGAATGTGGCGGGATTGTACAAGGTATAGCGGGTGGTCATGTAGCCCGTGCTAAGCCGCTGAGTCCGTCCGATGGGGTGCCCCACCAGCAAACGTCCGCCGTGACTACGCTGGTCGTAATCATCGCTGAGGAATTGATTGTCTTCGTAAAAAATATTCCCGTCCACGCTCCAGAATGTTGTGCCGACCCGCGGATTGCGCAGCCCTGTCTCAAGCCGCAAAATCCGGGAGCCGGCCGTAAGGCCCAAATTCGCCTCCAGCGCTTGACCGCGGAACGGTGGTCGCAGCGCCAAATTGCGCTCGACGACGTTGATCAAAAAGGCGCTGCCTTCGACCTCACCATAGCTGAAACCGGCTTCTGCGCGCCCGGTCCTTCGTTCCTCCACCGTAACGACGAGATCAAATACCTCCGCCTCCGCACTACCGATCTTGGTCAACTCCACCTGCTCAAACAGGGGCAAACTCGAGAGTGATTGCTGCGCCCATTCGAGGGCCGCGGCGTCGAAGACACCCCCTCGTGAAACCGGTATTTCACGTTGAATCACGCGCGCCGCGGTGACCCTGTTGCCGATGATGGAGATCTCCTGCAAACGTGGTCTGGTTCCGGCAGCAATCTGAAAGGTCAAGTCGGCACGCTGCTGCTCCTCGAGCAACTCCACCGCGAGATCAATCTCAGCGAAGGCATGTCCCCGATAGTAAAAATAGTCCTGCAAGCGCTGCCGGGCCGCCTCGACACGCAGGGGCGCATAGGGCGCTCCGGTATCCAGCGCGATAATCGCGCGTAATGTTTCGGTGGCGGGCAAGGCATCGCCCCTGAAGCGGATGTAGCCAACCGTATAGACCGGCCCCTCATGCAGGATGGGCCAGATGATACGAAACCCATCTAGCGCGTCAACATACTCCACCTCCGCCGGACCAATCTCCACTTCCGTATGGCCAAGTTCGCGGTAGAGCTGGAGTAATCTCTCCCGATCCTCTGCGAGATGCTCAACCATCAACGCATCACGCCCCGTCAGCCAATTTCGAAACCCTGGACGTGGACGTGTCGTCACAGCAGAGGCCAGTTGGCCGGACGAAAGCGCGGCATTGCCATCAAACTGCAACTCTTTTAACCGGCCTTCGGGACCGGGATCGACGTCAAAGATGAGGCGGGCGTGGCCCTGTTCTTCGAACAGGACCGTCCACTCGACCGTTGCCATAGGATAATAGCGCCGCCGGCATGCCTCCATTAGGCGCTCGGCGGCAGCCTGCGCCGCATCCGCATCGAAGGCCTCTCCCGGATGCAGGCCGGTCAGCTCACGGGCCCGCGACGCTTTGAACGGGAAGTCGCCCCGAAAAACAATTTCATCGAGCCATTCAGCCTCGGCCGATGTTGCGCCCGCGAGATAAATCAAAAGGGCCACGCCGAGCAGGCGTGGCCCTTTAAGGTAAGTCACCTTACGCATTCGAACTAGAATTCAAATCCAGCCAGGAACCGACTAAGCACCGTTTCCTCGGAAGTAAATGAGATACCTCCATTGACGAAGACACGTTGTTCTTCGAGCTTCTTGATACCCAGTTGATGCGTTGCCGTTACACCCACCGCACTTTCACCTTCGTAGTGCGCGACACCGGCCATCAGCGTTGTCTTGTTGGGACCTGAGGGGGTGATAAAGGCATCCAAGGCCGCTGCAGCAGCCACACCACTGTAGGCCCTTGATTTGACCCGACGTATGTCCCGATTCAGGCGCTCGATATTAACCCGATTCTGCTCAATGAGTGCCATGCTCTGGGCGGTTGACAACCGTTGCTGGGCCGCCAGCCTTCTTACGCTAGCATCACTGGCACCGCCCAACGCGCTGATTTGCGAACCCAAGGCATCGACCTCTGATCCCAAGGAGCCGACATCCGACCCAAGGGCCGCGACATCGTCACCCAAGGTGCCGGACTGCCCTTGCAGGGCTGCTACGTCATTTTCCAACGCCGTCAGGCGCGCATCGGTGTCACCGCCACCTCCCGGACCAGCCTGCGCAACCAAGCCGTTCAGGAGCAAAGCAACACATGCAAAACCGACCATTTTCAAGTTTTTGAATATATTCATAGTGTATTCTCTTCATTCGCCATACACACACTTCTATCTGAAGTGTATGCAAGATGGTCGCACTTTATACAGATTGCGCGTGGTTGTCAACTTGAGAATGAGCTCCTTCTGAAAAGGCCTCGCGTCAGTTGACGTGGCTCAACAGATTCGCGTTACTAAGTCGTCGCCACTGCATGGCGGCATTGGCGAAGAGTCTCAGCTGTGGTTGATCATCTGTCAGCACTACGGCATCACCGAGGTGTGGCAATGGCCGAGGCCCCGGGTCGTAAGCCAGGCGCATTTCCCCCCTCCCGAGCTTCGACCGTTCAAAGGGTGAAGGCTGCGTTTCCCGCCAGGCGGCCATGATACTATTACGCTGATCCGGCAGACCCGGGGTCATGTAAATCGAAAGCTCAAACCCACTGTTCAGGAGCGTCTTGGCAACCGAACGTGTTAGCCTCCCCACATCGCCATCAAGGTATCCATAGAAGTTGATCAGCAAAGCGCCATCGGCGTTTAGCACGCGCCCGACCTCGCCAAGTGCTTCCTGCGTGAGGATGTGATGGGGTGCCGACTCCCCCTTGAACACGTCATAGACAATCAGGTCGTAACGACCGGGCAGCGCCATGCGAACCACATGCCGGGCATCATCAATGATGACGTCATAGCGCTCATGCAGGCCAAAATAAGTAATCGCCACATCCTTGATGCGCTGATCGATTTCTACAATATCCTGCTGGAATCCGAGCGCTTCAAAACTGTGCACCAGCGTCCCGCCCCCCATCCCCAGCAGCAGCACATGACTTCCCGGCGAGTATGCCGAGGCCAAGTACTCAATGAGCTGTGAGTAGGGCCAAAAATGATGGTGTAAGGGCGCATCGCGCAACACCGTCGTCTGGGTCGTGTTATTCACCATCAGGCTGCGCATGACCTCGCCATCACCGGGAAGCTCTCGATCGATTACTTTCAATTGTCCCATTACACCTTCGGAGTAGTAGACGATCACGCCCCCACTCGTATGGGCCATGCCGGGCGTTGGGACAAATGTCAACGTCAAGAACATGGCTAGGCAGGCCGCGAGCCCCCCCACCTTGCGCTTACGTCGCAGGAGGGAAATGGAGGGCAGAATCGCCAAACAAAGGCCACTGATCATGGCCGGCCGGGAAATACCGAATTCGGGGATGATGTAGAAACCGAACAGGAATGTGGCGAGAATTCCGCCCAGTGTGGAAATCGCATAGATGTTTCCGGCACAACGCCCGGCATCCTTCGGATCCCGCGTAAGCACATTGATGATCAATGGCGATGCCATGCCCATAAAGACCAATGGCGGGAACATGAACGCCAATAGCGACAATGAGGCCCCCCACTGGAGCGGCAGCCCCAAGGCCCAGGTCATCACGGGACGACTGGTAAACGGCATCAGAAACAGGAAAGCCGCCGCTGAAATCAAGACGAGGTATAATGCGGAAAGGTTATCGGACGTGCGGCGAGAGCAAAATCCCCCCAGAAAGTAACCCACCATTAACCCGCCAAGTGTGATACCCAAGGCCGAAGCCCAGACATAGAGGGAAGTACCGAAATAGGGCGCCAGCATCTTGGCACCGATTAGTTCGGATGCCATGACGCAGCCACCCTCTAAGAATGACAACAAATACAAATACCCAGCATTGCGATTGGTTTTCATACGCGCTTTCTGGCCCAGAGTAGTACGGAAACATCAGGGCCTTGTCAAAATAAAGAAATGAGCAGACCGAACTACTTGTTCAGATACTCATTATATCGTGACCACTATCGGAACAACGTTTCCACGCCCATCGCCTGCTGTTCGGCAAAGGAGGGCATGCGATTGCGACTGAATCGCCGCACCACGGGATAGAACCACGATAACAAGCGAATCGTGAAGATTAAATCGATGAAGCGATATCCGCGTTGATCGCGCAGCAACAGATCGAGATAACGCTTGATGCGGCGACGCGACAGACGGACCGGCTCGAAGTTCAGCAGAATGACATAGCGTGACGCATACTTCTTGCGATAGCGCCGGGTCATTTGGCGCAGATCCCGTGCAATGGCCTTGTCGAAAGGTCGAAAGAAATAGGCGCGGCTAGCGGCCAGAATGGCAAAGGTGTCGTATTGGAACTCCAGGTCGCGCGCAGGGAGCCCCCACGCCTCCGCCATCTCGCGCATTTCCTTAATCTTCACCAATGCTTGGCGGCCTTGCAGAATCTTGGCCTCACCGTCGATCACAAAGCAGCGCAACATTTTGCGAATGGAATGGTTAATAATGATGTGATCCCAGAATACCCACAATAACGGCGGCACGCGTACGCGGCGAAAGAACAACTTGCGTTGAGAAAACTGATCAATATAGAGCAG
>SLCI01000094.1 GCA_007125875.1 Kiritimatiellia bacterium | reverse complement strand
TTTGGTGGGCTCTCTGGCTGCTACTCGCATGTCACATGCATCTCTCGTTTTGGATGTTTGCGGCCGTCCAATGGGGCCTTCTACTCACGATTGCAGTCAAGCAGCTGACAGCGGATCAACGTTCTGCGTTTTATCGCGACTTCGGCATAGCCAGTCTTGTGCTCGCGGCCTTAATGGCCCGCTGGATTATTCGAGCAGTGCAAGAAGCCTTATCGGTTGAGGAACGAGGGGGACACATTGGCGGAGAGTTGGCTTGGGTCCTGAGTCGGTTGCTACCATTTTTCGCCGGTGGCGCGAATTGGTTCGGCTGGTTACTGGTAGCGCTAGCCATCGGAGCCTTCATCGTGGTGGCGCGTGCACGCTGGCGTACTGATCAAGCTATTCGCAATCTGACACTGTTGTTCCTGGTCGGGTTACTCGGCGGTCTGGCCTATGTCTCGCTGGTTGGCGGTGGGGCAGCGAAGGTCGTGTACTTCTCCTCGTATTGGCCACTATTTATCATCTGGTGCAGCGTCATGATCGTGCACGCGCTAAAACACTTAATTCCGTCCAGTAGAGTGTCCGGAGCAGTCATCACAGGCTTTGCTGTCATATTGGCTGGCGCGTTCTGGTTGCCGGCCTGGCACATTATTCACTTAGATGGTAAACCGACGCCGTATCGGCTTCTACAAGCTCAGCTGGACGAGGTATTGGCACCGGGCTCTGTGGTCGTTGTTGATCGCTGGTTTGAGCCATGGAACGAGATGGCGACTCATGCCACCACAAATGTCCATGTCACGTTTACCGTGCCGGATGAACCCTATGAAGCCTATTTACAGAATCGCTGGCGAGAGGTTACACGGCGTTATATCGAAGAAGGTCGTGCACAGGGCTTCTTACGATTAACGAAAAATCATTGGCGACGAGAAGGCATTTGGGAATGGCCTGCATCCTATTTTTCACAACATGCCGTAATCAAAAATACTCCCGGTTTATGGCTACGGGAGAGGGGCTTCGTATCGGTTACAGACTTTCATGAGCCCATGACCAATCGGTTGGTCATCGATCTCTTTTTTGATCTGCCCGAGGACCAAGTGCAACGAAAGCAGGCGCAGGGACACCAGACGTGGATTCGTTATGGGCAAGGCTGGGGCTACCTTAAACCCTGGCAGCAAACCGGAAACTTTTCGGAGGAATATCGCGTGCTGGATCACTCGGCGTATCTACATCTCTATAATTTTGCGGATGCGCCCATAGAGGTTGAGCTGCTCGTGCAAGGAGCCGCTGTTCCGAGTCAGAGACGCGTCCGGATTGGCGATCGAACGATGTGGACGTTTCCTGCTCAACAATTTGCAGAACAACGGAAACGACTTACCTTATCGCCGGGCGAGTCGATCATCACGATTGGTGGCGGAGAGCCAGTCAATGGTGCCCAACTTTTTGTGCGACATATAGGGATCGAACCCGTGCTGATAGATGAACCGCGGATGCGATAGGCTATTTGCATTTTCGACGGGTTGCGCATATCATCCGCGCTCACGTTAGGTGTTTAGAAGTATTGCTGGAGAATTATCACTTTATGAAGAAGCGTTATTGGTTGTTTGCCTTGGTCGTTATTGGGTTAAGCCAAGGTGCGTGGAGCAATGACCACGTAGCGGAGACTGCGTCGACAACAAGTGTGGGCCTTTCGGTGGTAGGCGATTTATCATCTGATCAGCTCGAGCGTATCCGTCACTTTGTTGAATGGAATGCAGCACTGCCTGTACAGATACGGGACCTGGAACAGCCAGATGATATTGCCGCACTGGCCGATTTGCCCGCCGCGATCGTGGATCAAGGGTATGCTACGGATGCCGCATGGGTCATCATCGTCGCGGAATCCAATCCGTTCTCTGAGCATTCGATCTATAACTACGATCTGGATATTGCGATTATAAACGCCGGTGCTATTTGGACGGATGATGAAGAAACCTTGTTGCGCCGCTTGGAAAAATTAACGATGCGCGCTTACGGGCTGTTGTTCGATGCGCCACTCGTTCCTAACCCGCACTCGGCGCTGTGGGCATATCGCACCATCGAAGAGTTGGATGCGATGGGACGAAATTTCGATCCGCCCTCACTAAAGCGGGTGCAAGAAAATGCCGTGGCACGTGGCGTATCCTTATTCGCAGACAGCCCATTCTTAATCGTTCGGGACTAGTCGCATTATTAGTTGAGAGTTGAAGCATGCTAGATATTCGTTTTATTCGCGAAAATGTTGATGCGGTTCGGACGGCTTTGGCCAATCGGCGCGCAGAGGTCGATTTGGATGGTCTACTGGCGTTAGATCAAGAGCGCCGCAACGGCTTGCAGGAGGTCGAACGGCTGAAACAGGAGCGTAATACGGCATCAAAGGAAATTGGCCAACGCAAGAAGGCTGGTGAAGATACCGAGGCCGTGCAAGCACAGGTGCGCGCTTTGGGCCAGCAGATCAGTGACCTTGATCAGCGTATCCGAACAATTGATCAGGAACTGACCCAACGATTGCTGACGATACCGAATCTACCCAGTTCGCACACGCCGATCGGCGCTGACGATGCGGACAATGTATTGGTGCGAACAGAGGGCGAGGCTCCTTCATTTGATTTTGACCCGACCACGCACGTTGAGCTGGCCGAGCGCCTCGGTCTGGTTGATTTTGCGCGTGGCACAAAACTCAGTGGCGCGGGATTCGTCGTTTACACCGGCGTAGGGGCGAAGCTGGAACGCGCACTGATTCAGTTCATGCTGGATATGCATACGCGTGAGCATGGCTATACGGAAATCAGTCCGCCTTTTATGTGCAATACGGAAACGATGACGGGAACGGGACAGTTGCCCAAGATGGCCGAAGACATGTACACGGTTCCGGCCGATTCGCTCTATCTGATTCCCACCGCAGAAGTGCCTGTCACCAATCTATACCGGGACGAGATCATTGACGGTGAGTTACCGATTGGCTTCGTAGCCTACACACCCTGCTTCCGGCGTGAAGCGGGTGCAGCGGGACGGGATACGCGCGGCCTGATTCGAATTCATCAGTTTGATAAAGTCGAGTTGGTGCGATTTGTTGAGCCGGAGAATTCGTACAACGAACTCGAGTTGCTGTTGGGCCATGCTGAGACGATTTTACAGCGACTCGGTCTGCATTATCGAATTCGGGAATTGTGTACCGGTGATCTGAGCTTTGCGGCCGCGCGCTGCTACGATATTGAATTGTGGGCGCCCGGTCAGCAGGACTGGTTGGAAGTATCTTCCTGCAGCAACTTCGAAGATTTTCAAGCTCGTCGCGCCCGCATTCGACACCGTCCAGAGGGTGGAAAACCTCGCCTTGTCCACACGTTAAATGGCTCAGGCGTGGCACTGGCTCGGTTATTTGTTGCCATTCTCGAAAACTATCAGGAAGCAGACGGCAGCGTAGCGATTCCCGAAGCGCTCATTCCATATATGGGTGGGTTGGAGCGTATTACGCCGTCGTGAGGCGTGAAGCCAGATGGGCCATTACTCCAAACTACTGCGGCACATCGTTGAACAAGGCATTCTTCCGCGCGAAGCGCGTATACTGATTGGTGTATCCGGTGGTTCCGATTCAATGGCCTTGCTTGCGCTATTACAAGAGGGGGCGCAAAAGAATGGTTGGAAGCTTACGGTTGCACATTTAGACCACGGCCTGCGAGGCAAAGCCAGCGCAGCGGATGCGCGCTGGGTCAAAGCAGAATGCAAGCAACGAGGCATAAAGGTTCATTCGCGCCGCGTAGACGTAGCGGCAACTGCGAAAGGCAAACCTGGGCTTTCAGTAGAGATGGCGGCACGCCAGTTGCGCTATCAATTCTACACCGAGCTGGTCAAACGTCATAAGTATGACTGCGTTGCACTGGGTCACACACAGGATGATCAGGCAGAGACCGTTTTACTCAATTTGCTGCGTGGCACAGGTTCAGACGGACTCTCGGGTATGGAGACTATGGTTCGTCGCGATGGGCTACTGATTGTTCGTCCCTTGTTGTCAGTCCCCAAAAAGGAATTGATCGAATATTTGCATCGGCGCGGTCTGGAGTGGCGAGAGGATACGACGAACAGTGACCCGTCATTCATGCGCAATCGTGTCCGTGCAGAACTGCTTCCGCTTTTGTCTGCTCGGTTCAATCCTCAAATGGTTAACGTGCTCTCACGCACGGCAACGAATTTGCGCCATGAGAAGTCAGTATTGAGAGAGACAATCGCAGCCGATCTCATGAAGTGTATCCGAGAGGGGCGTGTACTGGACTTGGTCGCCCTTCGCAAGCTTTCGGAATCGAAGCAAGTGTTGGTCGTACGGTATTGGCTGCAAGAGCAGTGTCAAAAAGGGCCGTCAACGCCCTCTGCCTCGGATGTGACTCAGGTGCTGTCACTCTGTGCAACGTCTTCTGGTAGTGCGGAAAGTTCGCTAGGGTGGGGGACCGCACGGCGCACCTATGATCGTCTCTTGTTTTTGCCGATGCACTCAGATAATCGCGCAGATCGTCATAATGACGATATCATTCAGCTGGAGAAACCGGGCATCACACCACTGCAAAACTTCTCCGTCACGATCGCGGTAGAGCAGGCGAAGGGATTCGGACGTGAACCCGCTTATGGCATGGGTATTTGGCCAGTTTCGGCATACCTTTCCGCACGCTATATCGGCAGGGATAGACTGTCCGTGCGAGCTTGGCGACCCGGTGACCGCTTTCATCCGGTGGGCGGCAGACGACGCAAGGTGCAGGACATATTTACGGATAACAAAATTTCACGCGACCTGCGGCATCTCATCCCATTAATCGTTTGTCGCGAAGAAATTCTGTGGATACCGGGCCATCGCATTGCAGCTGCGGCAGCCGTAGAAAGCGCGGAGGCGAAGTCTTGGCGTATGCAGATTGAGGCGAACGCCTGATTGACTTGCATCGGTACGCTCTTTAGAGTACCGAGGATTCATACTCAAAGGAGCGTTCGTGTCATCAAAAATTGAAGATTTACTTGTAATTCAAGATCGTGATCGGAGAATCAATCGGCTCGAACGAGAGATTGAGGATTTGCCACAACGTCAGCGCCTAATCGAGGCCCAACTCGACTCTCACAAGAAGGCTCTTCATGATGCCGAAGAGGACATTCGCAAGAAAGGCCTCGAACAAAAAGATATCGAATCTCAGATTGAACAGAGGCAAGAGCGGATTCGAAAGTTCCGTCAACAACAGTTTGAGGTCAAGAACAACGACGACTACAAGGCGTTTGAAAAACAGATTGAAGCTCAGACCAAAGAAATCGCCGCACTCGAGGAGCGGCAGCTTGATATCATGGAGGCCTTGGAGCAGCTAGAGCAGGTATGTGATACCAAGCAGGCAGCGCTCAAGGAAGAAGAGCAGGTCGTCGCGGTTGATATGGAGCAATTCAAGCAGCGCGTCGCCAACCTGCAAAAGGAGCTCGATGAAGTCAACGCGGATCGGGCGAACTTGGCAGAGGCCATGGACCCTGAATGGTTATCGCGTTATGACCGCTTGTTTGCACACCTCAAAGACTTTGCCGTTGTTTCGGTCGAGAACGGGGCGTGCGGGGGCTGTCACATGAAACTGCCTCCACAAGCGGCGCATGATGCGAGGCGCTTGGATAGTATGACGCTTTGTATGTATTGCGGCCGAATGTTGTATAACATTCCGTAAAGACGTACATTTTAAATTGATTGGGTTGGCGGTCGATCGCTGCGCGTTTTTGGACGCGTGGAGGAAAGTCCGGACTCCATAGGGCAGGATGCTTTCGCTAAGAACGGGAGGACCTTTCGCTAGATCGAAAGGGACGGAAAGTGCCGCAGAAAATATACCGCCTCGACCGCGCCGTTAGGCGAATGTCGAGGTAAGGGTGAAAAGGTGGTGTAAGAGACCACCGCCCCGGAGGCAACGAAGGGGGCAGGGTAAACCCCATCTGGAGCAAGATCAAATAGGGAGCGAGAGGCGGCCCGCCTCACTTTTGCTTCGGCAAATGAAGTTCCGGGTTGATTGCATAGATAAATGATCGATACCGTTTAACGGGACAGAATCCGGCTTATAGCCAGCCCAATCGTATTTATATGAATGTTTCGGTTTATCAGTGGTTGCGAATCAGCAGATGGGGCGCCGTTTTGGCGATTGTCATCTTGGGAGCAATCGTTGCTGCGCTGATCTATACATGGCCAAATATCTCACCCGAGGAATCTGCGTCATCTCCTGCGACTCCGATGGATACCTTTTCATGGAGTTCGTCTGAATTGATACCTCCTGATCAATGGGCCGTGCTTCGCCATACTGACGCGGCTCCAACACCAACGGCCGGCCCTTTGGCTCAACGGTTTCGATTGGCCGGCACGTTTTTCGCCTATCCCGGTGATCAACTTGATCCCCAATCCGACGCGCGTCGAGCAATCATCGATGATTTGCGTCAGAATCGGCAGCGGCTAGTACGTGAAGGAGACGATTTGGAGGGTGTCGAAGTGGTTCAGATCTATCGCGACCGCATCATTTTGCGGGAAGGCGTGGATGAAGAAGATCTCTGGCTCAGCTTTACCGATGCCTCAGCTGAGCCCCGAGCTGGTGCGGCAAGTGATCAACCCAGCATGTCTCAAGACGGAGTGCCATTGAGATTTGAGGACTTGCCTTCTTTGGAGGAGAATGCCTTCGGTCGCAGGATTGACGAAAATCGCTGGATATTGCAGCGCGACGCTTTGCTCGAATACGCAGACGAATTGCAAGACGATCCGGAGCGGCTAACTCAGCTATTTTTGGCGATGCCGCCTGTATTCGATGATGAAGATGAGATTACCGGATTTCAGCTCGATATGCTGGGCGAAAACGCACTTTACGAAGCAGCAGGCTTCCAAAATGGCGATATTGTTAGGCTGGTAAATTCAATGCCTATGACCAGCCCGAATCGTGCCCAGTATTTCATCCGGGAATTTATGAGTGGGCGCATTAACGCCTTCGTTTTCGAGATCGAGCGCGACGGCGAGGAGATGAAGTTGATTCATCTGATTCGTTAGTCTCAGCCAAAGAAAACTCGATCTGCTTGCGCGCTGTGTCGACTCGCAATAACTCAACAGAAGCCACATCTCCTAGCTTCCATTTGTTTCTGGTTCTGCGTCCGACCGCCTGATTGCGTTGCGCGTTTATCGCATAATGATCGTCGCGTAGGCGGGAAAACGGAATCAGGCCGCGCTGTAATGTGTCCAATAGCTCGACCTGCAGACCACGGCCATTCATGCCGGTAATCACAGCCTGCCACGGCCCAATCGCACCTTCCTCAAGTTGGCGGGCATAATACTCAATACGTTTTAACTCCACGCTCTCTTGTTCCGCCTCTTGGGCTTCCCGCTCCATGCGGGAGCAATGTTCGGCGATGGATGCGACCTCTCGCTTGGAGTAGGGGGGCGGTTCCCCTTGTTCGAGTGCCTTCAACACGCGATGTGTAATGAGGTCGGGATAACGACGAATGGGCGACGTGAAGTGTAGGTAATGCGAAAAGGCCAGACCAAAGTGTTCAGCGCGCTGACCGGAATACGTCGCCCGCTTTAAGTTCCGCAGCATAGCCAAGTTGATGATATGCGCCAGCGGCGAATCTGCCACAGCATCAGCGACTTTATTCATGTCCTTGCTGGTCGTATCCGCCAAAGTAAAACCTAATGATGCCAGATCGGCCGCCATGCGTTCCCATTGTTCATCATCTGGCGGTTCGTGAATTCGGTACAGTGTGGGATAACCATGTTCGGATAGCTTCAGCGCAACTGCTTGATTTGCGATCAGCATGAACTCTTCGATCAGGTGATAGGCCCGAAAGCTGATCCGCGGAACGATATCTGTCGGCAAGCCATTCTCATTCAAAACACAGCGCACTTCAGGCATTTCGAATAAGATGGAACCTTTGCGTGCGCGTCGCCGGCGCAGCAAACTCGCCAGTTTGTCCATTTGTGTTAGCGCCTCACCCAGCGGCGGTGTGATTTTTTCAGGCGTCTGTCCGGTTAAATGTGCCTGCACTTCGTCATACGTTAACCGGGCGGCCGACTTGATGCGCGATGGAAACGACTCCATGGACATTAATTGGCCTCGTGGACTGATCGTCATACGGATGGTGTGTGCGAATCGCTCCTCATGCGGCACCAGGCTACAGACGTGTTCGGTCAAATGCCGTGGCAACATCTGTATCACGCGATCAACGAGATACACGCTTGTTGCGCGTTGTTGGGCTTCCTTATCGATATAGGAGTCTGCCTCGACATAGGTTGCCACATCAGCAATGTGGACGCCTAACTGCCACTGACCATCCGGCAATGTTTTCAACGAGACGGCATCATCAAAATCACGCGCATCTTCCGGATCTATGGTGAAGAGAAACTCATCCCGTAAGTCGCGCCGATTTGAATCCGCTATTGTTGAGCGACCTGCTTTCATTCGTTTCGCACTTTTTTCCACGGATACGGGAAAGGACTCATTTAGTTCACGGGCCCGTATCAGGCTGGCCATTGCCACGCCGGGATCATCAGCAGGTCCTAGGTCTTCCACGATTACACCAGTCAATGCCTCACGCGGGTCAGGCCAATCATTGAGTTCAACGATAACCTTGTGTCCGTCTTTCGCTTGTTCCGCTGACGATGCCAACTTCTGCACATGGATATTCAGTGCGACGCGTGGAGAATCAGGAATGACATACGCATAGCGCGCAGCCTTTTTGTACAGACCGGCCAGTCGTGTGCAGCGTCTTTCAATAACACGTGCGATCTGGCCCCGCGAGAGATCTGGACGATCGGTCTTTTTAGCCTGGCGTTGCTTCGCACGCCTCGCTTGTGCCGAGCGGGTAATAATCACTTCAACCCGATCACCATGCAATGCGTTGTGCATCATGCGAGCGGGAATAAATATATCGTCTCCCTCCAATTGCGTTACAAAACCAAATCCATCGGGATGGACCGAAAGGTCACCGATGAGCTGATTATCGCGGGAGGGGAGGGCATACCGATTTTTTCGTAGCCGGGTAATCTCGCCTCGTCCTTCCAGCGATTTGAGCGCATGACGGATATCCTGTCCGGTAACGGACTTCATATTCAACGCACGCAACAACTCGTGCTGTTTAAGCGGTTGATAGCCGGCAGACTGCATTAAATTGACTAGTCGCCGTTCAAGCGATGGGGTAACTTTGGACATGACGTCGCGACTATATCGCGGCTGGCGTGTATTGGCTAGCGTATGTGTTGAATCATGAAAGTTGTATTCGTTTCCAGTGAGATGCGCCCCTTTGCCTCGACCGGCGGTCTAGGTGATGTTGGCGGTGCCTTGCCCTTCGCGTTGATGGGGCAGGGGGTAGATGTCATGCGCGTCATGCCCATGTATCGGCGTGTGCTGGAAGGGAATCTGCAGTGCTCTGACACCCATATACGGATTCAAGTGCCCGTTGGTTTAAGGACTCTGGAAGCAGAGATTTGGCGCGCTGATGAGCCCGGGCCTGCAACGTACTTCGTGCGCAAGGACGAATTCTTTGACCGTCGTGAACTGTACAGCCTGCCTGAGCGTGATTACGACGACAACTTTGAGCGATTTGTATTCTTTCAGAAAGCGGTTGTCGGGCTGTTGGATACACTGCATGTGCAGGCCGATATCGTGCATACAAATGACTGGCAAACCGCGCTCATGCCTTACTTTTTAGAATATGGTACGCAGGGCATTGGACGCGAAATGCATGAGCGGACGGTGTTTACCATTCATAATCTGGCTTATCAAGGGGTCTTCCCAAGCAGTGTTTTCCCCTATAGCAGCCTGCCGTATTCCTGTTTTTCACTCGAGGAGCTTGAATTCTACGGCAATATCAATTGTCTCAAAGGTGCCATTAAGCGGTGCCATCAAGTCACCACCGTGAGCGAGCGCTACGCAAAAGAAATCCTCACGCCAGAATTTGGCTCAGGACTCGAGGGTGTGCTGGCCGAATCCCAGCATAAGCTGACCGGTATCCTTAATGGTGTCGATTATGGCGAGTGGGACCCGCGCGCGGATATCCTGATTGCAGCGTCCTATTCTGCGGACAATATGGATGGCAAACTGACCTGTAAGCGAGCCCTGCTGGAGGGCACGAAGCTTCGCCTGAAGAAGGGTTGGGAAAAACGTCCAGTGATTGGGATGGTTTCGCGGTTAGTTGACCAGAAAGGTATGGACCTTTTGGCGAATACCATGGAAGCCATCATGCAAGAGGATATCTATTTCGTAATGCTCGGATCTGGCCTGGAAATGTATCAGGAACTATGTCTGAGCTGGGCTAAAAAGTGGCCTGAACGATTTGCGGTCCAAATTGGCTACAACAACGCACTGGCACACCAAATTGAGGCCGGATCAGATATTTTCATGATGCCATCAAAGTTTGAGCCCTGTGGGCTAAATCAGATGTACAGCCTCCGCTATGGAACACTACCAATCGTCCATGCGACCGGCGGATTGGACGATACCATTACCAATCTGGATCCAAGCAATAATACCGGCAACGGCTTCAAGTTCACCGAATATACTGGCGCCGCATTATTGAGCTCGCTTCGTGAGGCGATTGCCAGGTATCGCGACACGGATATTTGGTATCCTGCGCGCAGGAGAATCATGGCCGAAGATTTCTCATGGGATCGTTCAGCAGAGCGCTACATCAAGTTGTACGAAACCACACTCGCGCAATCCTAGACGTATAGGAAGTCGGCCATTTTGATTCACTTTATTAACAGGCACACTAGATCTAGGTATAATAGTTTACATAATATATATTATGCGACATTAATATGGGCCCGATATCATAATTGAGGCACAGACAATTAAGCCTTCGGATTGTTGCTTTCCTCATCTTAACGACAGTACACACTAAATTAGCGGCAGTTACTGCCGAAGCATTCCGAAAACTTTGGCATGAAAAGAGATGGGTTCGCCGCAATAAGAGGACGACACGGAGGTCGTCCCTCCAGGATGCTTCTGCAGTAACTGGTTCTGCTTAGCGTGTACCGGAGGGGCAACCTCTGTGTTGCCCTGAGAATGAGCCGAAACGCTATAGCCACTGGGTATAATCAGTTACTTTATATATACCATCCAGGTCATAGGGCTCTAATGCTTTTTCGAATAGATTCGCTCAACCGATGGTTTCAGCGGGACGGTCTCAGATGAAAAGGTCTACGCCGATCAGCACCAGAATGCCGGGTAGATAGTAGACAGAGGCCTTCAATAGATTGCGGGCATCTTGCAATGAGTGCGATTTTTGCAAGCGAAGTCCTACTTGAAGCATTAGGCCACCCAAAATCACGGATCCCACTAAATAGAGCCACCCTGTGATGCCAAACAGCGTTGGTAAACTCGCCACAAAGAGCAAGAGGATCGAATGGATGATGATATGACGAAACATTCGTGCGCCGGAGGGATCCACGACGGAAAGCATCTTGAATCCTGCTTCACGGTAGTCGTCCTTACACATCCACGCAATGGCATAGAAATGTGGATGTTGCCAAACAAACAGTATTCCGAAGAGCGCCCACGCCCCCCAATCAAGGGTGCCGGTGGCTGCGGCCCAACCTGTCACTGGAGGCAAAGCGCCTGGTATGGCTCCCACTGACGTGTTCAGCCATGTCCACCGTTTCATTGGTGTATAGACCAAAACATACAGGAATGCGGTTAAGAGCACAATGAAGCCGGCCAGTAAATTCACGGCAATCGCCAAGAGTGTGACGCCACCTAAGGTCATGCAAATCCCATACATAAGGGCCGCCAAAGGTGTAATTGAACCAGCTGGCAGAACACGACCCCGCGTTCTGGACATCATGCCGTCCAGGTCACGTTCGAGATAGTTATTCAGACAAGCCGCCCCGGCAGCGGCAATGCCGGTTCCCAGCAAGGTCACAATCAGTAGAAACCAGGATACCCCCCCTGCCCCATGATATGTGCCGAGAAAATATCCAATCGCCGTCGTCACCAACACCATGTTGACGATGCGCAATTTCGACATTTCTAAATATGGGCGAAGGGTTTTCATCTGTTATTTTGAGGCGCGGAAACAATTCTGATTGTAGCCACATGAACGCCGCAATTTACCAAGCTTCAGGATACGGTATCCACTCACGTGTCGCATAGTCTGCAATGGTTAATCCGAGCATCAGTACAAACCAGATAAAACCCGCTGCGACAGTCAACCAGATGATGTGATTGCTGTATTTGACGTGCATAAAATACAGAATAACTACGTAGGCTTTGACGGAAGCAATACTCACGGCGACGATGATATTAAAGGGGCCGAGATCAAAAAATGCCACGACCACGGTTAGCAAAGTCAACGCCATGAGCGTCCAAAACACATTGAGGTAGGACTTCAGCGACGAAATGTGTGTCGAGGAACTCATCAATGCCTCCAAACTAAATAGACTAAGGGGAAGAGAAAGATCCAGACAATATCAACAAAATGCCAATACAGACCGGTCATTTCAATTGGCGTAAAGTATTCTTTCGAAAATCGATCTCGCAGCGCTTTTACGATCAACCAGATCATTAGCCCGATCCCGATCACCATATGAAGCGCATGTAAACCGGTCATCACGAAATAGAACGAGAAGAAAAGTTGAACATTGCCCACAAAATTTGGTGGCGCAGTTTCTGCGGTGACCGGAACGGTATAGCGATCGAAATCAGGCGTATATTCGAAAGCGGGCCCAGGCATAAGCCCATCATTATACTTTTCAGTGTACTCCACACCTTTTACACCCAGGAAGACGCTGGCGAGGAATATCGTGGCCAGCAGATAACGGATGATCCCTCGTTTGTCACCAAGTTGCCCGGCGCGTACGGCCAGCGCCATGGTGAGACTGCTGCAAATCAGCACGACGGTGTTGAAGGCGCCCCACCCTAAACTTAAATGGCTGCTGGCGACCGCGAAAGCCTCAGGATATTTGAATCGGTAGACGGCATAGGCGACAAAAAGGCCGCCAAAGAACATGACTTCCTGTGCAAGAAAAAGCCACATCCCCAGCGAGGAAGATTCCTGCTGCTGCTCCATGCTATCGAAGTGATGAGCCAGATGCGGTGAGTGCTGATCAGCTGCCATAATTATGCCCCCTTCACCTCGTCAGCGTCATCCCTGTAAACCTCTTCACGGGTATAATCGTACGCCTCATAGTCGACGTAGGGTTCAGTGGTGAAGTTTTCGGTCGGCGGCGGTGAAGGAGTGGTCCACTCCAGTCCAACGGCACGCCAAGGATTCGAAGATGCTTTCTTTCCCAATACCAGCGAGTGTAACAGGTAGCCAGCCATCACAAGGTAACCAAGTGCCAATACAGCCGATCCACCGGTTGACATCACCTGCAAGAATTGAAATTCCTCGGGGTAGACATGGTAGCGACGCGGCATACCCAAATAACCGACGATGAATTGCGGGAAGAAGGTCAAATTGAAGCCGATAAAAATCGTCACGGCACCAATTCGGCCGAACAACTCGGAGAAATGACGCCCCGTCATCTTAGGCCACCAGAAATGCAGGCCTCCGAAGAAAGCCATCACCATTCCGCCTACCATCACGTAGTGAAAGTGTGCGACGACAAAGTAAGTGTCGTGCACATGCACGTTGATAGCCATGGATGCCAGAAAGAGTCCAGTCAGTCCACCAACCGTAAATAGACCAATGAACCCCAAGGCATACAGCATCGGCGTATCCAATTTGATCGCTCCACCGTATAGGGTCGCCGTCCAGTTAAACACTTTGATGGCTGAGGGAATCGCGACTAAGAAGGACAAGATCGAGAAAATCATGCCGGCATACATCGACTGGCTACTGACAAACATGTGATGTCCCCAGACAAAGAAGCCCAGGATGGCAATCGCCAGACTGGATAAGGCCACAACTTTATATCCAAAGATGCGCTTCCGCGAAAAGCAGGCAATGATTTCACTGATCACACCCATGCCCGGCAAGATCATGATGTACACAGCCGGGTGCGAATAGAACCAGAAGAGATGCTGGAACAAAACCGGATCACCACCCAAAGCCGGATCAAAGATGCCGATCTGGAACAAGCGCTCAATCGCTACGAGCAGAATTGTAATGGCGATAACCGGTGTTCCCAGCACAATGATGATGGAGGTGGCATAATGCGCCCAAATAAAGAGCGGAAGGCGAAACCAGGTCAGCCCAGGCGCACGCATTTTGTGGATTGTGACGATGAAATTAATACCGGTCATGATGGAGCCAAAGCCGGCAATAAAAATGCCTAGCGCGGCCAATATGACATTGGAATTCGCGTAGGTGCTGCTGTAGGGCGTGTAGAATGTCCACCCAGTGTCTACACCTCCAAAAATGATCGAACCGAGCCCTAATAGACCGCCAAATGTAAAGACATACCAACTCGCCAAGTTTAGACGAGGAAACGCTAAGTCTTTCGTGCCCAGCATAAGCGGTAACAGAAAGTTACCCAATACGGCGGGGATAGATGGAATCAGGAAGAAGAAAATCATTGTGATGCCATGCATCGTGAAGAGTCGATTGTATGTCTCGCTCTCCATATAGGTGGGATCAGGCGTCATCAACTCAACCCGGAACAGCATGGCCGCAATACCGCCGAGTAGGAAGAAAAGCAGGATGGTCGCCAAATACAAGAGGCCAATACGTTTGTGATCCAACGTAAAGAGCCAGGACCCAACAGTATGTTGAGCGTTCAGGTAATGTGTGCGCTTTGGCGGTGACGTGTCGTTCATCTGTTCAGTACCTTTATTCTTCGGATAGAGAGCGGATATAAGCGATCAAATGCATGACCTGTGTCTCTGAGACTTGCCCTTTATAGGTTGGCATAATGGGTTGGTAACCCTCCGTAATCTTCGCCATCGGTTCCAGAATCGACTCGCGGATGTACTCCTCATCCGCAATTACCGATCGGCCCGTGTTCAGACGAACTTCGCTGCCGAAGAGCCCAGCGAGATGGGGACCCATTGCACCCGATGCGGGATTATGGCAAACCACGCAGCCCAACTCATTAAATAATCGCTGACCGGCTTCAACTGGGGTCAGCATCGCTACATCCGTATCGTCACCGCGCGCCCAAGCCTCGTACTCTTCCTCGGAGACGACATGTACCCATCCTTTCATTAAGGAATGCTCGGCTCCGCAATATTCAGCGCAAAATAGATGGAAGCTCCCCTTCTCCGTCGGCAAAAACCAGGAACTGGTGTAGCGGCCGGGGACAACGTCCGCTTTGGTTCGAAACGCAGGGACGAAGAAGCTGTGAATGACATCCTCGGACGTCATGGTCAGCCGGATAGGCCGTCCAACGGGAACGGTGAGGTCATTAATTTCCGAGCGACCGGACGGATGCTGCATCTTCCACATCCATTTTTTGCCTGTCACAAGGATTTCCATCGCATCAGCAGGCGGTCGCCATTGCTTGTAAAATAGTGCGGCGCCCCAAACGAACATGATGATGACGAGGACCAAGGGGATAATCGTCCAACCAATCTCAAGCGCAACGATATCTTTCGTGGGTGCCGGACGCTCATCATCCGAGCGACGCCGGAAACGTATCACAAAATAGATGACCAGCATCCCGATCAATATCGTGAAAAACATCGAGACCCCGATCAGGAAGAAATACAACCGATCGATATCTGCAGCAAAGTGAGATGCCTGAGCAGGAATAAAACTGGCCAAAAGATTCATCATGAAGAATGTCCGCTATTTGATGAGATTTGTCGCTTCTCAGCGCGCAACATAACAAAAAGGAACGAGCCCAATACAAGCGCAGTAGTCGCCGCAGCAGTATTGACTACGCGATGGATGAGTAGCCCATAGGTCCCACTGGCCGGGTCATACATGTAGCAAAACAACATGATACGATCCACGGCCGTACCAATCTGGTTTTCTGATGCCTCGACTAGACCCAAACGCATATCGCGTGGGGCATACATGATCCCGAAAAAGTAGCGAGAGGTCCGGCCGTCCGCGGTACAAAGCACTACACCACTGGCATGGGCGTAATCATTCAGCTCATCGACCCATTCATACTGAAAGCCGATCGTGTCTGTTAGCCGACGAACTTCACGTTCTTCGCCGACTAAAAAATGGATACCATCCTCGGTTCCGGGCCGATCATATTCCGCCAAGAAAGCGTTTCGATTCGCGGCAGCCAATTCCGGCGTCTCGGTAGGGTCAAAGCTCACTACGACGACTTCGAAGTCCTCGCCCGGGTTGAAGGTTACCTGTTTGAGTGAATCAAGCAGACCATTAATGATCAAGCCGCACAGCATGGGGCAGTTGTAATAGATCGGCACAATGATGACTGCCCGTTCACCGAAATAGTGTCCCAGCTCCACTTGCTGTCCATCATGATCAGTGAATACAGCATCAAGCGGTAAGGCGGCATCCAAATGCTGCTCAAAGCGCACGCGTTCTAATACTTCATCTTCAGGCCGAACTTGGGCATCAGCTAAAAGCGCGAAGCAGAAAGCCACGCAACCAATTAGGTATGCAAATCGACTGTAATTTCGTTTACTCATATTAGTCACAGATATACACGAGGCACTGCCCATCTGATCAAAAAGCACTCGACCGAAAAAAGAATGCAGCGCAACAATAGAACTGCTTACTCAACCGCTTCAATGTCTTGCGCTATCGAAGCATCGTCAGGTGACGGCGACTCGACCACAATCGGAGCCCAGCGCGGTAATCCTCGCTCGGCGACCAGTAAAATGGCTTCTTCCACAGGAATCCGGACATACTCATCTGAAAGAACCGCATAATAATCCGTTATCTCACGGGCATTTTCAAGGTACTCTTTCAAACCCATTTGTTCGTCCACTAAAAGTCTGGGCTCCGGAGGCAGAACACGTTCACGCGCTTCTGGCGGCATTTGTTCATCGGCGGCGCGTGACTGTCGCTCCATTACGTTAAAAAAGAGCGCCAGAAACCCGAGTAGCAGGATAGTCAACACGGTCAATCCGACCATAAAGATCAAGATCGGACGAACGCGGATATCTTTGTCCTGATAGTCCGGATTAGGGTTCATCGGCTTTTCAGTCATGGTCCCCTCCTCCCTGCAAGACTTTGGCGGGGAAACGAGGGTCATTCAGCACAACTAAGGATTGCTCACCCAGTCGTTTTGTATAAAGAGCCAGCCACACTCCCCCTAAGGCCACGGGGACGACGAGATCAAGCCAATGGACGAAAAATGCGCCATCATGCAGATCCGGAGCAAGTAACCAGAAGAGATCGAACAGGCGCAGCACCAAGAGGCCAATTGCCAGTTTGACCAGGATTCCAGCCCGCTTTTTCGCCAAGCGAGAAAGCAGAACAATAAACGGCACAAAGAAATGGAAAATCGTCAATATGAGGGCTAGCACTTTCCAGTCGGTATCTGTTCGCCGCAGGTACCAAGCAATGTGTTCCGGCAGATTACCCGACCAGATAATCAAGAATTGGGAAAACATCATGTACGCCCACAACATCACTAATGCGAACAACCATTTGCCCAGATCATGATAACGATCTTGCGTGACGACTTTGGACAGAGGCTCGAATCGGGCCAGCAGCACCACAACAATTAACAAGAAGCAAAGTGTACCCAACCCTTGGCTGACCATGAAGATTGGGCCGTAGATCGACGAAAACCAATGCGGATCAACCGACATCATCCAATCGAATGAAGCGAATGTCGTCGTGAGCACATAGGCCACAATCCCGCCACCGCTCAATACACGCATCGACTTATTCAGCATGGGATCACCGGTACGATCTTGCTCCTGCGACCATTTCACGAGGAAATGACCTAAGGTGCACCATACCGCGAAATAAATTACCGCCCGAATGACAAAGAACGTCGTATTCAAATACGGCGCTTTGAATTGCAGGTAATAGTCTTCCGCAACCACTTCGGCAACCGACCAGGGATACAGGTATGACATGCCGAGTAAGATTGGAATAAAGAGCAGCGCAAGTAGCGGTAAGGTTCGGATCGCCGCCTCCATGGGGCGACGGATCACGCATAGCCAAGCGCCCCCCGTAACATGATGAATCATCAGCGTGATCAAGCTACCCAGCGCGATCGCTAGCCAAAAAAGATAGCCGATCAGGTAGGCCTGATAAAACGCCGCAGGATTCAACACGGCGCCAATCACCGCTAGCACGCCGAATCCAATACCTACTTTGAGGCTGCGACGCCCTGCTTCCGTAATCGCCGGGATGACAGTAGAATCACTCATAGGACTCCTGCCTCCAAGTCTTCGCGGACGGCTTCGGGCACATCATCCCAAGTCGCAAACTGACTTAATTGCAGGGCGCGAACATAAGCAATGATCGCCCACCGATCCTCGGGGGGGATTTGCGCGGCGTAGCCAGCCATCATACCATAGCCACTGGTAATGACCTCGTAATAGTAGCCATCCGGCATACCGCGTAAACGTTCGGTATGGAATGATTCAGGCGCTTTAAATCCGCGCTGCACAACCATGCCATTACCGTATCCAGCCGGATCATGACAAACAGAGCAGAAAATATCGTATCGCTCCTTACCTCTCCAAAGCAGCTCTTCTGTGATTTCGACACGATCAGGGAAATCGGTCGCAAAATTTCCTTCCACCATGCCACGATAAAAATGGCCATCTTCACGCAGAAAGCCTCGCGGCACGGTGCCTTCGACTAAAGGTCGCGCAGAGGCCCCGTCCTCAAAGAAATCACTTTGAGCGTAGGTCTTATAGCGTGGCTGATCGTACATCTTCTTACGCAGCTCGCAGCCAGAGCCCAACAACGTCATTGAGAGGACCAGGCTGAGCACGCCCATCCTGATGCACCACTGGGGCCATTTTTTTGTGCATTTACCCATTATAGGTCCACCTCCGACACCGCGGCGGCTTGGGTTCCGGAAAGAAATTCACGCACCGCATTGCGGTCAAATTTGGGATCGGTCGCTTCAATACAGAGGAAATATCGATCCTTGGTCGCCTCTTCAAAGTTTGGCGTATTGAAAATTGGATGATACGGCTCTGGAAAGTTGTTCATCGCAAACATCGCGACAAAGGTGCTCACGCCCGCGCCAAGAATCGTGCAGGCAAACCCAATCGGGAAGAATGCGCCCCATGTGATATAGGGACGGCCTCCGACATTGATGGGGTACTCAATCGCTGACACCCAGATTTGCAGCCAATAGCCGGCCAAAAGTCCCAAAATTCCACCAGTCAACGTGATCAACGGAAGAATCGTTCGCTTTCCGCCCATGACCTCATAAAGCCCATGAACCGGGATCGGAGAATAGGCCTCCATCGCAGTATACCCCTCAGCGCGCGCCTGTCGTGCAGCCTCGAGTAGCGATGCATCATCAGCATATTCTGCCGCGATACCATAAATTCCGGATTGGGTTGAAGCGTCACTCATGATCAGTGCTTATGCTCCATTTTGTGCACGACTTCTTTCACCTCAAAGATCGAGATCATGGGCACCCAGCGCAAGAACAAGAACATGGCAAAGAAGAAGAATCCTGCGCTGCCGGCATACAACGCCCAGTCCCAGCCAGTCGGAGTATACATTCCCCATGAGGAGGGTAAGAAATCCCGATGCAAGCTTGTGACGACAATCACAAAGCGCTCGAGCCACATCCCGATATTAATCACGATGGCGATACAGAAGATTGCGATCGTATTACGCCGTATGCGACGCATCCATAAGAGCTGAGGCACCACACCATTGCAGAAAATCAGGGCCCAGAACGACCACGCATAGGGACCGGTCATACGATTCCAGATCATGTACATCTCAAACTCATGGGCACTATACCAACCGAAGAATACTTCGTTCAGATAGCCGTAAAAAACGATTAATCCATTGGCCAACATGATTTTTGACATGTTGTCGATATGGCGCAGCGTGATGAAGTGTTCGAGGTGGTAAATCTTCCGCAAGGGAATGGTCAACGTCAGCACCATCGCGAACCCGGAGAAAACGGCTCCGGCCACGAAATAAGGCGGGAAGATGGTGGTATGCCAGCCCGGAATGACAGATGCCGCAAAGTCAAGTGCCACAATACTGTGTACCGATACGACTAACGGGGTTGCGAGTCCTGCAAACAGCAGATAAGCGACTTCATACCGATGCCAATGAGTAGCCGATCCGCGCCAGCCCACGGCGAATATACCGTAGATGATCTTCTGAATCTTAAGCTTGGCGCGATCCCGCATGGTCGCCAAGTCAGGCACCATGCCGATGTACCAGAATAGCGCAGAAATGGTGGCATACGCCGAAATAGCGAAGACGTCCCACATCAAGGGACTACGAAACTGCGGATACATCCCAAGCGTGTTGGGATATGGGAAAAACCAGTACACCATCCACGGTCGCCCCAAGTGCAAGACGGGAAAGAGTCCGGCCGCGGAGACTGCAAACAACGTCATAGCTTCGGCAAATCGATTGATCGATGTTCGCCAATCCTGACGGAACAAAAACAGGATCGCTGAAATCAGCGTACCTGCATGGCCAATCCCAATCCACCAAACCATATTTACGATGGCGATCCCCCACCCCACTGGCGAGTTGATCCCCCAAATCCCCACGCCGAAAAAGAGCAACATGACAACGGACAGCATCAACACACCCATCAGGGCACCTGCTATGCCTAGCCCAATCCACCATGCCTTCGGCGGTTTATTGGTGAGCACAATATCGGTAATATCGCGATCGATGGACTCGAAGGTCTGCCCTGGACCCAGCATCACATCGGCCTGCCCCAGCACCTCTTCTTGGTAGTTGGAAGAGTCTGTTGCCATTATGCAACCTCTCCCGAGCCCAGTAGCTGATTGGGATTATTGACTTTAGCGAGGTAGGTCGTGCGTGGGCGAACGTTCAATTCGCCCAGCAGTGCGTAATTAAGTGAATGCGCCTTGCGCTTCGAGACTTCGCTTTCGGGATTATTGATATCCCCAAAAGCGATCGCTTGGGTCGGACAAACCTGCTGGCAGGCCGACTTGAGATCATTGTCTTGAATCGTGCGGTGATCACGCTCGGCTTTGATGCGCGCTTCGCTAATACGCTGAATGCAGTAGGTGCATTTTTCCATTACACCACGCGTACGCACGGTAACGTTCGGATTGCGCATCAGCTTCAGCTGAGGCGTGGTCTCATCCGCGTACTGATAAAAATTGAAACGGCGCACCTTATACGGACAATTGTTCGCGCAATAGCGCGTACCGACGCAGCGGTTGTAGACCATCTGATTGAGGCCATCGGCGCTGTGGACGGTTGCGCCTACAGGGCATACCGGTTCACATGGTGCCAATTCACAATGCATACAAGTCAACGGTTGATGATGGATTTCAGGATCATCCATATCGCCCGCAAAGTAGCGATCAATCCGAATCCAATGCATGGTCCGTCCCATCGCAGCGTTATCTTTGCCCACAACCGGAATATTGTTTTCCGACTGACAGGCAACCAGACAGGCATTGCAACCGATACAACGATTCAGGTCGATCGTCATACCCCATTGGTACCCCTGACTATAGTCGTAAGGCGGATAGAGCGTTTCATCCTCTGCAGGATCATGAACGCCTTCGTGGGCAAATTCCGGATTTTGCAAAAATTGAGCCAGCGAGCCGACGCGCACGAGTTTTCGATCTTTCAGCCCCTCCATTCGGCCATGCATTTGAGTTGTCGCTAAGCGATGTCGACCACCGGTCGACTGCACAGAGGCACCCACTGCAAACCAGGGCGCAACCGAGCTGCGCAATGTATAGGCATCAAACCCAACCTCACTGCCGACTTGGCCGGCTTGCGTACGTCCATAACCGATCTGTACACTGATAGAGTTCTGCGCATGACCGGGTTGGACCCACACAGGGCCAGTCACCGAACGACCGGCTACCGTGACTGTAACCTCATCACCATTCGTCAGGCTCAATGATTCCGCGGTGGCTGGGGCGATCATGACCACGTTATCCCACGTCAACTTGGACAGCGAGCGAGGCATTTCTTGCAACCACGCATTATTCGCAAAACGTCCATCCCATACCGCTGAATCAGGTGTAATAACGACCTCAAGGTCAGACGACGTCTCTTCATACGCATCAAAGGTGGCCTGTGCCTGTACCCGCTTGGCTGAAGCGGCTGAATCCGCGACTAAACCATCGTGTAAAGCCCGGCGCCAATCCTGATCAAAGCTCCCACTGAGTCCGTGCTCACGCCAATAGTTCCGCACGAGGTCGTGCGCAGTTGTCTCGGTATCACCGAGTAGCAGCGCTAAAATTTGCTGTGACGTTTTACCATCATAGAGAGGCGCGATCAGCGGCTGAATAATCGAAAACGTGCCATCGAACGCTCGCGCGTCCCCCCACCCTTCTAAGTAATGCGCCATCGGCACATGCCAAGAACTTAAGGCGGCCGTCTCATCTTTATATAGACCAAGATGCGCGGAAAATGGAACGCGTTGCAGCGCATCACCAAAATCAATATCGCCGGGGACCGTTAATACGGGGTTGGTATCGAGCATTAACAGCAGCTCAACCGAACCGTCTGACATTTCTTCTACCAACTCACGCAAGGCGGGCGTTTGCACGTCCGCGCGAGCGGCAACCGGCTCAACATACGTGAGTGAATCGCCGGCACTACCGAGTACCCCATGAATGGCATGCGCCAGCGCATGCACCACCGCCGGCTGTCGGTCACCCACAACAATCACGCCTTTTGAGCCTTGCTCGCGAAGATCTGTCGCAATCGCCGACATCCATTCCTGTTCGGCACCACTAAGCTCCGGACCGGGTGCATCAATACCAAACGCCCGCGCCAAGGCTCGCATCCAACGCTCGATATCCGACGATCGCATCGCCAAACGGTGATCGGCGGATGCACCGGTGATGGATGGAACACTTTCGATCACATACAAGCGATTCATGTCAGTCGATCCACCACTGACATCGCGGCGCGTGCTGAAATCGCGGGCATAGCGCACATGCGCCGGACCTTCGCCCAGGACATCCGCGTCCAACGCCAAAATCACATTCGCCCGGTCAAAGTGATAAATCGTGTCAACCATCTCGCCAAACGCGACCTGTGCGCCCTGATAGGCTTGATCGCGGTTGATGGCCTCATATTGTACCCATTTTGCGCGCGGATACTTGTCGAGCAGCTCCGTCAAAAGTTGCGCTTGCGATGGCGAAGTGACGGTTTCGGTTAGAATGCGGAGTCCTGCTCCTTGTGTCGCGTCTTGACTGGTAAGCTGTTGCCCCAGCGCATCAATAAACGCCTGCCACGTTGACGGATCTCCTTCATGCGCAACGGCTTGAGAGCGATCGGGATCATACATCCCCAAAATAGAAGCCTGAGCAAATGCATTGGTTGCTCCTAGGCTGGCGGGATGTAACTCATTGCCCTCCAGCTTGGTTGGCCGTCCCATATGCGATTCGGCCAATAGCCCCATGGCATACCCGCCCAGCGTCATCGAGGTGGCAAAATAGGAGGACTTACCCGGAATAAACTCTTCCGGAGCGCGCACGTAAGGCACGATTAATTCTTTCGGCTGGCGTGTACAGGCGGTGAGTCCGGCCATCGCCAGCGATGCGCCCATAAGCTTCAAGAAGCTGCGTCGATCTAATCCCTCGGTTGTTTCGGGCAGACTAGGAAATTCTTTGGCCATCAACTCCGTGAAGGCTGGATCCTCGCATAACTCTTCCAGGCTATTCCAATACGCGACGCCCTCTTTGCCGGCTAATGCTGTGCGCACTTCGGCCAAATCCAGTCGCCGGTCTTGATGCTGTTTGAAAACGATCTCATCGGCCTTGGCTTGCTGCGCAGCCTGTGCCGAGTCAAGAATCGCTGTCGGCTGGCCAGGGCGCTTACCGCTCAGCAAATCTTCTCGTGAGAGCTCTTCTTGATTCCATTTCATCGATGACAAATCCAGCAGTCCATTAAACGGTGATTGTGTGTCTTGACGTCATACTCTTCGACGAGTTGCTTACCTAGCTCGAGCTGATTCTCAGGCATCTCATAGGCCATATTGAAAATCTCTTCACGAGGACGAATGAATTGTTCCGGCTCGCGATGACACTCCAAGCACCACTTCATGTAAAGGGGTTGTTCTTTCCATACCAGCGGCATCTGATCAACGCGCCCGTGACACGTAGCGCAACCGATGCCTTTGTTTACGTGGGCCGAGTGATCGAAATAGACAAAATCCGGCATATCATGCACGCGCGTCCACTGAATTGGCTCACCGGTTTCCCAGCTTTCAATCACAGGTGCCAGCATGGGTGAATCCGACCAAACCATGGAATGACAGTCCATACATACCTTGGTCGGCGGGATGTTGGCGAATGCTTGCTCTTCAACCGTGGTGTGGCAATAGCGACAATCGATCCCCATGTTGGCATGATGGAGATGGCTAAACGGAATCGGTTGAGCGCGGGCAATGCCAGTATAGCGAACGTATGAAGAACGGGTAACGGTATCGAGCAACGCGAGCGAGCCCGCCACGAAAAAAACGCCGAGCACGATGCTGAGTTTTGCTACTGTGTTTGCCCAGGGGCCGAATACTTGCGACATCTACTTCAACTCATTCTACTCATCCGGCCTATCACTCCAGCGACAGACACGATTCCCGTATATATGGGTCGATCGTGGAGAACATCCTCCTTCGACGCCCCTGACTATAGAGACTGTCCTGTTGATTGGCAACCCTGTTTCCGTTAAAACAGAATTTATTGATTCGCTTTTATGAGATGATTAATATCGTCACGCATAAGAACGAATCAACACAAGCGAGCAGAGGTTTATGAGCACCAATTTAGTTTTGGCATCCTTTTCACGTGCGCGGGCGGACCTGTTACGGGCCGCAGGATATGAGTTTACGCAGCAGCCTTCCGGTGTCCATGAGCGACCTTATGAGCCAGGCGAAGATCCTGGCGGCTATGTCGAATTTCTGGCCAAGGAAAAAGCGACAGCCGTTGCTGCAGAGCATCCCGACAGCATCGTAATTGGTGCCGACACCGTGTTGTACCTGGACGGCAAAACCTACGGCAAACCCCCGACCCTCGAGGACGCGGTACAGATGCTCATGCAACTGAGCGGGCGCACCCATCGGCTAATGACGGGCGTTTGCGTGATCGGAGTGCCGGGCAAACCGCTTCAAACGAAGCATGATACGGTTAATGTGACGATGCGAGAATGGTCCGAGGCGCATATCCGACGCCATGTCGAAATTGCCAAGCCATTGGCCTATGCCGGGGCCTATGCGCTGCAACAGGAAGGTTGCGTAATGGTCGAACGGCTTGATGGCGATCCGAACACAGTGATCGGACTGCCGCTTGGCATGGTAGAAAGAATGATTACACCTGCTTGAAGCAAAGCGTGGCGTTATGACCGCCAAAACCTAGCGAATTATTCAGACAAGCGCGGATGGGCGTCTCGCGCGCTTCGTTCGGCACATAATCCAAATCGCAGTCGGGATCCGGTGTCGTGTAATTGATGGTGGGATGCACCTTGCCATCGCGCAAAGTTAGCGCACAGACTATCGATCCTACCCCACCGGCCGCGCCTAAGGTGTGTCCCATCATTGATTTCGTCGCGCTGATCATGATTCGGCGCGCGTGCTCTTCGCCCAAGGCCTTTTTCGTCGCCAGGGTTTCGCCTTTGTCATTAAGCGGCGTGCTGGTGCCGTGCGCGTTGAGATAGTCGATATCTTCCGGGTTAAGTCCTGCATCCGCAACAGCCAATGCCATAGCCTTTGCACCGCCGCTACCATCTTCTAGCGGAGCAGTAATATGGTGCGCATCCGCGGTGCGGCCGTAGCCCACCAGCTCACAGTAAATGCTAGCGCCGCGGCGCTTGGCGTGTTCATACTCCTCGAGTACCAAAATACCTGCCCCTTCCGCGATCACGAAACCATCACGATCGGCATCAAATGGGCGAGATGCGCCTTGAGGGTCATCATTCCGAGTGGATAAAGCGCGCATCGCAGCGAATCCACCGATGCCAAGCTCACAAATCGATGATTCGGCACCGCCACAAATCATCATATCTGCATCGCCATATTGGATGATCCGTAGCGATTCGCCGATACAATGTGTGGCCGAGGCACATGCAGAGGTGATGCAATAGTTTGGACCGCGCAGCCCGTACTCGATCGCTACATGTCCAGCCACGATATCCACAATCATTTGAGTGACCATGAAGGGCGATAGGCGAGACGGTCCTTTATCAAATAAATTCCTGGCCTGCTGGGTCAGGACATGCAGTCCGCCAATACCGGAGCCGATAATGACGCCGGTACGATCCGGATCTTCCTGGTCGAACTGTAAACCAGAATCCATCACCGCTAGTTTAGCGGCTCCAACGCCTAGGCGAGCGAAGGGATCCATGCGGCGTTGCTCGCGTTTGGAAATAAACGCGTCAACATCGAAATCTTTCACTTCCCCGGCGATCTTCGACGGGTAATCAGTCACATCCATCGCCTGCAAAGGGGCAATCCCTGATTCCCCATTGAGGAGGCGTGTCCAAACGGTTTCGGGGTCGCACCCTAATGGAGAAACAATACCCAGCCCTGTGACAACTACTCTACGACCAGCCATATCTCGCCCTCTTATGCGCTTGTTGCGTTAAAGAAGTGACCTCTACTTACGCCAACCGGGGAGAACCTGTGCAGTACACAGACCTCCCCGGTTTGCTTAAACAACATCAGCCGGACTTAGTCCTCGCCGAAGCCTTTTTCCTTCAAGTAATCGACGACGGCGCCAACGGTTGTCAGCTTTTCCGCGTCCTCATCCGGAATCTCTGCTCCGAATTCTTCTTCGAAGGCCATCACCAATTCAACGGTATCGAGGGAATCGGCGCCCAGATCCTCAATAAACGAGGCCTCCGGCGTCACTTGATCAGCGCCGACGCCCAATTGTTCAACGATGATGTCTTTGATTTTATCTTCCAGTGCCATGTGCTTTCTCCTTATTTGGTCCACTCAGGTTACCATACCGCCACAAACGGTTACCACTTGTCCGGATACATACGCAGCTTCGTCGCCAGCCAGGAATGTAATCACGTTGGCGACGTCATCCGCCGTGCCAAACCGCTTTAAAGGTATGTTATCTAACATTTTCTTTTGTACGTCTTCGGGCAATGCCTCGGTCATCTTCGTACTGATGAAGCCGGGCGCTACCGCGTTGGCGCGAATATTCCGTGCAGCCAATTCCTTAGCCACCGTCTTCGTTAGGGCGATGACGCCTGCTTTCGAGGCAGAGTAATTACATTGTCCGGGATTTCCGATCAACCCGATAATTGAAGCGACATTAACGATCGAGCCCGATCGCTGCTTCATCATGATGCGGGAAACCGCTTTGGTACACAAAAACGTACCTTTGAGATTGATGTCAAGTACGGCATCCCAATCCTCTTCTGACATCCGCATCATCAATCCATCTTTGGTAATACCGGCATTGTTCACTAATACATCGATGCGCCCGAAAGCCGCCTCAACTTCGCCAATCGCCCGCGTGATGTCAGCACTATCTGCGACATTCATCGTGAAACATTCGGCACGACGCCCGAGTGCACGCACTTTTTCAGCCGTCTCTGCGACCCAATCCTGTTGCAAATCGCACAATGCGAGATCTGCGCCAGCGGTGGCGAGACGAACGGCGGTGGCTTGCCCAATCCCTCGTGCCGCACCTGTCACCAGCGCCACTTTTCCTTCTAATGAACCCATATCAAAATCCTTAACTGTTATTGACCGCTTCCAGCACTTTTGCCAGCGAAGCTTGGTCCTGAATGTTATGAATGCTTGCTTGCTTGTCAATACGCTTCACAAGCCCCGATAAAACCTTACCCGGCCCACATTCGATGAAGCCCGTGGTGCCTTGAGCAGTAATCCACTGAATGTCTTCTACCCATCGCACAGACTCTGTTACTTGTCGCACCATTAACTCGCGAATCTCTTCCGTCGACGAGAAGGGCGCGCCTTTTACATTAGATACAACGGGCGCTTTCGGAGCGGTGAGGGTCACCTCCTGTAGAAAGTCAGCCAGCTCCGCTGCCGCGGGTGCCATTAGACGGGAATGAAACGCGCCCGAAACATTCAGTCGGATGGCCCTTTTTGCGCCCGCTTCTTTAGCCATCGTTTCGGCCTTTTCAATGCCCGCAACCTGTCCGGAAAGGACGGTTTGCTCAGGCGAATTCAGGTTGGCGATCTGAATGTCACACGCTGCTGCAATCTCCTGCAAGGTGTCTAAAGACAGGCCGATCACGCTAAGCATGCCGCCTGCATTCACTTCACAGGCGGCCTGCATGAATCGTCCGCGCGCTTCCAAGACGCGCAGCGTATCTTCAAAGGATACGGTACCTGCTGCCCACAGTGCCGCCCACTCTCCCGAGCTCAGTCCGGCCAGTGCCGCGGGTTCGAGGTCAGGCTGTGCTTGCTGTAAGGCTACATAGGCCGCCGCACTCACGACAAAGATGGCGGGCTGCGCATGATTTGATTTGGTTAAATCTTCTTCGGGTCCATTGAAGCAAATCGAGGCCAAGTCAAAACCGAGCACCTCATTGGCATGCGTAAATAGGTCACGACACGCCGGAATATTTTCGGCTAAGTCCTGCCCCATACCAACCGCTTGCGCGCCTTGCCCCGGAAATATTATGGCTGTTTTGCTCATTGCAACTCCCCTCTCCTATCCATCATCCGGATTGCCGGATCATTCCCCACGACTCTACCACTCCAGCAAGCTTGCCGCCCACGTGAATCCGGCTCCGAATACTACCAATAGCACGAGGTCACCCCGCTGAATGCGGCCTTTCCGCGCCGCTTCGTCAATGGCCATGATCACAGAAGCGGCGGATGTATTACCAAATCGATCTAAATTGACGTAGAATTTCTCCATCGGCGCATCAATGCGTTGACTGATTGCCTGAATGATACGTGCATTGGCTTGGTGTGGGATGATACAGGCCACATCGTCGATCGTTGCGCCGCAACGGCGGAGGGTTTCTTGGGCCGCGCCCGCCATGCCGGTTACAGCATGCTTGAATACTTCGCGGCCAGCCATCTTCAGCACATGCTGTTTGTCTGCTAGTACTTCAGGGGTGATGGGTAAACGGCTGCCACCGCCAGGCACGTTCAACAGGTCGCCAAGCTTGCCATCGCCGCCCAGGACGCTAGTGAGAATACCGTATTGATCGCCGCGCGCCTGCAGAATAGCTGCGCCCGCGCCATCGCCAAATAGGACACAGGTGGCACGATCTTCCCAATCGAGCAGACAGCTCATTTTTTCGGCGCCGATCACGAGTGCCGTGTTCATTGTACCGCTCTGTATATATTGTCGCGCCATATCGATGGCATAGACAAATCCAGAGCACGCGGCCGAAAGGTCAACACAGGCCGCATTTGTGGCACCAAGCTCTTTTTGAACCATGCAGGCTGTGCTTGGGAAATGCATATCGGGCGTACACGTCGCCACGATTAGATAATCGATTTCTTCGGGCCGGATATTGCCGTTTTCCATCGCCTTGCGAGCCGCTGCAATGGCCAAGTCAGAGGTCGCTTGATGATCTTCGGCGATATGGCGCTGACGAATCCCGGTCCGCGTGTAAATCCATTCATCCGTTGTATCCACGAACTTTTCCAGTTCGGTATTGGTCAACACGCGGTCGGGCACATAGGAGCCCGTGGCAATGATGGAGACCGTCCGCAACGAATCCAGCCCCGGTCGGTGCAGTGTTGGTGAACGTTCTGCACTCATGATGTTGTCCCGAATTGTTTCACCTGGTCGGCGATCTGATCGTTAATATTCTTCTCTACCCACTCATACGAAACACGCAACGCATTGCAAACGGCAACAGCAGAAGATGAACCGTGACCAATCACACAGGCCCCATTTACCCCGAGTAACGGGGCGCCGCCATGATTTTCGGGATCCGAGCGCTCCTTAATACTGTCAATACCGCGCTTGAGCAACAGTGCACCCGCCATGCGCAACGGATTACGCGTTAGTTCTTCTTTGAGCCAGCGGCCGATTGAGCGTGCAACACTTTCGGATGTTTTCAACACGACGTTGCCGACAAAGCCATCGGTGACGACAACATCAACGTTTCCATCGAAAAGATCTTGGCTTTCGACGTTTCCTTTAAAGTTGAGGTTCGACTGGCCCAGCATTCGAAATGCTTCTTTGGTCGATTCATTGCCCTTCGTATCCTCGCCGCCAATGTTAAGCAGGCCAACGGTAGGATTCTCTTTACCCAATATATATTTAGAGTAGGTCAACCCCATCACAGCAAACTGGCACAACCATTCTGGTGCGCAGTCAGTGTTGGCACCTGCATCCAGCAAAACGGAAGGCCCCGTCATGGATGGGATCACAATAGCGATGGCGGGACGATCAACACCCGGCAACGTTCTCAGCTTGAGTTGGGCGGCGGCCACGGCGGCACCGGTGCTACCCGCAGAAAATACAGCGTCGGCCTCACCGGACTTCACCAGTTCGACCGCGCGGGCAATCGAGGAGTCTTTCTTCTTGCGAATGGCTGCAGCAGGTGCCTCGCCCATCTCTACGACTTCAGACGCATGATGAATCGAAATCGAGCTGGGGCGCTCACCTAAAGTCGACAGCTCTTGCTCGATGATCGCTTGATCGCCGACCAAGAAGATTTGCTCTATATGCGGATAACGTTGGGCAGCGCTAACGCTGCCCTTTACGATTTCCGTGGGCGCAAAATCGCCCCCCATGGCGTCGACCGCTATGCGCATGATAAAGGGGAGTTGAGTGACTACTCGTCAACCGAGACGGTCAATACTTGGCGTCCACGGTACGTGCCACACGCTCCACATACTCGATGCGGTTGGGCGGGGGCACCACACTGAGGACAAGTGGTTGTGGCCACAAATGGACGGCGATGCGAACGGGCTCGCATCCGGATCTTGCTCTTCGACGTTTTTCTCTTTGGTACTGCCATTAGTCTGCTCCTGCAAAGTGCACCGCTTTGCGCACTATTTGCTCATAACTCAAGATTGTCCAGCTTGTCCCAGACCGCCGGCTTTTCTTCCGGCTCGGGCTTCACGGCAATCTCATCCTTAGTCTTTCCACACTGTTTGCACACCTCATTCTCATCCAACTCACCCCGCGGATAGTATGGTACCGCCAAGAGAATTTCCTCACGAATTTCATCGGTGATATCGATGGTTTCCAGTCCAGACTGGAGGGTGTAAGCGCGTAGAAAAGAGGAAACCGTGATCGATGTCGAGAAAAAATCTGCACACGCAACGCACAATAGCTCGAGCGAGGTCTCCAACGTCCCTTGCACAATGACCTGATCTGAGACAATTTGAACCTTAAAATCATAGATCACGGGCGATTGCGCCCGCATAAAGCGATCCTCATTTAAGTCCAGCATTTCTGGCGGGTGCTTACCGCTATACTGACTGCCATCAGGCGAAATCTTTGGAATATGAATAATCATCGGTGTTATCGTGGCTTTACGGTCTTGGCCAAGGCATCGCGGACTTGGACAGGGACAAAGTCATCGATGTTCCCCCCCATCGCCGCTATTCCACGCACCATGCTGGAACTCAAATAGCTATGGGTTTCTTTGGGCATCAAAAAAATAGTTTCAATTTCGGGCGCCAGTTTACGATTGGTTAAGGCCATCTGAAACTCATACTCGAAATCAGAAAACGCGCGTAATCCGCGGATCAGTGCATGGATCTCTTTGCGCCGACAATATTCAACCAGTAAGCCCTCAAACGAATCGACATCGACATTTGGAATATGCGCTGTGACTTGACGGACCAAGTCCATGCGTTCCTCTATTGAAAAGAGCGGCTTTTTCGAGGCGTTGATCCCAACCGCCACCACCAAACGATCAAAAATGCGGGCCGCACGCTCAATCACATCTAGATGACCAAAGGTCAATGGATCAAATGTCCCGGGATAAATGGCTGCGTTCATGGGATTACTCCTCACCTGTCGGCGCGCGTTTGTAATAAATCAAACGCGCTTCACCGTATTTCTTTTCTCGTACTACACCCCACGCTGGATGGCTGATGATCGGATTCGTGGCGCGCTGCTCAAAGACCAAAAGACCGTCCTCTTTTAACCAATTCGTCGATGCCAATAAGGTCAAAAAGCGCTCGGCATCTGACGTGGGACTATGCCGTTCATAAGGTGGATCCGCAAGAATGAAGTCAAACGGCGCACCAAATACACGTCCTCCGTCGTCCTGCTTCAATAAGGTGAACACATCACCCCGTCGACACGCGCCTGCGCTCTCAGTACCGCAAAGTGACTGTACATTGGATTTCATCACCTCATACGTGCTTGGATGGGACTCGACCCATACGACTTCTCCCGCCCCTCTGCTCCACGCTTCAATGCCATTCGCGCCCGAGCCAGCAAAAAGATCCAGCACCCGCGCATCGACAATGATAGGCCCCAATGAAGAAAAACAGGCCTCGCGCACACGATCCTGTGTCGGTCTTACACCCGATTTGGGCACAACGAGTCGTCGTCCACCTAATACTCCGCCCGTGATTCTCATGTTAGACACGCTTGATAGAGTTCGATATGCCGCTGCACTTGCAAATCAGGCGCAAATTCGCGGGCTAACTTTTCCCGTGCCGCTCGCCCCAATTCCGCACGATGCGCTGAATCAACAATCAATCGAACTAAACGGCCAGCCATCACGACACGATCATCGGAGGCAACCAAATAGCCCGTTTGACCATCATCAATCAGATCTGGAACACCGCCAACGGCCGTCGCCACAACCGGCTTCGCTGCAGACATCGCCTCCAAAATGGCGTAAGGCAAGTTCTCGATCACGGAACAGGAGACCAGCACATCAATCTGATCGAAAAAGGCGTGTTGCTCCATAAACCCCGGGAATTCCACCCAGTCACGCCAGCCCCGCTCATCGACTATGCGTTCCAACAATTCACGCTCCGGACCAGTGCCAGCCAAAATGACCTTTATCGGCTGTTGACATTGTTCACGAATATCCACGAGTACGTCCAAAAACCAACGCTGATTTTTTTCCCAGCTCAAGCGGCCCAGTAAACCGAGCACCACAGGACGGTCCGGCGCAGCACCGGTGGATTCATGGGTTCCTCGACTCGGATAACCTGACGGAATGCGCACGAGCCGCTCACCGGATATTCCTTTTGAGCGAACATACTTTTCGTAGTAGCGCGACAGGACGACCACGCGCGTCATGCGTCTGAGCGCCCAGCAATTTAGGTAATGATAAAATTTTTCTTTAGGATCCGGCCGGAAAAGCCAGCCATGCACGGTACTGACAATCGGAACCAGCTTCCCCCATTTCGTCGCAAAGCCGCCATGCAGGTCCGCCTTGTAGCCGATCGTATGCAACAATGAAATCCGCTGGGTTTGACTAATCGCGCGCACACGCTGCATCAGGTTGCGCGAGAACGCGTGCCCAACCTCCACCACTTCGAGGTCAACAGCCCGTTTTTCCCACGCGCAACGGAACGCACTGGTCTTTAGATTCAGGCGGGTTTCGTGGATCAGGATAACCGTAACACTGACATTCCTCGCCAATAACCCGTCAACGAGGTCCAGTGTCGCGCGCTCGGCACCATAAATCGTGCCGGTGTCTTGCATGAGAAAGGCAATGTGCATACTATGAGGATGGAGCCTAGTTGAGTTAGATAGAAATTCAAGTGGTAAGCTTGGTGTGTTCGATGCAGGTGGCTCCCGAAATACACCGCACCCCCAGAAACGAGATCATTATGCCCCCTACCCCGTTGTCAAATCGCACTGTCGGCCTTGGCGCCTTACTTATCGCCCTGCTCTTCCTGCTTCCCTTTAACTACGTATATGGCGAACAGGAGGAATCGTCGATCTCCGAAACTGTACGAGTCGTGACTTGGAATATTCAATGGTTTCCCGGTCGCTCGCCCGGCGCGTCCGAAAATGCCCAACTCGCTCATCGGGCGGAGGTGCGCGAGTATCTGCCAGGCTTACAGCCTGACATTCTACTGCTACAAGAAATTCGTGATGATGAAGCGGCCCAGTTTCTCATTGATTCCGTTGACGGTCTGGAGCTGCATGTGGTTACCGATTTTCAAAGGCCGCAAGCACATATTTCACAGCAAATCGTGATTGCCAGCCGCTTTCCTGCCATAGCGGCCCATGCCGAAGTCTTTACCGACATCTATCACGATCCCCAAACAGAACCCTACCGTGGATTTGCCTTCACCGCGCTCGAAGCGCCGCGTGGCGGCGTGTGGCTGGTTTACGGCGTACACCTGAAGAGTAATCGCGGCGATGCCGAGTACAACATTGCGACACGGGAAGAATCAGCTCGCCAGATTCTCGAGCATATCGATGAAATGGTCGCGCTATACGCAGATGAGGGACCGACTGGCATTATTATTGGTGGCGATTTTAATTTATTGCTGGAACGCGAGTACATGGCACACGAAGACACGCTCAACATCTTTCTGAATGAGGGGTTTGACTGGAGTTGGGCCGACGTGCCGTTTGAAGATCGCGTCACTTGGCCAGCATCGGGTCCTTTCCCGGATGCCTGCTTTGATCACATTCTTACCCGTGATCTACCGCTCGCGACCGCGGACGTGCTTTACAAGCCTGCTTCCGAGCTAAGCGATCACCGCCCCGTGCTGTTGAAGCTGGAACTTGAGTAATGAAACTACCTCCCAAAGGTCACGCCGTGCTCGCGCCTCAATCGGGAGGCTGCGCACGGCATGTCCTCAGCCAGCGGGTTGCCTTTACTTCGGACGAGGAGGTGGGCATCACAGTGCAACTGGAAAAAACCGATGATTCTGGATCACGCCTGCTGATCCAGTCCACTGTCACGCTGAATCTCGAAGACCATCCTGCACCCGGTGAGGAACTCCTTATCACAGGCAAACTCGAAGCGATCGATGAAAGCCGCTTCCAATTGCATCCTAAGTGGATCTATCACGTCGATGCTGTTGGTGAAAAGCGATCGGTATCACTGTAGTCAAAACAGCGTGATACTTCTGCTGTTCCCTTTGTCCCAGTTTTAACGAGACGAGCTTTAGCGCTTTTCACCAATTCGCAAAGGCAGCAGCACCGCTGCTACGAACCTGCGATACGGCGTTCTCGACCACCACGTTGCCTTCCCCGTCCAAGATAACCAGACGTGGAATACCTCGTACTTGATGATCGCGCGGTAAGGTCGTGCGGGCCTCGTCCGCAAATGGAACGGCTAGCCAAGGCATTTCATATTCGACCATGTAGCGCGTCATGGCTTCATGATCTCGATCAGCAGATACAAAAATAACCTCAAACGCCTTCTCGCCTGCATTTAGCTCATTATAGGCATCGACTAACAAAGGCGTGAAATCACGACAGGGAGGACACCAGATCGCCGAGAAATACAGTCCGACCCGATCGGCAGTAACCGAGTCCGCGTCAACGACTGTGCCGTCAGCGGTAATTAGGGAACCTTCGGGTGGTGCAACGGTCGTCACTGGCTCGGGCATCGTTTCTCGACCGCAGCCGCTCACCAACGCAGTGAGGGCAATGAGTGTGCCCAGCCCAAGAATTTTATGTAGCTCGCTCTTCATAATTTTCTCCTAACAGAAATACTCGAACATAGTATGGCGAAACTAGCTCAGTAGAAACATAAAAACAAGCGCGCGTGATGCATCTTATCGTTCATCCCTTAGTACGCGGTCACCTTAAAGTCGCCGAATCTCGACCCGCTTGGTCTCTTCCCGTAAGTCTACTGTAATGTTTAAACGTCCTTTGTAGGATTCGGAATAGATGACACGTTCCTCCTCCGGCTCAAACAAGAACTCGGCATAAACATCAAAACCAGTGGGATTCCACCGTTCGTCATTCCCTTCCAGTAAATATCCATAAACATATTTGGGACCAGCCTCGCTTTCCTCAATCCGGGTTGGGTGTCCAAAGAAATATTCTATGTCCGTGCGCGTCGGAATGTTGACTCGATGTTGCTCCCAAAACCAACCGGTTGATTGGCGAGCGCGCTCGACCGTCCCATCCATCATCGGCCCGAATACTTCATTAAAGTTCTGTTCCGTCAGGATAATGCCGAATCGCGCCGGCGCCTGAATTTCGATCAAACGGTCATCCGCGTTGAAGTGCAGCGGGATCAAAAGGTCGTACTCGCCGGGCTCCGCGACATCCTCTGGGTGGAGCGTTTTGATGTAGCGATAATATTCCGTAGTGCGGCCTTCCTGTTTTTTGGTTTCGGAGGCGGCCAAACCGCTGAGCCACCCCAGATCGTCTGGCTTAAGCATTGGGTTCAGTGCCACGATGGTCGGTACATCGCGATCTTCAATACGGAAGTTCTCACTGAAAGTGGAGAGCTGCGACCTAAACTGATTTAAGCGCCAAAATACACAACCCGTATTCAGCAAAACAACGGCAGAAAGGCTTGTGCAAAAAATTGCGGTACGAAGAAATCTTTTCATTGCGGCGTACTCTACCTTAAACGACGCTGATTGCGAGTAGGATCAGAGATTGATACGAGTCGAATCTAGCGAGATTCTTCATGCAGAACAATTGATGGATCATAGCGCGTGATATAGCGACGATACGCTTCCGTCCGTTGCAACAATTCGAAATCGATTTGAACATACGAAAGCTTGCCATTACGGCGAACCAATCGACCGTCAGGTCTTCGCCGCAAAATGAAGTGTTTTGGTTTGTTGTCCAGGATGCGGAAGCCTTTCTGATACAATTCCTGATTTACGCGCGCGCTGAGCGCCTTGACCTCCTCTTGAGAGAGTTCACCTGAAATCGCCAACTCCTCGGCAGTTACTCCCCTCACCCAGCCAAATAACATGATGTATTGGCGATCAATATTAAGGCTCACGCGATCCTTCTCATCGACATCTTCCTGGTCAGCCTGCAGTGCCACGTCATAACCATGAAATCGCCCTTCTGTTCGGCCCAGTTGCCACAGCTTATAGCGACGAGGGCTGCAGTAGATTGCTAAAGGACGTTTGGTCAAAATACGCAGCTCAGGTGGACCGAATCGGCTTCGACGCATATCCTCAATCAGACCGAATTCTTCAAAGGGGCTATTGAAAACGGCTTCATCCACCAAGTTAGGTGGCAGGTTCGGCGGCAATGTGCTGGGCATAAATATTGGCACGTGTTCAGCAAATCGGCTGACTTTCGCGACTAGTTCTACTCGCGGCTCACCAGGCCCGGATACTTGCAACCGGTACACGGTGCCTGTGCCGCCGCGCAATCGTTGCCCCTCCTGGTGATAACGTCCGTCCGCGAACCAAACGCTCGAATCTAATGACTTTCGCCATGGCCAGCCATGTTTAGTCAGATAAAGTTGCCCGCCGTGATTATCCGCGAGACGCGCATAATCCACACCAAAAGCGCGTACATGGAGCCCGCCAGGGATTTGCTCGAATGGGACGCGGTCATCGAGATCGAATTGAGATACATTCATAATATCAGCGCAACCAATGTGGTTATGAGGATAACGCGGTCAGCATGGGCATCAAAGAGAAAGATTGTTGAGCACGTATCCCGTCCGATGATCACAGACAGCGATCACTGGCGGTGTACTGATCTTGACCGATACCGGTACTGTGTTATTCTTAAAGGTTATGAATTACATCAAAAAATATCTATTCGTATTCGTGATGGCAGGCTTCCTGCCACTCAATTCTATGTCTTTTGCGGCTGATGATGCGCCGCGCAATGTCGTTGTTTGGATCAGTATCGATGGGGTACGCGGCGATTACTTTGGCCGATCTGAAACACCGTTTTTTGATCGCATGATGCGCGAAGGCGTTTACTCACTCGCACTCGCACCGGTTTTCCCTTCATTAACTTTCCCAAATCACGTTTCACAAGCGACGGGTGCAACGGTGGACCAACACGGCATTCCGATGAATGCTTTTTATGATCGCGCCACCGGACGAAGTTATTCCTTCCCCGGACAAAGTTATTTACTCGAGGCTGAACCCATATGGGTGACGACTGAACGTCAGGGGAGACGCACGGCGGTATTCGACTGGGTGATTTCATATGGCGCATTTGATGGTGTCAAACCGGCCTATCAAGGAAGCAGCTATGCGGGTTGGAAAACTGATCGCGAACGCGTTGAACAAGTCGTCGAAACGTGGGCCGCTGATGCACATGATCAGCCTCTTCAACTGCTGATGGGGTATATGGATGGACCTGACGCCGTAGGACATGCCAGAGGCCCAAACTCCCGAGAAGTCGAGGAAAGCGTAGAAAAGGCAGATGGCATCATGGGCGACCTGGTTTCTCGCGCCATAAATCTATTCAATGAACGCAAACAGCCTGGTGACCAGCTATACATTATGGTGACCTCGGATCATGGCATGAGCGAGGTTGAGTACACCGTAAACCCCTACTATTTGAGTGGCATCGCGCGTGAAGACTCAGGGGGCGATGAGGCGATCGTGCTCACTTCGGGAACAATCGCGCATGTCTTTATTCATAACACCATGGATGAAGCAACACGCTTAGCCCGCATTAATGCGGTGGTTGAGGAAGCGCGCCAACATGACTTTGTCGATGTGTATCCTCATGACGACATGCCCGAGCACTGGGGATATAATCATCCCACCCGTGTCGGCGACGTTGTGTTCTCACTGCGTAAGGGATACACATTTAATCGCGGAACGCGTGGCGTAGTTGCGCCGAGATCCGAGACAGGTGGCCATATCGGAATGCATGGTTACGATGTCATAGATAATCCCGAGATGGACGGCGTCTTCTTGCTCTGGCGTTATCCTGAGCCGTTGGGAGGACATGACCTTGGAGCGACTCAGGCGCTACAACTTCATGCTACCGTCGCACGGCTGCTTGATGTAGATCCAGCTCCTACGGCCTATCCGCAACCGATTCTTTGGTAAGACGTTTTTACCTGGTGTTACAGCAGTGAGAGCTGAGGGTCTGGCGGTGGCGGTTCTGGCCAGTCGACAGGCTCGAGACATGAAGCATCATCATTCTCCACTTGATTCACGCGGTTTGTGACGGGATGCGCATTAAGCGCTACATCCCCCGCGGACAAAACGGGCTCCAGAGCATCGACCGTGTAACGAGATTTATCGAGCCAGTCTGCATACTCTGCGTGTCGCAAAATCAATGGCATGCGATGATGATACGATCGACATGACTCATTCGCTGGTCGCGTGATAATCGTGAACGTATATAGCGCACCTCCGTCGCGGTCGTTCCATGATTCCCACAATCCCGCAAACGCAAAAAGCGGATGTTGCGGCCACGTGAAGTAGAGCGGAATCTTTTGTTTCGATGCTGGATCTTTTATCCACTCATAGAACCCGTTGGCGGGAATGAGACAGCGGCGATAGCGCAGCGCATCACGGAAGCTGGGTTTTTCGCTTAAGGTCTCCACGCGGGCATTGATCGGCCGATTACCGCTCATCGGATCCTTTACCCAGCTCGGAATGAGCCCCCACATACACGATTCAACGCGAGGTCGATTACTATCGTTTACAATGACCAATGCGGCTTGTCCTGGCGCTAAATTGTAGCGAGGGCGAAGTCCTGTCTCCTCGGGCAACTTTACATCAAATTCCTCTTCAATCTCGTCTTTCTTCGCTTTCTGTACAAATCGTCCACACATCTTTCACCTCATATCTCGCTTCGTCCGTAGTGTCATGATAACGTAATCTTGGAAAGTGCTAAAGGGAGGAACCATGCCAGTACAACAAATTGGGACTCAATCGCCACTGCAACGATCACGCTTGATATACGGATGCATGCGAATTGCCGGTGACGGCAGTCAGAACGCTCAGCGACATGGCATGCTGGCGCTGGAATCCGCGTGGGACGCGGGCTTCCACTTATTCGATCACGCAGACATCTATTCCAGTGGAGCATGCGAAAGACTGTTTGGTGAATTTTTGCGAACGCATGACATTCCTCGCAAGGAAGTCGTCATCACTTCAAAATGCGGAATTCGGCTGCCTCAGAATGAACAGCCTGGCCTTTATGACTCCAGCAGCTCGCACATCTTAAACACTGTCGAATCAAGCCTACGCAATTTGCGGATCGATTATCTTGATTGCCTACTCATTCATCGCCCCGACTACTTAATGGATCCCAAAACGATTGCCTCAGCATTCAAAGCACTCGCCGATGCGGGTAAAGTCCGTCAATTCGGTGTGAGCAACTTTACGCCTGATCAGATTGAGCTCCTGCAAGCAGCGTTACCTTTTCCACTCGCTGCACATCAGGTCGAATTCAATTTAGACCACATGAATCCGTTGGATGACGGTGTGCTGACGCAGGCGATGCGACACGGGATGATTCTGCAAAGCTGGTGTCCACTCGGTGGTGTTGCGTATCCTGCATGGCACAGTAATATCTCGGAAGACGCACGCGAAAGACTTGATCGAGAAGTAAAGCGACAAGCTACTCAGTATGGCTGTGAGCCGACCCAAATCAGTCTAGCTTGGCTGCTCCACCATCCTGCGCGAATTCAACCGATTATTGGGTCTACCAATCCCGAGCGGATTCAGCAATCCGTGCAAGCTCTCACGATTCCATATACCAGGGAAGACTGGTATCGGATCTTGACCGCGCGAAAAGGCCCATTGCCCTGAGCAACCGGATCAGGCGCATGGTCAATGCCTTTAAGCGTTCCCATCATGAACAAGACTCACCCATAAGATTCGCCTGCCAGCGTGTGACTGTACCCTCAATCAAGATCGCGGACGGCTAAATCGTCTTCGTCTAAGCCTAGGTAGTGCCCTAACTCATGCAGATAAGTGATGCGAACCTCCTCGCGATAGTCCGCCGTATCATGCCCCACATAATCCCAAATGTTTTCTAGGAACAAGAAGATCTGCGACGGTAATTCATCTCCGCCACTGAGGCTTTCGGCAAAGGTTTCGCCGATATAAAGCCCCAACAGCTCGGGTTCGAGGCCATCACGGATCAAGTCGAGCGAGGGTTTAGGCTCCAGCGTTACCGGCAATGACAATGCCTTGTCCCGCAGCACCAGCGGTAACTGCTTGTGAATGTGATCCAGTTCCTCTAACGCCACACGCTGCAGATTGTGCCACAATCGATTCCAACCGGTCTTCGTAGCCATGATGCGCGCGATTTAATCGAATTGTTGCTTGAACTGGGCGAACTCAGATTTGAGTGCCTCCAATTCGGCACGTAGCTGAGCCATTTCCTCTTGAAGCTGCGAGGCATGTTCACTGGGCGTCTCAGGTGCAGCGGCCGCGACGGGCTCGACGTCGAATGGCCCGGACAAAAGGTGCATCCAGCGCGACTCGCGCCGGCCCGGCTCCCGGGGTAATTTGACGACTAAGCGGCCGCCCGGATGCGTCGCCAGTTCATCCAAGAGTTGCTGGACATGATTCAAATCGCGCAGTTCATGCATGCGGTTGGCCCGGGTCCGCAATTCACCCACGGTCTCGGGACCACGCAAAAGCAGCTCACAAAGAATAGCCGCCTGCTCATGATTGAGATGAATTACATCCGAGATCGAGTGTCGATATTTCTCGACGCGACTGCCCGAGGTATGAACCAAGGCCGCAAGACGATGGTCATGGCGTAGCCCATCCAGTCCGACTACGACGTCAGATTCGCTAAGACTCATGACGGGATCGCGATTCGACTTCTGGTTACACGCATTGACCAAGGCATTCAGCGTCAATGGATACTGATCAGGCGTCGTGATCGCTTTTTCGATCAAACACCCCAGAACGCGTGCCTGTATAGCAGTCAAAACAGGCCAAGCGGACTCGGCGGGCGGCGTTTCGAGAGCTTCGTTATGCTCGGATTCAGTCATCTTGCTATATCCGCAACAGTCCCATCCAGTGCATCAACAGGAAAAACACCGTAATTCCCAATAACGCCGCGGAAAGAACAGGAAACGGACTTTGATCCTGCGACCGGCGCTTCAGTTTCGACCAGAGAGATAATCCACTCAGCCCCATCGCCAGGAAGAGTACGGCATGCCAAGCCAGCATATTAATCAGCGCATGCGGCGCGATTGCACCAGCCGGCCCGACCAACGGCAACAGAATAATCGTGAACTGTAATGCGATGGCGGCACCAATAATCAACAGATTACCGATCGTCGGCCTCATCCACCAAGGCATTGCTTGCACAGCGGCTTTGCCCGCGTGCGTCACGTTATCGCTCTTTTCTCTACCTTTTCGTTTACTTGCTTTGCCCATCTTTCAAGTCCTCCAAATGGATCGTGGATCGCTACTCCACGTTGGCGCTCGTTAACCATGCTGCAAGCGCATCCTGTAGTCCAGCTTCCTCCGCCCGCAGGCTACGAATTCGCTCGATTAAACTACCATACTGATCGCTGCGTTGGCTGAGTTCCCGCTCCCATCGCGCATAGGTCTCTGAAGTGCGATCGACCACTTCCATGTTCTTTCTCAATTGCTCAAGTGCTGTCTGCTCTTCCTCTCGCTCGGCTTCCGCAGCTTCGCGCTGTCGCCGCACCTGCCCAATCGCCTGTCGTCGCTCACCCAATTCTGTTAGAAGCTGCTCCATGGCCGGACTGATCACCCGCTGACGCAGGTAGAAATCGATTCGGCTATCGTCCATATCCATCAGGCGAAAGGTTTGCTCCAGCATCCGTTCTTCAACCACGCGCAGCTCCGTACGCTCGCTCGGCGCGAGCGCAAGGCGCAGGCGATAATGGTCGGCAGTGCGATCGATTTCCCCGCTCGGCTCCTTCAATTCCCAGCCCGATCGATACGGGTGCTCGATCACCAGCTCCCGTTCGGTGTCACGCGTACTGTTCACGACATAGGTGGTGGCGTTCCGCTGTGAGCGCTCCGCCCGCAACACGCCCTGCACAATACGTATCCGCGTAATGGTTTCCGGCAGGCTGCGCGACTGCACATCAACATCAGTCGCAAGATCCACCGCAAATCCCAACAACCGTGTTTCCCCAAGCCCCGTATGCGGTAGTCGAGCATCACCGGCAAATACACCAGCCTCGAACACTGTCACCGGCCCCTGCATCAGCGCCGCCTCAGAGGTGTTTTCAAACTCCACCGCATTCAGCGGATGCTTCGCATGCGTATTTCGATTGAAAACCGACAAGGCACGGCCCTCCACCTCCGCCTGCACGATCGGCAACATGGCTGCGGACTGGCGAGGGATATGCACCGGCTGGTCAATGTCGTAGCGGAACAATTCGCCCGCCTCCTGGCCCGTTGCTTGCACAGCTTGTTCACGCATTTGACCAACATCCATTTCCATCGCCATCATCGGGGACGCAGCCCGCGATCGCGCTATCCGGGGCTCCGCCCGAGGTGACTCAAGCTGTCGCTGCAAGACAGGAGGACGCGTGACAGTGCCGTGATCATACTCGACAACCGGACGTTCGACATAAATCGGTGAGTGGAGATCTTGCTGGAAAGAGATCGGACTACCCGCGATCAAACTCACTCGCACGTCTTTCCAATCATGATCGGTCACATTATCTATGTGTCCCCAGCCTTGCAGGAACAATGCGTCATCCTCGATCACCAAACGATAGCTCGTTTTCCATAGGGGGGACTCCAAGAGATAACCCAGCTGGATACCGCGATCGCCATCGCCTTCGAAATGAATCCGCAACGACTTCTGATTTGTGTCTAGTCCGCTCGCCAACACTTCCAGTGCAGCTTCAAATTCAGCGGCGAGTTTCTCCTGCTGGATGCGGAAGGACTGAATTGATTCGAGTGGGAAGGAGCGAATGCCTTCTGCGGTGTGCAAGTTCAGGCGGGGCTGCGGCACGTTCTGATCGCCATCCTTCCGATAACGGATTTCTGTACCGATCACTTGGCCAGCATAATCCGCTGACGAGGTTTTGACTTCGACATTCGCGCCACGCAATCTTGACAGCATGGTCTCGAGATCCGGGTGATCGCTCAAGTCGATCGCAAATCCACGCAATGTGCGTGTTAAGGGATCTTGCGCATCGTAGGTGACGAGAACCGAACCACCTGCCGCATCCAATACAACCAGCGACTTTAGGACATCCGGAATCTGCTCTTCCCTAAACCGCAGCTCCACAGTAACCGGTCCACCGATCTCATCAGAATGCTCGAAGTAACTAACGCCGCTCGTATACATCGTTACGTGATGCAACGGAATGTCGGCCAATGCCAAGCCAGACCAACAGAGTAGTAGTCCTGCATAAATCGAGCGGATTGAAATCGCCATGACGTCTCCTTACTTTAGCTGAATTGAAATATCGACTGCCTTGTTACGCGTTTCAATCGGGACTTCCACGAATTTCCACGCCCCTTTTACGGTGCCTGCAAAGCAGGATGATGTCACTTTAGCCTTCACGGTCTGAGCAGCTTGCTTACCCACCTGTACCGATATCGCCGCGGGTTTTTCTGCCGTCTCGAGGCGGCAACGTACCACATAGCGACGATTCTTGGGCATACTCCGATAGCGCCCGACAGGTTCTGCGATTTTGCACCGAATCGTATCGGCTGTGCGGCTCACCTGAATCTTCGTGATGGCAGACGCGCCCTCTTCGCAAGCCAGCGTTTCGCCGTCATCCTCGTACAGGTCGTACTCGGACTTCACTTGCTCGGCGGGGAAGCAGTCGAAATGAATTTCCTCTGGTGTGGCAACGCCCAAGGCATCCCCAACAGGTTGCGTCGGAATGATTGCGCCTTCACGCACGTAGACCGGTATGCGCTCCAACGGAATATCGATGAACCCGTCATGGAGGCCGAGATAGGCTTCATCCGTTTCAAGGCCAAGCCAGCGTCCGTTGGGGAAATACGCGCGCTTGCGCTGGCTCCCCGTCGTCTTATCAATCGGCGCATCAGCAGGAATAATCAGCAAGTCGCGACCGAGTGTGTATTGGTGTTTGCGATTGAACGCGCCACCATCGTTGTCGTTGTACTCCAAGTACAATGGTCGACATAGCGGCATGCCGCTCTCGTGCGCTTCTCGGGCCAAACCATAGTAGTAGGGCGCGAGCGCATAGCGCAGGTGTGTTTGCTTACGGAACAGTCGTTTGCATGAGGCACTAAAATGCCAAGGTTCACGAATACCGAAGGCGCTATGCGTGCGGAATACCGGACTGAGCGAACCGAACTGGAACCAGCGAATAAAAATTTCCTCGTCGACCTTTTTCTCATGGAAACCGCCAATATCATGCGACCAGTAGGCCGCACCCAGATTGCCGGACCGCGCGGTGAATTCGATCTGATCTTTCAAGGTTTCCCAATTCGAGTGCGTATCACCAGAAAACTGAACTGGATAGCGATGTGAGCCAATGCCGCCCCAGCGAGAAAGGATCATGCCGCGCTTTTTCGTCTTCTCGACGGCCAGTTCGTAATAGTGACGATTCGCCCATAACTGACTGTTTAAATTATGAGCCGGCGACTTAATCCAGCCGTCGACCCACCAGAAATCCATGCCCTGATCAAAAAACGGTCCGAGCACATGATCACGCCAATACGTCAGTGCCTTCTTATTCGACCAGTCGCAGGCCCATTCGCCATTATGCGGACAGGGACCGAGCGCCTTCTCAATACCCGGGATGTGACTATCATTGGGCGGTAATGGCTCATAGCTGTCATAGCCGGGATGATCATTCAGTGATGTGCGCAGCCCTATGTCATGCAAAGCCTTGAGCGCCTTTTCCGGTTTCGGAAAATATTTCTTACTCCAATCGTATCCACTCCAGCCATCACGCCAGTCAGTATCAATGATCATGACATCGATCGGAATTTTTTCTTTCCGATAGCGCTGAGCCAACTGGACGAATTCTTTGTCGCTATAGGCATACCAGCGAGAGTACCAAAAACCAAAGGTCCAGCGCGGCACCATCGGGATCGGGCCGAAGACATGCACGAAATCTTTCAGTGCCTGCTTAAAATCGTTGCCATACGCAAAGAAATAGCCGTCAAACCAGACTTGTCGTGAACGGTGCTCAATCCATTCCGTATCCGTGTTCCAATACACACGCGGCTCGTCGGGGATCAAATGACCGCCATCCCGACTCAGCAATCCCTCCACAGGTTGGGCCTCAGGTCCGCCACACCACTTCCAGAAGTCTAACGACCGTTTAACGGTGCCTAGATTACCTTGATCTGGTTTGCCTGGGACCCAGCGTTGATTATCGCCGACATGATTTTTGTGCTCGATGCGCAGATTCTGTGGGGAGAAGTTCTCGCCGTTGTCTGTATAATGGAGCGACAAGCGATCGGTCTTGAGCGTCAGTGATTTACCTTTGATCTCCACCTCTGCACGCACAGAGCTGGCAGTGGCGGTACCCACCAACACGGACGGGTATGGGGAAAACTGTGCCTTGTCGGCATATTCCAAACGAACACAGCCGGACGTGTAAACGGTAAATCGAGCGTTGCCGAAAGTGATCGGCGTCTTACGTTTTGGCATAATCTAACGGCTCCTGTGCAAGTGATTACAGTTCGAAAGGCAACTGCGCACACTCTAGCACTGAGCCATCAATCATCAATCGTAAATCGCGAGTCGATACAGCGAATCGACATGATCCCAATGGACAACATCCCACCACGCATCGATGTAATCGCCGCGACGGTTTTGGTAATGCAGATAATAGGCGTGCTCCCACACATCCAGCCCAAGAATGGGCGTGCCTAGCTCATCCACAATATGCCGCATTAGCGGATTATCCTGATTCGCCGTGGAGGTGATCTTGAGGCGACCGGCACTGTCCGAGATCAACCAAGCCCAGCCTGACCCAAAACGTGTCATACCCGCCTGCTTGAAAGCGGCCTTGAACGCATCAAAGTCCCCCCACTCCGCTGCAATCGCTTCAGCAAGCTTCCCTGAAGGCTCTCCACCGCCGTTGGGGCTCATAATCTCCCAGAACAAATCATGATTCCAATGACCACCGCCGTTGTTTCGGATGGTTGTCTGGATTGCTCGTGGCAAAGCAGGAATGTCCTTGATTAACTGCTCAAGCGTGTGGCCTAACAGTTCGGGGTGCTCGTTTACAGCGGCCACGGTATTATTGGTGTAAGCGGCATGATGGCGACCGTGATGTATCTCCATCGTGCGGGCATCAATCGATGGCTCGAGCGCATCAAAGGCATACGGCAAATCCGCTAATGTTAGAGAAAACGAGCGCGCAGAGGATGCAGCGCCATGATTGTGACCTGTCGCAGGTTTCGTCCACCCAAACAAACCGCCGGCAGCAAGCAAACTGCTGGCTCGCAAGAAGTCACGGCGATTCAATCCGGGTTTGCTTATGCTTTCATTCATCTTTGTAGCTCCTTATTTACGGTTAGACATGATTTTGAGCAGAAAATGAGGCCGCATGTAATTGTATACGTTTAAACATTGCGTGTAGGCCGTTTACGCGACTGGGCGTTAAATGAGAGGCCAAGCCGATACCGCGCAGGAAGTCAAGTGAGCCGGACTGAATTTCTTCCGGACTCCGCCCGTTGTAAAGCCGGACGAGCAGTGCGACCAATCCTTTTGTAATCAGGGCATTGCTATCGGCTTGGAACCAAATTTCCCCTTCGTTCTCTTGCGCATCCAGCCAAACCTGAGACTGGCAACCGTGTACTTCGCGGTCTTCCGTCCGCAATTCATCTGGGTAAGCAGGCATCTCGCGCCCCAGCGTGATGATGTACTCATAGCGATCGTTCCAATCTTCTAACATCGCAAAATCATCAACGAGCGCCTGTTCCGCGTCTTTCAGTGTATCGGCCATATTTTTTCCTTCGTTTTTGGTCACGGCCTTACATTAAACTATTCTAGGCGACTGATCAAACGATCGAACTCTCCCGACTCAATCATCGGTTCCAACTTCCGCCACCCAGCAATGTGAATATCCTGATTAATGAAGATCTGTGGAACGAAGTCGACGTTGCCCGCCCGCTGCTTCATTTCACGCACATTCGGGCTGTCTACCCATTCCTGCTTTTCATCGTCCCAAATCACTTCATACGCAGAAAACTGCAGGCCTCGCGAATGAAAGTACTCCATCGCCTTGTGGCACAGACCGCAAATTTGAGCGTAATAGATTTCAATATTCATAATATCGCTTTCTCAGTTTCTCACTCACTGGCGTCGCAGTCGGCGAGCAAAACTGGCATCCTAATTGCAATACCTAGCCGAGCATGATGCAAATCCACCAACGATTTGCGATCCTAATCGACCCACGGCACATTTCTTACATGCTGAGTATTAACCAACTTTCCTTATACGGGTGGCGGAAACGTGAACAGATTTGGCAAGCCGTTTATTGGGCGAATCCTCCGGATGAGCTACGATAATAGAGCGCGCTTAAGTAGTTCGTGGTCGTGTCGAGCTTGCCGAGACATCTCGATCCACACCAACAGCCCACCGCAATCCACATACACCGCAGACTTACAGTCGACGTTCCCTCCGCCAGCACGGGCTGCTGGTGTTGAATGAGATTCCTCGACTTCGCTCGGAATGACAGATTCTTTTCAGAACCCACTCTATTGTATGTAAGCCAATCACACGCGCCGCACTAAAGCCTCAAGTCATGTCGAGCTTGCCGAGACATCTCATTCCTCACCAACAGTATCCTGTCATCCGTCGCAGCCTTTACCTGCTCAAATCTTGCAACTGTTGCATGTCGCGAAATAGGCCGGGTTGAGCCATCAGTTCGTCATACGAACCGATAGCCGCCACGTGCCCATCTCGCATCACGACAATCCGGTCCGCTTTCCGAATGGTTGACAAGCGATGCGCGACGATAAACGTCGTCCGATCGCGTACGGCATGATCAATCGCGTCCTGCACCTTGCGTTCCGAAACCACGTCCAATGCCGAGGTCGCCTCATCCAACACCAGAATGCGCGGATCACGAATAAGTGCCCGCGCAATCGCCACGCGCTGGCGTTGGCCTCCGGACAGCATCGCGCCATCTTCACCTATACGCGTATCCAACCCTTGCGGCAGGCTATCAATCATCTCTACTAGATTGGCTGCCTCGAGAATTTTGCGCACTTTCTCTTCACTCACGTCGCCTAGGCCATAAATGATGTTGTCGCGGATCGAACCTGAAAAAAGAAAGGTCTCTTGCGGAACAACCGAGATAAATCGTCGCGCAGTGCGCATATCGATGTCTTCCATGTTCTGTCCGTCAAATGTAATCGTACCCGCCTGAGGCCGTCGGAACCCAATCAACAATTGCATCAACGTAGACTTGCCCGCGCCACTGGGGCCAACCAGCGCTATGCATTCACCCGGAGTGACATGCAAAGAGAAATCGGCTACCGCCGGGGCCTTATCATCACCATAGCCGAATGTGACGTGATCAAAACTGACTTGCCCATGCAACTGCTCGACTACCTTGCGTCCCTGGTTTTCTTCAATGTCAGGACACTCCAAGACTTCGCCAATCGATCGAATCGATTCCAATCCGCGCGCGAATTGCGGATAAAAGTTTAATACATGCGAGACGCTCATCACGATCATTGCAAACAAGCTTTGGTAGAGCACAATGTCGCCAACAGTGATCATGCCGCGCAGACAAAAGATAGTCAGCACTAGCAAGCCGATGATCATGGCCATCTGAAACGTCGCAAAGGCTGAGGCACCGAATACGGCATTAATCATGTCCAAGCGGCGACCGCGTTGATTCACCACCCCAAGTTGAGACTCTATCCGCTGTGTTTCCTTATCTTCCAAGCCGTGCGCGCGTACGACCGGGATCATATTGATCATTTCGGACACATCCGCTGACATGCGTTCCACTTCCGAGCGAAAGTCGCGATTTCGTTCACGAATACGACGCCGGAAGATAGTCCGCAAGGTTACAACGACCGGCACCATCACAATGAAGAAAAGCAAAAGGCGCGGTTCTCGAATGGCGGTTACGGTCGCTGCGAATAAGACCGAAAGAATGGCCAAGGCCCCGCCCTCAAACACCTGCATACAGAAATGCTGTACTTGTTCCACATCCCGTAAGACTTTCGCCTGCAAACGTCCCGTTTCGGTGCGGTCATGAAACGCAATCGATAACTGCTGCAGACGCGTCACCAGGGCCGTACGAAGGGTATGCTCCAAGTCACGTGTTGCACCGCTGAGCATGGAAACAAACAGGGTTTGCATGGGCACATTCTGGATTACGAGAAAAAAGACCGTGCCGAAATAGATCGACATATCGCGAACTGAAAAGGCTCCGGGCTCAGTCAGGCTATCAATCACTTGCGCGGTCAGAAATGGGACAACCCACACAGGAGAGTGCTTGATGACAAGGACCAGCAAAACCGCCACATAGAACCAAGTGGGACGCGCCACCAGCTTGAACAGCGTCCGAATTGGACGGTGACTGTGATAGGCATATTCTAACGGTCTAAACTTGGGTTGGATCATCGCGGAATCTATTGGATTAGAGGATCATGAAGGCAATCACGGCATATTTGATGGATAACCCAACTGCGCTAAACAATGCAGCCCAGCCGGCCGGATAACGAATCATACCTGCAACCAAAAGCACGATGGGCGATGATAACGGGAAAAGGCAAAAGAAGAAGATGGTCATCCCGCCATATCGATCGATCCGGTTGTAGTAGCGCTTATACTTCTTCTCACCAATCAAATTCTTGATCACCGCGTCACTGAACGCATAGCCAATCATATAATCAATTGCTTGCCCTAGCAGGGCTGTGCCGACAGCAACCGTCCATAAGAGCACCAGGCCATGGTTAAATTCCACCATCCGCGCGTATAGGATTTCGACCGGAGAGACGATAAAAAATAGATAACCAGCAAAATGAAAAAGCCCGAACATCCAGATTGTCGTTTCATCACCTGCAATCAACATTTGCCGCAGACCATAGGACAAAATGGATATCCCGGCAGCGAGTCCAGCCACCACGATTAGCCAACGAGGCGTCCAATCCAGCAGCCGCTCGAACCAAGAGCTCTTTTTCTCTGCTCTGGCATGATCGAGATTATCTATTTCTTCATTCACGCCGCGAACCCTAGCACTCCAAATCAGTCGTAACGAATAATTTCCTGTAAATATTCAACCCGAACAGAATCTCAGGTACATTGCGCCGATGTCAGAAGGTCCACAGGTGAAATTACGCACGCAATGGCTCGCCCGTCACCTGCAAGGACGGCGCGCAGATCGGATACTAACCGAGCGTCAAGATCTCAGCGCAACGGCTGAACAATTGGCAGGCCAAACGGTTGCGCGCTGTTACTGTAAAGGCAAACACATATTCATTGAGATTGGGCCCGATTGGGTTCTGCATAACCATCTGCTGATGCGTGGTAAATGGCGGATGGCGAAAGGTCCGTTTCTGTTTATCCCAACCCAATATTGGCTCGTGATTGAATCAGGTTCATCTGCAATATGTAACATCAACGGACAAGTACTTGAGTTCATTACCCACCAACAGGCAGAGGATATAACAAAACGACTCGGACCCGATATTCTAGCTGATCCTTATCCCCGCGAGGAAGTGATCGCCAAGCTCAAGGTGCAGCGAAAACCGATCTCAGAGGCCATATTGGATCAGGCGGTTATCGCAGGGATCGGGAATGTGGCCAAGTCCGAGGCTCTCTTTCTGGCCGAAATCGATCCCCGTGTACCCGCTAACACTGTGACGAATGACGCGCTTGTCCGCCTCTCAGACGCCATGCGGCAAGTCATGCAAGAGAGCCTCGAACAAGGCGGACGTTGGATTCATCGTGTGTATCAGCGTCATCGCGAACCATGCCATACATGCAGCACTCGAATTGCTGTGATCCGCATGCCACCCTCCAAGCGCAGCACCTATTTCTGTCCGAAGTGCCAACGTAAACACTAACAGGACTCCGGAGGCGTCCTAAATTCACCAATATTTTCGCCTGTTTTTACAAAAATGTGATGAGTTGTCTGATTATCCTCGACTCGGCGAAGCAAATTCCCACAATGCCGAGGCAACTGGGCAAAGAAGGCGGTCAAAAATCGGATTTCGTATGACAAAAAACGCTATTATCGCACTCGAAGACGGCACAACTTTTCGTGGACGCGCCTTTGCCGGCGATGGCGAAGCCTACGGTGAACTCGTCTTCAACACCTCCATGACGGGCTATCAGGAAATCCTCACGGATCCTTCCTATCACGGTCAAATCGTCACCTTAACCTACCCGCTGATCGGTAATTACGGCATCAACGATGAGGATATCGAATCGTGGAAGCCGCACGCAGCGGGGTTAATCATCACGGAAGCCAGTCGCATCCGCAGTAACTGGCGTAGCACAAAGTCGCTGGAGGAGTATCTGGTCGAGAACAAGATCCTTGGCGTGCATGAGGTCGACACGCGCGCAGTGACGCTACACATCCGGTCCAAGGGTGCCATGAAATGCGTGATGTCCACCACCGATACCGATCCCGACAGTCTGGTCGAGAAAGCCCGCCAATCCCCCAGCCTGATCGGTCGCGACTTAACCAGCGAAGTGAGTACGCCAGAAGCTTATGATTGGCCAAATGAGAATCCTGCCTATCGTATTGCTGTGCTGGATTGCGGAGTTAAACGGAATCAGTTGCGTATGATGGCAGAACGCGGCATCGGTGCGACGGTCTTCTCCAACAAGCAATCGGCTGGCGATATTTTGGCGACTAAACCGGACGGGTTCTTCATTTCCAACGGCCCAGGCGATCCGGATACGGTGCCCCAAGTGATTGCGACGATCCGTGAGTTAGTTGATCACGGCGTACCAACCTTTGGGATATGTTTCGGGCATCAATTGCTGGCCCTCGCTCACGGAGGCAAGACCTATAAACTAAAGTTTGGTCATCGCGGCGCAAATCAGCCGGTCAAAAATCTGCGTACCGGACTAATCGAGATCACTTCTCAAAATCATGGCTTTTGCGTCGATAAAGATTCGCTCGATCCCGATGCTTTGGAAACCACGCACGTCAATTTGAATGATGGTACATCGGAGGGCTTGCGTCATAAAAAGCGGCCTATGTTCTCGGTGCAGTATCATCCTGAAGCCGCGCCCGGGCCGCATGACGCCGCGTACTTATTTGATGATTTCATTCGTATGATGGGAGCACAAGGCGCATGAAGTCGCACGACTGGATCGCAATTCTCGATTTCGGCTCGCAGTATAGTCAATTGATTGCGCGCCGCATCCGCGAGCAAAAGGTGTACTGCGAAATCTTGCGTCATGACACCCCTGCCCCATTGCTGCGCGAGCGCATGCCAAAAGGATTAATTCTCTCCGGTGGCCCCGCCAGCGTTCTGAATGAGGAATCGCCTGACTGCGATCCCGCCCTATTCGAGTTGGGCATCCCCGTGCTCGGCATTTGTTATGGTATGCAACTGATGGCAAAAGTGCTGGGCGGCGAAGTCGCGCCCGGCGACCAGCGCGAATATGGGCGCACCATGATCCATATCGATCAGCCCGGCACCCTGTTCGAGCAATTGCCACAGGATCTTTCGGTCTGGATGAGCCACGGCGATCAGGTTTCGCGTTTGCCGTCCGGATTCCACTCGATCGCACGCACCCCGAGCTGTCCGCATACCGTGATGGGCGATTTCGGGCGACAATTCTACGGTCTGCAATTTCATCCCGAAGTGGCGCACACGCAGCGCGGTACCGAGTTGCTGCATCGCTATCTATTCGAGGTCTGCGGCTGCGCGGGTGATTGGACGATGTCGCAGTTTATCGAGGAAAGCGTCGAATCGATCCGCAACCGGGTCGGGACCGATCACGTACTCTGTGGCCTCAGTGGCGGGGTCGACTCGTCGATTGCCGCGGCCCTACTCCATCGCGCCATCGGTGACCAGCTCCACTGCGTTTTCGTTGATAACGGATTGCTTCGGCACGGCGAGGCCGAACAAGTCGAGCAAACCTTCGCTGACTCCTTCGGCATCGATTTGCGGGTCGCCCATGCCCAGGACATCTTTTTGGATCGCCTCGCCGGCATCGTTGATCCCGAGGAGAAACGCAAAATCATCGGGAACACATTCATCGAGGTATTTTCAGAAGAAGCGCGCCAAATCGGGCCGATGAAGTATCTCGCACAGGGCACGCTGTACCCGGACGTCATTGAGAGTCTGTCCCCCATCGGCGGCCCATCGGTCACGATTAAGAGTCATCACAATGTCGGCGGCTTACCGCCCGACCTCAAATTCGACCTGATCGAGCCGCTGCGTGAACTGTTCAAGGATGAAGTGCGCGAATTGGGACGCGCCCTTGGCGTACCCGCCGCTATTGTTGATCGCCAACCGTTTCCCGGGCCCGGACTCGCTGTCCGAATCCTCGGTGAAGTGACACGCGAGCGCGTCACCTTGCTACAGCAAGCTGATCTGCGCGTACAACAGGAAATCGAGAAGCTGCCGGACTACAAGGAAATCTGGCAAGCGTTCGCGGTGCTGCTTCCGATTCAAACCGTCGGCGTAATGGGCGACGAACGCACCTATGAGAATGTCGCCGCCGTGCGCGCTGTACAAAGCCTCGACGGCATGACGGCCGACTGGTATCGCTTGCCCTACAATACGTTGGGCACGATCTCGAACCGGATTATCAACGAAGTGCGCGGCATCAACCGCGTGGTCTATGACATCAGCTCCAAACCCCCAGCCACGATTGAATGGGAATGATATCATGAGCACCCTTCTTTTTGATGTTTTCCAACGATTGGAAAACACCCCTCATTTTTCTTCCAATGATTGGAAAATAGCGCCCGAATTCTTCCAACGATTGGAAAACTCACGAAAAAATCTTCCAACGATTGGAAAATCATCCACCGCACATTGAGATTGAATTCCTATGCCGAAACGTACTGATATCAAGAAAATCATGTTAATCGGGTCCGGTCCGATTGTGATCGGACAAGCCTGCGAGTTCGACTATTCCGGCACGCAAGCCTGTAAGGCGTTGCGCGAGGAAGGCTACGAAGTGGTGCTGATCAATAGTAACCCAGCCACGATCATGACCGATCCGAACGTGGCAGACCGAACCTATGTCGAGCCCATTACGGCCGAGGCAGTGCGCAAGATTATCGAAATTGAGCGGCCAGATGCCCTACTGCCGACCTTGGGCGGTCAGACGGGCCTGAACACTGCCCTGGAAGTGGCCGAAAACGGCACGCTGGATGAGCTCGGCGTGGAACTGATCGGCGCGAAAGTGGATGTGATCAAGCGGGCCGAAGATCGCGAACTATTCAAAGAGGCCATGACCGCGGCGGGCTTGGAATGTTTGAAGAGTGAACGCGTCAATAGTTTGGCACGGGCCCGCGAGGTCGCAGAAGAAATCGGATTTCCGATCATTGTGCGGTCCAGCTACACCTTGGGCGGAACGGGCGGCGGCACAGCCTATGATATGGAAGAGCTTGACCGCATTGTTACGGGCGGGATTAAAGCCAGTCGTGTCGGAGAAGTGCTACTGGAGGAATCGGCGCTGGGCTGGAAAGAGTTCGAGATGGAGGTCGTACGGGATCGCAAAGACAATTGCGTGATCATCTGCTCAATCGAGAACCTGGACCCGATGGGCGTGCATACGGGCGACAGCATCACCGTGGCCCCAACGCAAACGCTGACGGATGCGGAGTACCAGAAGATGCGTGACTGGAGCATCGCGGTGCTGCGCGTGATTGGCGTCGATACCGGCGGATCCAACGTGCAATTTGCGATTCATCCTGAAACGGGCCGTATGGTCGTGATTGAAATGAACCCACGCGTCTCGCGTAGTTCAGCCTTGGCCAGTAAGGCAACCGGTTACCCGATTGCCAAGATTGCGGCCAAGTTGGCGGTCGGTTACACACTGGACGAGCTGCCCAACGATATTACGCGCGATACCCCGGCGAGCTTCGAGCCGACGATTGATTATTGCGTCGTGAAAGTGCCGCGCTTCGCTTTTGAGAAGTTTCCCGGTGCCGACCCCAAATTGGGTGTGAGCATGAAGTCGGTCGGTGAGACGATGGCGATTGGTCGCAACTTCCGCGAAGCGGTGCAGAAAGCCTTTCGTGGCTTGGAAATCGGTGTGGCGGGCTTGGACTTGCGGGCCGAAGATCTCGTCAATAAACCGGAGATCGAAAAGGAACTGGCACGGACCGACACCGATCGCCATTTCAACGTGAAGTATGCCCTGAAGCATGGTTTCACGCCCGAGCGCATTGCTGAATTAACGCATATCGATCCTTGGTTCGTGGATCAATTCGCTCGGATCGTCGAAATCGAACGCGAGCTGATGGACGCCGAGGAGCTGACGCCTGATTTATGGCGACTCGCAAAGGAGTCCGGTTTTTCGGATCGTCAAATTGCTGCGCTGCGCGGAAATAATCTAACCGAGCTGGACATTCGCCAGCAGCGCATCGCGGCCGGCGTCAAGCCGGTGTACCGATTGGTCGACACCTGCGCGGGCGAATTTGAGGCGTATACCCCCTACTTTTATTCCAGTTACGCGGAGCGCGATGAGTCGCGCCCGAGTGATAGGCCCAAGGTGATGATTTTGGGGAGTGGCCCGAACCGAATTGGTCAAGGAATTGAGTTCGATTACTGCTGCGTACACACCGTGCAAGCCCTGCGCGACCTTGGCTATGAAACGATCATGGTGAACAGCAATCCCGAGACGGTCAGCACCGATTATGACACGGCGGACAAGTTGTATTTCGAGCCGTTGACCTTTGAGGATGTGATGAACATCTACGAAAACGAGCAGCCGATGGGTGTGATCGTGCAGATGGGCGGCCAGACACCTTTGAACTTGGCAGTACCGCTGATGAAAGCGGGCGTGCCGATCTTGGGGACCTCGCCGGAAAGCATTGATCGGGCTGAGGACCGTAAGCAGTGTCGCGCGCTGCTGGATAAGTTGGGACTGAAACAGCCGGAAAGCGATACCGCAACCAGTGTTGAGGAAGCCTTAGCCATTGCGCAGCGAATCGGTTATCCGGTGATGGTGCGTCCCTCCTACGTGCTGGGCGGGCGCGCCATGATGGTGGCGTATAAGGATGAGGACATTGAACCGTTTGTGCGCGCGGCATTGAAGGTGAGTCCCGATTTCCCTGTACTGCTCGATCGTTATCTGGAAGGTGCGATCGAAGTGGACGTGGATTGCGTCAGCGATGGCGAGCGCGTGTATGTCGGTGGCGTGATGCAACACGTCGAAGCGGCCGGGATTCACTCCGGCGACAGTGCCTGTTCGATACCACCGCACAGCCTATCGGAAGATATCGTGGCGCGGATTAAAGAAGCTGTATCGGCTATTGCCTTGGAGCTCAATGTGCGTGGCCTCATGAATTCGCAGTGGGCGGTTGCGGGCGATGAGCTTTATGTAATTGAGATCAATCCCCGCGCTTCACGCACCGTGCCGTATGTCAGCAAAGCCACCGGGGTCCCGATGGCAAAGATTGCTGCTCAGGTGGCTACAGGGAAGACATTCGATGAGATCGGATACCCAGCCCCGCCGAGGCCGGTCACATGGCATGCGGTTAAGGAAGCCGTTTTCCCCTTCAATCGCTTCTCGGGCGTGGATCCGATTCTCGGTCCGGAAATGAAGTCGACTGGCGAGGTGATGGGCATCGATAGCAGTTTAGAGACGGCGTATTGGAAGAGTCAGATTGCGGCGGGTCAGCATCTGCCGGACGCGGGCCTGATCTTTCTGAGTGCGCGTGATGCCGATAAAGACTGGATGGTGGAGATCGGGCGCGAGCTAACGGAGCTGGGTTTTGGTCTCATTTCCACTCAGGGGACGGCGGCTGCCCTGGAACAACATGGACTGACAGCTCAAGTGGTTCATAAATTAGCAGAAAAGCAGAGTCCGACGATTATGGATTTAATGCTGCGAGGAGAGGTCAAAATGATCGTCAACACCGTTAGCGGCACCGCTGCACGCGTGGACGAGACTCGGATTCGGTCCGAAGCCGTATTGCGTGGAGTGCCAATTATCACGACCGAACCGGGTGCCCGCGCATCCGTAGCCGCAATTCGACATATCCGCGATAATGGTTGGGGCGTTAAGGCGTTGCAGGACTATTTTGCGTGAGGGCCGACCCGGCCATCCTCCGACAAGGTTCACGTTGAGGAACTTTACACCCTTCCACGGGTGGCGGGAACGTGAACAGGATTGCGCCGGACACAGAGGCTCGTCCTACAACCTATGTAAACGCGATGTCATGTCGAGCTTGTCGAGACATCTCAATCCCTACCAACAGCCTCAGCCTCACACGGAAACCCACGACGAACCGTCAACGCGTCCGATTACGATTAAGCGTAAGATTAAGATTAAGATTATGAAAAGAGAGACCCTCGCGGCCAAACATGACGGTAAAGACCAACTGGAGGGGCAACCTCCGTCCGGTCCTGTTCTCGCAACAGGCACCACCTAGCATCCCCCGACGAGGGCGACACAAAGGTCGCCACTGCGTTCACGTCGCGGAGCTGTAGGCCACCTTACTCGGGTGGCGGGAACGTGAACAGGGTTGCGCCGGACACAGAGGCTCATCCTACAACCTATGTAAACGCGATGTCATGTCGAGCTTGTCGAGACATCTCAATCCCTACCAACAGCCTCGTCCCTTCACGACATGCCCGTGACCAACCGTGACTGATTATGATTATGATTAGGATCAAGATTACGAGAGAGGAAAAGGAGAGACCGAAGCCCCTACCTATTCCCTCATACCAGGACGCCGGCGATGGTCGCGGTCAGCAAGGTCGCGACGGTACCGCCGATCATAGCGCGTACGCCGAGCGTACAAAGCAGGGCACGCTTCTCGGGCGCAAGCACGCTGATACCGCCAATCTGGATCCCGATTGAGGAAAAGTTGGCGAATCCGCAAAGTGCGTAGGTAGCGATGATGATCGAGCGATCATGAACCAGCAGCCCTGTGTCACGGGCTTCAGCCAGTGAGGTGT
>SLCI01000140.1 GCA_007125875.1 Kiritimatiellia bacterium | reverse complement strand
GTGGCGATTTCACGAAAACGTTCGGTGACCGACATCAACATGGCGTTGGCGATCCCCACCGCGCAAACCAACATCGACACGAACGCCAACCAAGTCATGCGCATACCAATCCCCATCAAACCGCCCTGCGCTTCCAACGTTTGTTGCTCCGCAACCGTCAATAAACGCGCATATGCACGCTGATCAGCAATGGCTTCCAGACGTTCTGCCGTGAGATCGCCCGTATCCAGCTCGGCATCCCGCATGACACCCAAAAACCATTCTGCCCGATCCTGATTTCGCAAAAGCCGCCAAATCATTCGCATGGTAACATCGCCCGGCAACACATCACGTTCTGCCGCCACGGCTTGACGGACGGGCGCGATATTGATGGTGGCTTCAATCAGTTGCGTGTTTTGTACTCGGCGCACGTCACGCGCCAATAACGCAGCGGTCTCATCCGTCAACGAGAACCCAGCTTGCCGAATCACGTCGCCTACGTCGCCTTCCGCATCAGCTAAGGCAGATAACAGCGAACGATCACCTATCGCACCTCTAACCTGCGCAATACTACGCTCCTGTCCTTGTCGAATCGTATTCAGCGTAGCGAGGAGATCCGGCCACTCTCCGAGAAAATCCTGGAACGCACTCAATTCAGCTGGGAAGCGCAATGTGCGCATATCGGCCAAATTGCTTGTGAATTGATGCCACGCGCGCTCATCCGCCAGCCGATCAAAAATCGCCACACCTTGTACTGGACCAACCAATACACGGCGTCTCCCGAAATCAACGTTATCGAAAAACGTTAAGTATCGCAAGGCTTCCTGCGCCTGCGGCTGGATGTTTAGCAGGGCTTCTACAGACAATCCGCTCATGGTCGATATTTCGCCCAGCACCGGCGAGGGGGCCTCTTCTTCCGCCAATACAAACAGCAATTCCTCACCGCTTTGCGGCATCGCCAAGCGGGCAATCCAGCGATCGACGCGGTGCAAATCCTCGATTTGCTCGCGGACCGAATCGGCCACCGCGCGCTTAATCAGGCTCTCCGTCAGAATATTCATGAGGAACGCCATCGCAACGATGATCACCGCGACCGTCACGACGGCACGGAACAAGCGATACTTCACGCCCGTTACCGCAATCTGAATGATGCGGCCGGGACTCAGTACCGGTTGATTTTGGACATCGATTTTCTTCATGATTATCCGGGCATAACTTCAAACGGACGCGGAATTTCGCCACCGGTGGTAACAAAATAGATCAGGCTGACAAACATCGGAATCACTCCGCCCAACATTTCACCCGCAATCAAACCGAACATGAGTGGCTTACAGCGCTGATACACGCCAGCCCCTCCGAAACGGGTGATTAGTATCTTTAATAACCAACCAAACAGGAACGATTGCGCAAACGAATCGCCCGCATAAGTTGACCAGACCAGGAACATCACGGGGTGAAGCGGCCATCCGGTAAATCGTAATCGTAAAGCAGAGAAAATCAGCACCAACGCGGCCGCCGTCGTAAAGACAATCAATCCGTTACGATGCGGTGAGGCTTCTTTGAAGCGGCTCAAACCCGTTACCTGCCCGGCTTCCTCTAACTGTCCCTGCGCATCCAGTCGCTGCATGATGCTAATGGTCTCGTTAAACGGGCGCTTCGCTTGCTCAATTTTCCATAGCGACACATCCACGCCACGCTCATATTGGAAGTAGAGCGTGGTGGGAATACCCACTGCCAATCCAATCATGAGCGCAACCACGACAAAGAAAGCGGTGCGCCCCACCTTCGCTTTGCAATCGTCCGCCAGCTTCAACCCGTTCACGACATAAGGCATCAACGCCTCACGAGTATCGTAAAAGAGCACGAGGGAGAGCATGAACATCAGGAACAAAATTTCCGGTCCCAGCGCCCGCGCGCCAAACAAGGCCCACAAGATTGTGGCCGGTGTCCCGCTGACCACGATAAAGAATAGGCCTGTTTCAGCCAGCAGTCGTCCCATCACCAAATAGACCGCCACACAGCCTAATCCGAACATCAGCGCTATCGGCCAATCGAGTCCGGCAATCCGTGCGGTATAAATCGTAAAGAAGATCATGCCCAGCATGAAGAAGCGTGCGCCCCAAATCGCTGTTGATCCAACCGACTCGCTCGCGTTGAAACCGAGCGCGCGCCGGAACACGGCAGCATAATATTGGCGTCCCGTGTACAGCAAGACGAGCAGCATGCCGAAATAAGCGCCCATGATCATCATGGAATCCATTGTCAACCCGAACGGCCACGTGCCCTGCCAACCACTTGTACCCACTCCGTAGGTTGCAAAAATGCCTGCAATGAAAACCCAAATGAAGGGGCCTATGCCGAGCGAAAGCGAGACTTCTTTCGGCAGGAAATAGGCAACGGCTACAACAGTGAAATAGATCGTGTAACGCTCCAGTAATATACGTCCCCCACCTTGCGTAAAGGTATCGGACAAATCGGCCAGCGGCGAAAAGTCTATCCCAAGCGGGATTTGGCCAAAGAGCACATTGGGAAACCATACATTCAGGTAGTTGTAGGAATGAATGACAAATACGCCCCCTAACCCAAGCCAAAAGATTGGATTAGTGAATACGGGACTTCGATTGCCCGATTCATCGGGCAGTAGCGCTTTAGTGAAGGTGACAATCGGATACGGTAAATGTTCGTGGTCGGCCCATTGCTTGTGGACGACCACCGCCAAACTGACGAGTGCTATCCAGAGGCTCAATATAATGGGTATCCAAAAGAACATCGAGGGACGCCAAGCAGCCCAAGGGACATCGCGGAAGGATAATCGGTCGGATGCTTCTTGAAGGCCCCGGGTATAGCCGCCCAGCACAACGTCCGGATCCTCTGAAATATCGACCAACATACCCTCCGGCACCAGCTCCATCACGCCCTGCTGCTGCCAGCCAGGCTCGGTCAGCTCAAACCGGTGCGGCATGATCAGGGCCGGCGTAAAGAGACGAAGCAGGTTGGAACCCGGAATGGCGCTAGCCGCCAAAACCAAAACAAGTACTACGGCCCATTCAGAGCGACGCAGCATTCCCTTAGAACGCGTCAATTTTTGCCAGAGGGGATAAAGAATAGCGAGGAATAGGACGAGAAAACCGTAGACGGATATGGGCATAAAGTTACCCACAAACATCGTCTGGCGCATAATCCAATCGTTAAAATAGGTGTAGGAACTTAAAAACGCTACACCAATAAAGCCTAGGATAACCGCTCGAAACGTCACTCGCTAATTGCTCCCGCCTATCGACCTGACCACACTAAAATTCGTCCGCTTGCTGTACAGAAACCGCCAATGCGCCTCGCTGCAGCAAGGAAGATACATAACCCGTAACAGAAACACGGCTCTCATGAAAAGACAAATGGTGCATATTTGCAAATCTTTCCACAATCGACTCCACATTGCGCGTTCCATCGCACCAACGCCAGATCAAGGCTCCGGTCTTATCCAGCACGGTTAATCGTTCTTTCGGCGGACGTATCACCCACGAAATTGGTGGAAAAAGAAAGCCGGGTTTTCGTGTCGGCACAGCTAAAGTGATACGGCCATCAGCTTCTTCACGAACAAAACGCGCGGCCTGATTTGGTAATAGGATCGCGTTGAGCATGCGATCCCAATTTCCTGCTGTGGAGGCTGTCGTCGTACGTTTTTTCTTACTCATGTCAGTCTCCGAGCAAATTTCGGCAAATCGGGATCACGCGCGCCCATACAGAGTATCACATCACCAGCTCGTTTCGTTTGCTCTAATTCTTTTTTCAGTGATTCATAATCGGCCATATAAGAGGCGGCCAAACCTCTCGCCTGCAAACGCGTCACTAACTCATCGCCGTCCATCGAGCGGTCCGCTGTGCCGCCAGCGTAATATACCGGCATGATATAGAGATGATCGTCCGCCTGCACCGTAGATGCAAACATTTCGACTAATTCGGTCATCATGGCCTTGAGCGGCCCGTAGCCGTGAGGTCGCCAGACCCCAAGTACGCGGCGTCCGGCTGCGCGCACCGCCGTCCAAGCAGCACGAATCTTCGCCGGATTGTGGGCATAATCGTCATAGACCAGCACATCATTAACATTCCCGACCAATTGCAACCGACGCGCGACGCCCTGAAAGTTCGACAAATGCTCCAGGCACTCGGTTCGTTCAAAACCCATCGCCTCGCACAGCGCAATCGCCAGCGCCGCGTTTTCGCGATTATGTAGACCGGGCAAATGTATCGGCAACGTCAGATTGCTGCCCACGCTGACCCGAAACTGTTTAGCTTGACTATCCGTATGCGTTAAATCGAAGTTTGCGATTTGATCGCCTGTGATTAGTCCGATTGAAACCTTGGCCGCGAATGTTTCGAATAGCTCAACTGAGTCTTTCAGACTGAAATGATCAGCGGAAATATTCGTGAGAACCGCCCAATCAGGATAGAAATGAAGTAAAGAGCGATCGCTCTCATCTACCTCGAGCACCCACCAATCGCTACCTGTGATCTGGACGCTCCCAATTCGGTCAGGCTGTTGCCAGTTCAACAGCTCTCCACCATTGACAACGTTCGGCCTCAAACCCAATTGCGTTAACAGCCAGCCAATCATACCCGTAACCGTGGTTTTCCCCGACGTGCCCGCGACGGCGATCAAGTGTGCGTCCCCCACCAGCTTCGCCAAGGCCTCTGCGCGATGCCAGACCGCAATGCCGCGCTCACGCGCGACCAATAGATCGGGATTATCCGGCTCAATCGCCGAACTAACGATCACCGCCCGCGTACCCTCCTGAATGCCTGATCCATCTTGCGGGAATAGCGTGACACCGGCGTGCGAGAGTTTATCCAGCACATCCGTCCGTTGTCCCTGGTCTAGCAAGCGATCTGATCCGGTCACCGCGTAGCCCATGGCACAATATGCCTGTGCAACCGCATTCATGCCCACACCACCAATCCCAATCACATGGACAAGGGCATTCGGCTCAGCTGATCGTTCATCACTCATGCCTTGAGGTTGTAAGAGCTACCTATCTCCCAATCAAGCGATTTGAGGGCAAGATCAGCGCGAATGGGAATAAAACATCTCGGATTGTCGTTGGCCTCTTGCTTCTGCTAAGCTCACATGTAATGAGCGAGAGCAACGACACGCCGAATCCCAAGCTGACACGCGAGCAGCGACACAACTTCCTCGTTCTGCTGATTTCGCACATCTGCACAAAGATTGGTGACGGGCTACTCAATCCCAAGACCACGCTCACATGGTTAATGACCGCGCTGGCTGCGCCGAGCTTCCTGGTCGGATTGCTCGTACCAATTCGCGAAAGCGGATCGATGTTGCCGCAAATATTCTTTTCGGGACAATTGCGCCGAATCAATCAACGTAAATGGGCTTGGCTCGCCGGCGCATGGCTGCAAGGTTTCGCGGTAGCCGCAATGGTGCCAGTCGCTCTTCTGCTCGAAGGTGCGATTGCTGGCGGAATTATTATTGCCTTACTAATCGTCTTCAGTTTCGCGCGCAGCATCTGCTCGTTGACCGGCAAGGAAATATTGGGACGCACCATACCCAAGCAGCGTCGTGGAAGACTCAGTGGCTGGCAAAGCAGCACCTCCGGGTTGATTGTGTTGGGTATCGGCCTCTCGCTGGGTAAATGGGCCGGTGAACGTCCGACTTTGGGTATTTTGGCCGCGCTGTTGACGCTGTCCGCGTTTCTTTGGCTGCTGGGCGGCCTGCTGGTCGCATGGCTAAAGGAAAAACCGCAACGCAGCGAAGCGAAAGAGGACGATTCCGTTTGGGCCCGAGCCTCCCTGCTGGTTCGAGACGAAGCTTTTCGGCGTTTCGTGATTGTTCGCAGCTTGATGATGGGTTCCGCACTCATCACTCCGTATTACGTCATCCTGGCGCAACAACGTGCAGAGGGCGCGATCGGCGCGTTGGGCTATCTCATTGTCGCTACTGGCCTCGCACAATGGGTCAGCTCGCCCTTTTGGGGAAGACTAGCGGATCGGTCCAGTCGTCAAGTCATGCTACGGGCATCCTTACTGGCCGGCGCACTCGGCGCTCTTGTCTTCGCGCTGGAATGGCTGCGTCTTGATCTCATGCAGCATACCTGGACGTTTGCAGCCGTCCTGTTCGTTTCCGTGATTGCACACAGTGGCATCCGGGTAGGACGCAAAACCTATGTCGTGGACATGGCAGGCGACGACATGCGTGGACATTACGTTGCAGTCAGCAACACCATCATGGGCGTGCTGCTGCTTATTGCCGGAGCGCTCGGTGCCCTCGCAGGGACCTTTCACCCCTTAGCCGCAATTGCGCTCTTCAGCTTTTTGTGTCTTTCGGGCTCGTTTTTCAGTCGTAATTTGGAAGAAGTTACAACAAACAAATAAAAATCACACTTTAGGGTTGCAAGCCCCTCGCATCTGAGTACTCTAAGCGCCTGATTCGCAATCTCATTGCGGCCTATTGCGGGGTGGAGCAGTCTGGTAGCTCGTCAGGCTCATAACCTGAAGGTCCTTGGTTCAAATCCAAGCCCCGCTACCATTTTTAAGGGGTTTCCGGTAACGGGAACCCCTTTTCTTTTATTCCAGCCAGTAGTAATCTGAAGATGTGAGGACTGTAATGAAAACTTACAGTGTATATGTTCTCTGGAGCACTGCGGGTAAGCGCTTTTATATCGGGCTGTCCGACGATGTCGACGCCAGAGTGGCGCAGCATAATAAGGGTATTTCTAAATGGACACGACGATATGCAGGGTCATGGGAGTTGGCTTACTCCCGTGCTTTCGACTCGCTAGGAGACGCACGTCGTTTCGAAAATCGAATCAAGCGACAAAAAGGAGGCGCAGGATTCTACAATTTGACGGGACTAAAACGACCCAGCTCATAGTCTTTCAGTTTCGCCGACTAGCCTATAATTGATGAGAAAAAATTGCTGTCTTTTTTACAATCCAAAACCTTCGCCAGAATCTCAAGGAAAGGCAGAAAAATGAATGTACCGAGAATTATTATGTATGTGGCCTTCTGTCTTAGCCTGTTGGGCACAAGTTGGAGCGCACAAGCCGAGGAAAGCAATTTTGGGTTTTCGGCTGCTGAGACATATGCGCTGATGCAGGCACAGGGCGAGTCCATACTCTTTATTGATGTGCGAGACCCGGTGGAAATTCAATTCGTCGGCTTTACGGATGTTGTAGACCTTAATATCCCCTTCCGTCTTGTGGATCGCACACATCTGGATCAAGAGCGCGGAGTATTCGCGATGCCGATCAATCCCGCTTTTCCCGAGCAGGTGCGTGCCGCTTTAAAAGCCAAGGGACTGGAGGAGGATGCGAAAATTATTACGATGTGTCGCTCCGGCAGCGCCCGTGGTGAACCGAGCGCTGCGTACCTTCGCGAAAACGGATTTCCGAATGCCTTCTTTGTCCGACATGGCTTTCAGGGCGATACGCTTACAGACGGCCCGCACAAGGGCATGCGGTTAAAAAATGGCTGGCAGAACGAAGGTCTACCGTGGTCCCCGCGCATGAACCCGGAAAAGATTCATACACCTGACTCCTAACGCACAACAAACTGAAGTGCTTATGAGCCAGCGAGATGAAAAACGACAAGCTGAGACTGAAGTACGTCTATTGGAAGGCATACGGAAACGCTGCCCAGAAGACGACTTGGTCTGGCGTGCTTTGGCTGATTTGTATACCCGCGTGGGACGTTACGAAGACGGGCTAGCCGAGGATCTCAAACTTGCTGATGCGTTTCCTCGCGAACCCGACATCTGGTATAATTTAGCCTGCAGCCACGCCCTGCTGGGGCAAGTCGACGAGGCGTTCGGGGCACTGCACAAAGCCGTCGACTGCGGCTATCGCAATACCGAATGGATGAAGGAAGATGAGGATCTGGAGTTGATTCGCGATGACCCGCGCTTCCAGCAACTGCTGGACTTGCTCGTGTAAAGCTACTCTCCAAGTACCTGCTCGTAAATCGTTAGGTCACTCTTCGAAAAGCAGCAGAACGTCACATCAAGCTCGTTTTCCTGCCGCGTCAGAACTCTGGATACCGTCTCGACCGCGATACGCGTCGCCGACTCAATTGGATAACCATACACGCCGGTACTGATGGCGGGGAATGCGATCGACTTCACACCGTGCTCCTGCGCCACTTCCAAACTGCGTCGATAACAACTCGCCAGACTCTCCGCCTCGCCGGAATTTCCACCATACCAGACCGGACCAACCGTATGAATGACATAGCGCGCCGGTAACCGGAATCCGGGCGTAATCTTGGCATCGCCTACCTCACAGCCGTTCAACCCGCGGCACGCCTCCAACAACTCTGGCCCAGCCGCTCGAT
>SLCI01000018.1 GCA_007125875.1 Kiritimatiellia bacterium | reverse complement strand
TCAATCCCAACCAACAGCCCACCGCACGCCACAACCACCGCCGTCCCACGACCGACGCTCACTACGCCGGCAGGGGCTGTTGGTAATTCATGAGATCCCTCGACTTCGCTCGGGATGACAACCTTAACAAGATCCTTCTCGCAAAGACGCCTACGTCTCGCACCGCCCACGCACCTATTCCCACGACAAAATGTCGGCGGACGTGTCGGACTGGCGATCGGGACCGAACGACCAACTCACGACGCCGACGCCGGCTTGATTCGGATAAATCGTTTGCGTCAGCGTGGTGACATCATTCATGTCGGTATCCAAGACAACTTGGTAGGGTGTATTCCACGGATCGAGATAGACGCCCGTTGCATCAACGCCGGAACGGCCGCGTCGCTTGCGCGGCGGATCGATATACTGAATCCGGTTCGGGTTCAGGCGGTGCCCCTCATTGCCCGGACCATCAATCGCGCGCATAATGTTGAAGACCAGCTCATTGCCGATTTCCCGGCCATAACGAACATCGTTCGGTGTCCCCATGTGCGGCGAGGGCCAGTACCCATACTCCACGAAGAACCGTTCAGCGGCGTTCACAATCCGTTGCAAGTCTTGCTCTGCCATCGACTCGCGCCAAGCCGCATTCCAAGCCAACCAAATCGGTACGCTGATGCCGATCACAATGAACAGAAAGCCTGCGACCAGCCATTTTTCCGCGGCGGAGAATCGCACTTTTTCTTTCGCGGTCATAATAATCGCTTCACGTTTACTTAAGTTGTTCGGTCAGCAACTGAGGTACGGCTTCGATCGCAGCAGGCACCTTGTCTGGGTCTTTTCCACCCGCCTGCGCCTTCTGGGCCTGGCCACCGCCACCGCCACCGGCGCGTTTGGCCACTTGCCCAATCAATTTACCCGCGTGCAGGCCCTTCTCCACCCAGTCATCGGTGACGTACGCCACGAACGCCGCTTTGCCGTCCGCCGCGCAGCCCAACACAATGGCCCCGGACGAGAACTTCGGCCGCACCTGATCCAATAAATTGCGTAGACCATCCATGCCCTGTCCCTCAACCGTCGCCGCAATATAAGTCAGTTCGCCGGTCTGCTGCGCTTGCGTCAGCAAGGTGGCCGCCAATTCCTTGTTCGAGGCAACCGATTGCTGCTTCAGTTGCTTCTCCAACTTCTTATTTTGTTCCACCAACGATTCAATGCGACCCAGCAATTCGTCCGCGGACACGCTGAACCGCTGCGAGAGACTGCGAACCAAGCCGTGCTCGCGCTGTGTCCACTCATAGGCTGGCCAACCGCACACTGCTTCGATACGCCGAATCCCGGCGGCCACGGAGCTTTCGTTCACGATCCGGAAGAAGCCGAGCTGGCCGGTGGCGCCGACGTGCGTGCCGCCGCACAGCTCGCGACTGAAACCGCCGATATCGACCACCCGCACCTCGTCGCCGTACTTTTCGTCGAACACCGCAATGATGCCGGACTCGGGCACGTCCTTGTACGCCATCGAATAGGTCTGCACCGGCGTGTTGTCCATGATCCACTGATTCACACGGTGCTCAATCGATTCCAAATCCGCCGCAGACACCGCCTCATAATGCGTGAAATCGAATCGCAAACGGTCCGGCGCAACCAGCGAACCTGCCTGCCGTACCGTCGAGCTTACGAACTCCCGCAACGCTGCGTTTAGCAGGTGCGTGGCGGTATGATGATGCTGCACGTGCATGCGGCGGGACTGGTCGACCATTGCGCCGACATGATCGCCCTTGCGCAACTGGCCCTGCACGACCTTACCGATATGCAGAATGATCCCCTCCACCGGCTTTTGCGTGTCCCACACTTCAAACTCGCCTTCGGGGCCGCGGATGATTCCGTGATCACTTAATTGACCGCCGGACTCGGCGTAAAACGGGGTCTCGGCCAGAATCAGCTCGCCGGTCTGTCCCTCCGTCAACGCGTCCTGCTCGGCTCCGTCCGCTACGATCACGCTCAGTTCTGTATCGCCCTCCAGGGCCGTGTAACCCGTAAACGCGGACCGCACACCCTTAGCATGCAGGTCCTGCAGCAATTCCTGGTCGCCGGCCAAGACGGCGTCCTTACGATCCAATCGCGCCCGCTCGCGCTGTTGCTCCATCAGCGATTCGAATTGCTCCTGATCAACCGAAAGCTGCTGCTCGCTTGCCATCAAGACCGTAAGGTCGAGCGGGAAACCGTAGGTGTCATAGAGCTTGAAGGCTTGATCGCCCGGGAACAGTGTCTGCTTCTGCGCGTTCAGTTGCGCGACCACCTCGTCGAACAGTGCCATACCGCGATCCAACGTCGCCGCAAAACTTTCCTCCTCGGCGCGAATCGCGCGCTGCACGCGATCACGGTTGGTGCGCAGTTCCGGGAACACATCGCCCATCACCTCTTCCACCACCGGCAACAACTCGCCCATGAATGGCTGACTAAAATTCAGCTTGCGGCCATACCGCACGGCGCGGCGTAGCAAGCGGCGCAACACATAGCCGCGGCCCTCGTTCGACGGCAACACACCGTCCGCAATCGCGATCGACAAGGTCCGCACGTGATCCGCAATCACCCGCATCGCGATTGCCGCCTCACCTTCGTACGCGAGGCCGGAAAGCGACTGAAGTTTGCTCAACAGCGGCGTGAAGACGTCGGAATCGTAGTTGGACTTCTTGCCCTGCAATACGGCGGCGACACGCTCGAAGCCCATGCCGGTATCGACATGCTTAAACGGCAATTCTTCCAGTGACCCGTCATTGCGCCGGTTGTATTGAATGAAAACGAGATTCCAAAGTTCGATCACTTCGGGAGAACCGGCATTCACTAATTCCGGGCCGCAACCGTCTTCGGTCAGATCGATATGAATTTCGGAGCACGGCCCGCACGGCCCGGTCTCGCCCATTTCCCAGAAATTATCTTTCTCATCAAAGCGGAGCACGTGGGCGGGATTAATGTCCGTCAATTCCTTCCACAACCTCTCCGCCTCGTCGTCATCCTTATACACCGTTGCCCAGAGCCGCTCTTTTGGCAGTTTCCAGACCTCGGTCATCAGTTCCCACGCCCAGCTGATCGCTTCACGCTTGTAGTAATCGCCGAAGGACCAGTTCCCCAACATCTCGAAGAAGGTGTGATGATAGGTATCAATCCCCACCTCCTCCAAGTCGTTGTGCTTGCCGCTAACGCGAATACACTTCTGCGTGTTGGCCACGCGCTTGTCCTGACTTTCGCGCACGCCCAGAAAGATGTCCTTAAACTGGTTCATGCCCGCGTTCGTAAACAGCAAAGTTGGATCGGTCGGCAACACCACCGGCGAACTCGGCACAATCGCGTGCTGTTTGGATTTAAAGAAATCCAGAAACGACTGACGTATTTCTTTCGAAGTCATAAAAACGTGGTCCTCTTCTCTCTGCGCCTGACCAAAATCATAATCGTAATCCTGATCTTAATCCTAATCGATTATGATTAGGATTACGATTAAGATTGAGATTAGGACGGCCTTCGGCCGGCTATCTCTCTAATTTATCGGTTTCCAACGATTGGAAAATCGTCTCAAAAAAGTTCCAACGATTGGAAAAGTCCGGCCATTTTTTTCCAATGATTGGAAAAAACCACTCAAAAGTTTCCAACGACTGGAAAACGACCCTGTTTTTCTTCCAACGATTGGAAAAATCGTCAAGAAATCTTCCAATGATTGGAAAACGGCTTGCGACGTCCTTAACGGGTACTTTGGACGCCCGCGTGCGCTTCCATGATCTTGTCGATCAGCTTTTTCTGCAGATCGGCGTCTTCTTTTAATGCTCGGGCAGCCGCATCGCGACCTTGTCCAATTTGGTCCCCTTCGTATGAAAGCCAGGAGCCGCGTTTCTCGATCAGGTTGTACTGTACGGCGGCGTCAATGATTGAGCCGGTCCAGGATATACCTTCGGCGTAGAGGATATCGAATTCCGCTTCGGTGAACGGCGGTGCGACCTTGTTTTTCACCACTTTCACCTTCGTGCGGCTGCCGTAGACGCGGCCGGTGGAATCCTTGAGGTTGGCGATGCGGCGGATATCGAGCCGGACGGACGAATAGAATTTGAGGGCGCGGCCGCCGGGCGTTGTTTCCGGATTGCCGAACATGACGCCGATCTTTTCGCGGATCTGATTGGTGAAGATGCAGCAGGTCTTAGAACGATTGATGGCGGCGGTGAGTTTGCGCAGGGCTTGCGACATTAAGCGGGCCTGCAAGCCGACGTGCGAATCACCCATATTGCCTTCCAGTTCCGCGCGTGGCGCCAAGGCGGCGACGGAATCGACCACGACGACATCGAGCGAGTTACTTTTGACCAGTTGCTCAGCGATGTTTAGCGCTTCCTCACCGGAATCCGGCTGGGAGACGAGTAGATCATCCACGTTCACGCCGATTTTTCGGGCGTAGCCGGGGTCCAATGCGTGTTCGGTATCGATGAAAGCGGCCAGTCCGCCATTCTTTTGGGCGTTGGCGATGATATGTGAAACGAGCGTGGTTTTACCGGAAGATTCCGGTCCGTAAATTTCGACGACTCGGCCGCGCGGAACGCCGCCGATACCCAGGGCGATATCGAGGGTGAGGGCGCCGGTGGGAATGCAAGCGATCGCCTTTGGTGCCTCTTCGTCACCCAGGCGCATGATGGCACCGTCGCCGTATTCCTTCTGGATTTGGGCCAGGACCGCGCTCAACGAGGCGGGCACGTTCTTGTTATCGGCACTCTCTGATTTTTTCGCTTTTGCTGCGGCCATGATTAAACTTCTCCTTTTAGTGGTGCTGTGTGTAAGACCTCGTACTGAGCCCCGGCGGGGGATAACCGGCTTTCGATCAAATGAACGTGTGCGATGCGACTCGGTCCACCGGACGTAACGCTAACGGAACGCATAGCCGCTGTCAATGAGTCGGCATCCAAACGGGGGCGTCCTTTGTCGCGCTGACTGCGACGTGCCCGGCCGAGCGTGATGTGAGGATGAAATGGGCGCGTTTCGATGGCATACCCGCTCGTTTGAAATGCTATTTGAAGGCGGTTCTGTAGATCCATCAAGGCGACGGGTTCCTCCCTCAGCCCGATCCAGATCACACTGGGCTGGCGCGGCCGCCCGAATGAGCCGAGTGGGCCGAGTGACCACTGGAACGGCGGGATGTTTTCGGCGCTGGCGGTAACCAGTTCGGCCAGTTCCGGTACGTGGTCCCGCGATTGCTCGCCTAAAAAGACGAGGGTCAGGTGCATGGCGTCGGTTGCGACCCAGCGCACGCCGGGAAGTAGTGGCTTCAACTGCTCCTGGCAAGTGGAGACCTGATTTCGTATGGCGTCGTCGAGCGAGAGGGCGATGAACAGGCGGGCCACGTCCTCGGTGGGTGTGCTCGCTTTAAATGGTCGGGTTGCGCTCATGTAAAGGGGCCGTGTCCGCGGACGGGGTGCAGTTCCTCGAGGCCGTCGGTACGGGCGGCCCAGCGGCGTCGTCGCGTGGCATCCGGCCCCATGTCTGGATGAGCCTCGTATATATGTAGCTCAGTCCCCCACGCGGTTTCCACGAAGACCAAGGTATCGCGCTTGACCTTCTTGGCGCGGAACAGAATTTCTTCGTGGACGGTGATGGAACCGACGCGCATGTGGACGTCGGCGCGCCAGACCTTGACGGCCCAACCGGTTTCATCGAAGAACGGGTCCATCGTCACCACGGCCATGCCGTCACCGTTTTCCGATTCGAACATAAAGAGGTCATAATCGGAATCCGGCCAGATCTCCTTTTCCGGGAACAGCTGTGGCATCCAAAACATGGCGAACAAAGCCGGTACAATCCATATTCTCATCATCTTTCTCCCTGCTAGTTTTTTGACTACAGGAAGAAAGGGAAACGAGCGGCGACGATTTCCGCGAAAAAGTGAAAGAATTTTTCGGGCAACGCGCATGGGTCAAATAATACCGGTTTCCAATACGTTTCAGACTATTCTCAGCGGAGGCTCCCGCCTGTTCCACACGCTCCGGCGGACAGGCCGTGTTGCCCAGAGAAGGTACCGAAAAAAAATGGAAACTGGTATAAAGATTTCGAGAAATCTAAGCAATTTTACGAAATTGTTGCCGATTTTTGGCTCACCGTTCTCTGGTCAGAGATCCAACAACTGAAGCAAGCCGACGATCCTTCGTCCAGAGTTCAGCGTGATCAATCAGAGATGACGCGATTAAGTGCATGTCTATGAAGCCCAATCCCCTCCCATGCAGATTCTTCGAGTTGATCATATGCATCACTTCGCCATGAGTGGCCACTGCGACCGACGGTAATGCCACAAGGTATTCCAGTACCTCATCTCTGCGGGCGAGGTTCCCGCATGCCAATTCGCCAATTACAAGGGGGTGCGTTAGCACTTCCCCATTCATAAGCATATCCTGCAACAACTTATCACCATCTCGAAAGTGGTCGATCCACACAGAGGTGTCCACCAGCGTCATTGGCCCCCCCGACTTCGTCTCCTGGGAACGCTTTTGAGATTCTGTTGATATCCCCCAAGTTTTGCCAAGCGAACGGCGCTTTCTCTTGCTATGAGTGCCTCGAGGCCCATATGGACCAAAGACGTCTTCTCTTTAATGCCGGTCATGGCGCGGGCCTTTTGGATCACACTATCGTCGATGTTGAGTGTTGTTCTCATATGCATCAGTATGTATTTTATATGCATACAGTCAAGGCGCCTTTTGAGCCAACACCAGTGTCCCCCCCCGAGCGGTGTTGATCTCATTCTACACTTGCAGGCCATGCGCGGAGTTTGCTTCGTCTGCCGGCTGCCTTCGCGAGCAGCCGTTGCTGGTTGGGATCGAGATGTCGGGACTCCGCTCGATATGACAACCTCGTGCATTGATCCACGTCCTAATGGACGCGGCTACAGCGTGAACTCTCGTAGCTGCCGCCGTTAGGCGGTGGCCTTTGCGTCCGATAGTCCACGTCCTAACGCTTGCGGGTCAGGCTTAGTCGGGGTCTGCTGCGGACAGCGGAGGGCTGTTGGCGGGGATCGAGATGTCTCGACTTCGCCCCGATACCCGCCTTGCGGCGTGATCGGGACTCCGCTCGACATGACAACCTCTGTTTAACGGCGATTTCGAGCGGACATGGCGCGTTCTGCTTCGCGATCGGCGGTTTTGCGTTTGAGGTCTTCGCGTTTGTCGATGGTTTGTTTGCCTTTGCAGAGGCCTAGCTCGATTTTGACGTTACCGCGCCGAAAATAGGCGCGCAGCGGTACTAATGAGTGTCCCTTCACCGCGGTTTGGCCGAACAGGCGTTTGATTTCGCGGCGGTGCAGCAACAATTTGCGCGGGCGATCGGGGTCGTGATTGTGGACGTTGCCGTGATCGTACGGGTTGATGTGAATGCCGTAGAGCAGGACCTCGCCGTTTTTTTCGAGGCGGGCAAAGCCGTCGTTGAGGGTGAGATTGCCTTGCCGGATGGATTTCACCTCGGTGCCGCGCAGTTCCACGCCCGCTTCGAGTTTTTCGAGCACGTGAAAGTCCCGCTGCGCTTTGCGGTTGGTGGTGATGACTTTGATGCCGCCGGGGGCGGATTTGGCGGGTGATGCTGTCATGATGGGTGCTATGCCACTTCCAATACTTTTCAGTATATTCTCGGCGAACGCGACGGAGCGCGTCCCTCCGGAATGTTTCTTACGGCTTAGATTTTCTTAATGTGCACTGGAGGGGCAACCTCTTTGTTGCCCTGAGAATGTATCGAAAAGTAAATGCAGTTGTTGGTTAAAAAGAAAAACGCTATTCGCCTGCGCATGCCAAGCATCGCGGACGAATAGCGTTTACGTCAACTTCAGCGACGAGTCGCTTAAAGCGTAATTACGTTCCCCTCGGCCGCGCTTTCGCTTTTGAACGCGATTTCCGCGGTCAATTTTCCTTCCGCGATCTCGCGCAGGGCGATATCGAGGTTGGGCGTTTGCGGGGTATCCGGCTTTAAGAGCGGTCGCTGGCCGCGATTCAGCTGGCGCACGCGTCGGGCCACCACGTTGATCAGCAACGGGATGTTGGGAATGCGCTCTTTGGCCGCATCTAAACTTTTAGTATTCAAGGCTTTCGTCCTCCATAGGGTGACTACACGCAGAGGTATAGACAGAATGAGCGGGGTACTCTAGGCACCCCGCTCATACGTGTCAACCGGCATTTACCGGTTTTTTGATTAGTACATGCCGCCCATGCCGCCCATACCGCCCATGCCACCCATGTCAGGGGCACCGCCGGCCGGAGCCGCTTCCTTTTCCGGAATTTCGGTGACCATGCACTCGGTGGTCAGCAGCAAGGCTGCGATGCTGGCCGCATTCTGCAAGGCGCTGCGGGTGACCTTGGTCGGATCGATGATACCGGCCTTGACCATGTCCACATACTCG
>SLCI01000093.1 GCA_007125875.1 Kiritimatiellia bacterium | reverse complement strand
TATACGCAAGTGAGCCTAATCGAGCTTGTTATGTGTGCCATCGCAGTAAGGCGAATTGCCTGTTTGCTTGCATTGGCACAGATAGGCTTCTCCATCCGCCTCGGCGACGAAAGCCTGCGGCATAAAACCCGTGCCGCTGTGCGATCCATCACAAAAAGGCTGACTGGCTGACTTACCACACGTACAAAAGTAGTATTCTTCACCCTTCTTCAAGTCTACGGCGATCGGTTCCTTAGCGGCGATATCTGGTTTGTCCATACTGTCTCTCCTCTCTTTCCCGCCCAGTATCGACAGATTCACGCCATTTCCAACCATTTTTAGCCTATTTACCGAGAACGCGATGGGACAAGGTCGAGAAAGGTAGCCGCGTCCGTTAGGACGTGGATTATGGGGAGCGCGATTTGATGCATTCGTCCACTGCCTGACAACAAAGGCAAAAAGGCGGGAGGCCGAAGCCTCCCGCCCCCCTCTAAGCATGAGTAGCTATGCCTCAGAAGGTGTAGCTTGCGCCGATCTCGAAACTGCGCTCGGGGCCGACATAGATACCTTGCCGTAGGCCCGCAATATAGGTCTCATCGGTAATATTCTTAACCGCGCCGAACACCGACAGGTTTGAGTTGACCTCGTAGCGACCGGTTAAATCAATCGTGTAGTAGCTCTTGATCAAGCCACCCCATGTGCCGGTCGATTCGGTGGTCAGATCACGGACATTCATCCCGTCACCATATACCTCGCCCGTGTAGTTTAGTAACAAGGCGGTCTGTAGACGACGGTACTGGTATCCTACCGACAGGTTCGCCATCCATTCAGGCGAATAGGGTAAACGATTCCCGTCTAGCGCATCGCCCGGTCGATCTTCGCCAAATTCCGCTGTTGGAATCCAGGTAACGTTCCCGTTCAGGCTGAGTCCGTTGTCAAAGGCATAACCGAGCGTTGCCTCCATGCCTTGAATGAGAGCACTGCCTTCATTCGGATTGCGAATGTCGGAGATCCCGGGGTCCACTTGATTGGAGAAATCCATTTGGAAGGCTGTCACCTCGTAATTGACGCGTCCATTACTGCCGCGAACACCTAACTCCAAATTCACGGAGGTTTCAGCCTTGGTGGGGGCATCGTCGGCTCCGATCACACTGCCGACCAGTGGCGGCGCAAAAGCGCGATACACACTACCGAACACTTGGGCGAGGGGAGCGAACCGATAGGTCGCGCCAATGCCCGGCATCACCTCGGTATTCGAGAAGGTATCCGAGGGATCACCGCTGCGACGATCCTTTCGCTGCTGTTCGTAACTTTCCATTCGCACGCCTGCGGTCAAAGAAAACGCGTCGGTCAGATCAAAACGATTCTGGGCAAAGAGTGCTAGGCTGTCGGCCGAGTCGACCCGGTTCCGAAGCAACGGTTGATTCGCTTGCCGCGGTGTGGCTCGATCCGCCCTAATCGTTTCGTCCAGCATCTCTTCGGTCATCAGCCGGACACCCAACTCGGTCTCGTTATGGATATCCAGCGTGGTGTGGCTAATCGTCATACGCGAATCGACACCGAACCGCTCAAAGGATCGATTGTTGCCTTGCACTTCGTCGCGATAGTTCCAGACCCGAAAGCCATCGGTATTGATGGTGGTTGGATTGTCGGCGTCTAACTGAAACCGCCAGTAATCGCGGTTCATATCGCTCCAATAGGCCAGTGTCTGCAAGGACACATCTGGGTTGATCTGCCATTCGTGGTTGATGTCGAACGCCATTCGTTCTGTCAGGAACCAATCATCGGGAGCAGGATTAAACCGCTCGCCTGCCCGATAGGCATCAGGAAAGAGGCCGCGATAGGAAATATTTGCATCCGTTTCGTGATAGAGGAACTTAGCGCCCAAGTAATGGTTCTCTCCGATGGTGAGTCCTCCCTTAATCATGACATCGGTCATGTCATAGCCTTTATCCATAAACCCATCGCTGCGAGAGCGTGTTACTATTGCGCCAAGCCGAGCGCTGCCGTCTTCTGTGCTCGCACCAGCCTCAACGGTCGCCTCGCGCGTATGCCATGATCCGTATTTACCACTTACCGTCACGCCGTCTTCTGGAGTCTTGGATAAGTAATTAATCACGCCACCAATCGTATTGGGTCCATAACGCAGCGAGGCTGCGCCGCGCAGGACTTCGACACCAGCCATACGTTGTATCCGCGGGTTGTAATAGCGCGAGTTGCCCACAAAAATACCGGGTTGAACCGGCACCCCATCTTCCAGTACCAGCGTTTTGTAATCGCCGGCCGGCAAACCGCGCACGCCGACATTGACCACGACGGCATTCTCTTCTTCGCCTTTGACGAAGACCCCGGGCACACGCCGCAGGACGTCTTCGGTGGATCGTGGCTGAAGCTGATCGATCATATCTTCATTCACTACCGTGATCGCTCCGGGCAAGAAAGCAGCATCTTGCTGCTTTCCAAGTACCGTGACCGTACCTAACTGGATCGCACGCGAGTCAGCTTCTTCCGCCCAGACCGAAGGGTGTAAGCCCATCACCGCCACCAGTAACATTGATATTCCTATACGCTTTGTCATCCATTCCCTCTCTTGATTATTTCCTCTGTCAAACATCACGCAGTGACATTTGATCACTAAGTGTGGTAGTTATAATTCATGTGTATTATATGTCAAACAAAAAGATTGCATGGAATATTTTTGATTGTAGATATCGACTTTCGTTAAAGGGGCTGGCTCTATCCGTAAGCTCATTCTTTTGCCCGCTCGTAGAGTCGTCGTAAGGAGATTATGCCATCAACCGACAATGAATCGCCTAATGCCAGTTACGATAACTTTTCGGTACATTCTCAGGGCAACACAAAGAGGCTGTCTCAAAATCCGGCTCGTGTTGCCGCGAGATACCTCGTCCCATTTCAAATCATTTAAGTCTCGACCCGATTTGGTAGGGCGAATCCTCTGGATGAGCCGTGAGTATGATCCGAACATGGGCAGCCCCTTGATCTTGTGCCTGCTCCAGCGGCTCGGCGAGACCCGCCGGAGGACGGGCAGGCAGCCTCGCCCTGCCGCTGCTTCATGGAAGAGGTGAACCGCATCTTCAAATCCAAGATGAGCCAGGTTTTGAGATGGCCTCCAGAGGTTGCCCCTCCGGTATACGCTAAGCAGAACCAGTGACTGCAGAAGCATTCCGGAGGGACGTGCTCCGTCACGTCCTCGGAGAATAGACCGAAAAGTATTGGAAACTGGTATAGCGACGGTGACTACACGTATACTGAGAATGCGCTCAACCAGATCGAAGCCGCTTATCCACTGATCAGTCCTGATCCTGCAACGCTCGCAGTCTTCGTACCTGTTGGAGTAATCGTTCTACGCTTTCCTCGCCGCCCAAGACATGAGCGCGAGTCAGGTGTGACTCAGCCTGTGCGTAAGCTTCCCGTGCCAACGCAGAGCGCGCGAGGCGAGACCAGGGCGCCGCATCATTCGCGTGCGCTTGCGCGGACCGCTCATACCACGTTTCGGCGCGATGCCATTCCTCCCGTTCCGCATGCCAATCGCCTAATGCCAACAAGGCCTCGCGATTGACTGGATCATGCCGCACCCAATTCGCATAAGCCTCCCGCACCGCTTCGGCATCGTCCCGCTGCTCGGCCAAGCGCGCTTGCGTCCTGAAGTACCGTGTGGGGCGCTCATCGACCTCCGCCGCATATCGGCGAAGCAAGTCTTCAACCTGTTCCAGCAAGCCCGCCCAGACTAACGATTCCGCTAAGCGCAGCCAGTCTTCCGGCCGCTCCGCGACTTTCTCTGTCGCTGCGTTCAATACACGCGCTGCTTCATCGGCTCGATCCGCCGCCACGTGTAACTCACCGAGCAGAAGCAAGACCGAGGCATCGGCTGCACCCATACGCCAGGCACCCTCAAGTGCAATCACTGCTGCCTGTCGATTGCCCTGCGCTAGCTGAGTGTCGGCCAGCAAGCGCCAATAAGACGCTTCATCCGGATAGCGTGTCACCAACTCCTCTGCCAACGCCGCGCTTTCCGTCCACCGTTGCTGTGCCAGAAAACACCGAGCCAGTCCGGCCAATGCGCCCCGCGAATCGCCGTCCAGCAGCGCCGCGCGCCGAAAAATCGTCTCTGCGCTGACCGTCCGATTCATTTCTAGCAACACATTGCCATAGAGTAACAAGTGTTCGACAGGAACGTCCTCCTTCGCTACCCGGCTTCGCAAAAGCGCTTCCGCTTCAGCCCAGCGCCCCAACAGCGCCAACACACGTGCCAACCCGATCTGCGCCTGTGCAAAATTCGGCGCTTTGTCCAACGCGATGCGATACGCCTGCTCCGCCTCTTCATAACGCCCTAGCGCCGCCAGCAGATTAGCGGCTGAATAGTCGACTGGGGCCGCTGCGCGTCCACGTCCGCGCGCCGATTCAATCAGCTCGAGCGCCGCGATTTCATTCGTCGCCGCGATCCCGCTCGCCTCCTCCAGTAACGTCGCCTCTTGGGGAGAAATCGCTGGTCGCTCGGCCACGGCGCTGGCAGCGATCGCGATCAGCATAACCATCATGTATCGTATCATTCTCATTCGATGTCTCTGCTCCGATTCATTGCTCGCTGGAGTATATCGATCTTATCCGGCACGTCGCAAGCGACGGCCCTACAGAGGCGGATGGAGTGATATATTGTAGGGCGTCCGCTTGCAGATCGCCGCTTCCATTTACGTGCATTACGCATGAATCGACTCTCTCCTCAGGCGGTTCTTCCTCATCGCTCCAACCTAAATTCCAGCGGCACCTCTACCTGTACAGCCACCGCTCGTCCATCGCGTTGAGCTGGTTCAAAGCGCCAGCGCTCCACTGCAGACCGTGCCGCTGACACAAATACGGTGCCAGGCCGCGATTCGATCACGTCTATTGTCTCCACGGTGCCCTCGGCGGTCACCACAAAACGCAAAATCACCTCGCCTTCCAACCTGCTGTGTCGTGCCCCCGGCGGATAGTGCGGCGGCGCTTGCAAAACGGCGGTCGGCGGCGTGTCTACGTCGGTCAGCGCAAATACGGCTCCCTCGATCGCCCAATCAAGCTGACCAAAAGTCACCGCAAAGTCGCCCGCCAAGAAGGAGGCATCAAACGCCAGCTCCGGCTGGGCCATCGTCGGCGCTGGGGCAGGGGGCGTCGGTGTGGGCACGGATAATTGAATCGGATCTGGCATTGGTTCCGGCGGGGGTGCCGGTTCGAACAGCGGCGGGGGCGGAGGCGGAAGTCGTACCACCTCCAAGTCGCGCAGTGTGACCAGTGAGTCGACATCAGGCCGGTTCAGCCATTGTGCCACGGGCATAATCGAGAACAGGATCAGCGTCAAACCCGCCGCCGCAAATAGCACGTCCGGTGTCCACCGCATATCCGGTGCCAGCGCGTCGAGATTCATGGCTCCCTCCCGGCAGCCAAGCTCACCTGTGTCGCGCCGCCCAGCGTGCATTCGTCAATCACACGGACCAGTGCGCCTGACCGCGCATCCACATCGGAAATAATAATGACGGGCCGTTCCTGTTCCCGCTGCAAGCGAGCCACCAAACCACGTAACTCATTCATTGGCACGGTGCGACCATCGAAATAGACGGCACCTTCCGCAGTCACCGCCAGCAAAATACTTTGCCGCTCCAAGTCCTGCGCGCTCATTGCCGTCGGTCGGTTCACTTCGATGCCGGTTTCCTCGACAAATACCGAGGTGACCATAAAGAAAATCAGCAACAGAAAAACGATATCGATCAACGGGGAGATATTGACTTCGGCCGACTGCTCTTCGTCGTGGAAGTTGCTGGCACGGTTAAGCATAGGTCCCTCCCTGTGCCGCACCGCCACGCCAAGTCATAATGCCTATCGCATGCGCAGCCTGCTGCCATTGCGCGCGCAGCCGACCAATCTGAAGCAACCCAAACACACCCGGCAACGCCGCTACCAAGCCAAACTGCGTCGTTAAGAGCGCGGTACGAATGCCCTCAGCCACCAACACCGCGCCGTCCGCGCCGTGACGTGAAACCGCCGTGAACGTATCCACCATCCCGGTCACCGTGCCCAACAGGCCGAGCAAGGGGGCAGCCGCCGTGAGCGCTTTCAACAAGAACACCTCACGATTAAGACGCTCGTTCCCTGCCCGTATTTCGGCTTCAACGCGTCGACGCGCTGCTGCATCGCCGTTCGGAGCGCTTTTACCATTCGCCAAGTCTGTCTCCAGTTCCCGCTCCGTTTCACGTGCTCGCTCAACCGATACACGCAAGCTGGCACGTAGCCGCAGCCAAAAGGCCCAGATCCCAAACGACACCAGCGCGATCGGAATCAGCAATAGTCCACCATCACGCCAATACGCCGGAATAGCCCACAGCATTTCCATTACGGTGTCGACTCCGTATCAAGTGACCGCACAAACCGAATCGCCGCATGCTCCAGCCCCGACAAAATATTTCGTGCGCGTCGCATCAGATAGGCGTGCGCCAGCAAAGCCGGTACGGCAATCATCAGACCCGTTTGCGTGGTGATCAATGCCTCCGAAATGCCGCCCGAAAGTGAGCGTGCGTCGCCAGTGCCGAATACAGTAATCAATTGGAAGGTATGAATCATGCCTGTCACCGTTCCCAATAGACCCAATAACGGTGCCGCCGCCGCACAAATGGCCAACGCGCCGAGCTGTTTCGTCACCATGGGACGCTGCATCACAATCCTATCCATCAGGATCTCTTCCAAGTACACGCGATCCGCGGCGCGATGCGTCACCGCATCGGTCAACACCGGCTGCCACGGCGCGTTCAGTGACTCTGCCGTTGTTTGAGCCGTTGCTGAGTCGTTTTTGTGCAGTGCTTGAATAATACGATCCAATGGCTGATCAATATCGATGTCCATCCGCCGCAACGCCAGCGCGCGCCGAACAACAATGATCAAGCACCCGACTCCGATCAGGAGGAGGGGAATCATCACCACCCCGCCTTGCTGAATTCGTTCCAACAGCGTCGCGCGTGCCTGCGCCACTTTGAGTAGTGCGCCGTCCGTAACATCCACTGGCGCATACAGAGTCTCGCCTGCACTCCAACGGGCTAAATCGTCCTGGACTCGGCGCGGCAGTGTATCAATCAGCACAGGAGCAAGGCCGCCTGCACCGGTCGCCAAATAGCCTGTCAACCCATCGTCACCCTGGAAATAGGTCACTGGGCCAACCGGAAGCAAGCGACCGTGCTGAACCTGTCCCGCTGCATCGATCACGAATCCAGTAAACCGGACGCTGGGCAAATCAGTATCCGACGTGGCGCGTGCCAACGCCAGCGCGGGCTCGACCGATTCGAGCGTGGTGCCCGTCGATTCATCAGTCGCCAAAGCTTCATCCAGTTTTTCTAATAGAGCCTCGTAGCGTTGACGCTGCACTGCGGACATCACACTTTCCGCCGCACGGCGGTATTCCGTCAGCATAGCCAAGGCGCGTCGGTGCTTGGCCTCGGTTCGTTCCGCTTGTCGTCGCGCCGCGGCTTGTTCCGCCGCTTGCCGCGAGGTCACGCGCTGAACCGAGCGCCATTCCTCGCGCAGCGCCCGCACCTCGGCTTGCAACGATTCATAGGTCGTCGACAGCTCGGTGCGCTCCGCGGCAATCGCTTCCCGCTGCTCCGCCAAGGCTTCGCGAGCGTTTTCGATATCAGCGCGAGTGGTGGAGAGGGCATCGGATACCGAAGCGGAGGCGGCCGGAACCCAAAACAGGAAAACACACAGTTTTCCAATCGTTGGAAGAAATTTTGGGCCGTTTTCCAATCGTTGGAAACTTTTCAGCCGTTTTTTCCAGTCGTTGGAAACTTTTTCGCGCGATTTTCCAATCATTGGAAACTTTTGGGCGGTTTTTTCCAATCGTTGGAAGATTTTTTTCGCACTTTTCCAATCGTTGGAAAACCTCATGGCGACGCCTCCTCGGGCAGAATAACGACGGGAAGGCGGGTCCAGCGAGGCGCGAGTTCGCCTTGCTGGACGCGGATCGCTTCGCGGATGGCGGGCGCATGTCGCGCATCCCAATTCCATGTCCACTCGCGACCATCCCAAACGCCGTGCGCGGCGTTTTGATCATTACGGGAAACGGCATAGGCTTGCGCATGACCAAGATAGAGCACGTCCATGAGTCGTTGCGTGTCGTTCGGTGTATCGAGTAGTTGTTGGTCGACACGAATCGATTGATGTTCGCGTTGCTTATCAAGCGCGACGGCGAAGATTGCAGACAATTGGTCGGGCAGGGCGGCATCGGAGCTCTCCAGCTGCGCGGTGGCATTCCGTAGTACATTGTCTTGAGCTGAGCGACGCTGTTCGAGCGCGAGTTCCTCATCGGTTGCTTCGTCGGCTTCCGCCGCATGTTCTGCAATACGTGTTTCGAGCAGATCCCTTTCTCGGTTAAGCAGTTC
>SLCI01000248.1 GCA_007125875.1 Kiritimatiellia bacterium | reverse complement strand
GAGACTGGCGCGGGCCGGTGCAGTTGCAGGCGCAAGGGATCGAGTTCAACATCCGCTATATCGGCCAGCACGAGCATCGTGAATCGGGTCGTTACCCGCTGCACGTGCATCCGCATGCCGAACTGCAGTACACGTTGTCCGGCGGTGGCACCATTTATATTCCCGAGCGTAAGCTGACGATTCCCTGCGCGCCCGGTTGCTTGGTGGTGATGCCCGCCAACTTGCCACATTACACGACTTGGAAGATGACGCGGCCAGACGAGCGCTGGCAGTTGGTGGTGGTGAATTTTGATTTGGTGGTTGATATCGGCAAGATCATGGCGAGTGCCGGCGAGCAGATGGACTTGGCGTTCGCGCCCTTCTATGAGTGGTTCTTCGCCCGGCACCAGACCAGTCTCTATGTGCGCGCGGAGGATCGCGATCCGATCGACGCGATCTTCCGGCAGATGATCGCCTCGATTGACAAGACCGAGTACGGGCTGGGCTCGGAGATTGTGGCGGGCCTGATTCGGGAGGTGTCGCTGTTCTCGCGTTACTTGCGAAAGAATGGTTTGGCGGATGGCCAGCATCTGGCCTCGCCCATGTTGAGTAAGGAGGCCGCCCTATTGAAGGCGCGCACGCTGCTGGAAGAGGGCGCGACGCCGGACAGTGGCGCGGTATCACGAATCGCGGCTGCGGTCGGCATGAATGAGTCTCACTTTATCCGCGCCTTCAAGCAGCTACACGGTATTACACCAAAACAATATCATTTGTATGTGCTGATGCGACGCGCGAGTGCCTTACTCGCAGGCACAGACATGAGCGTGAAGGAAATTGCCTATACGCTGGGCTACGAGGATCCGTCCAGTTTCTCGCGCGCCTTTAAATCGTTTATGGGATTGTCGCCCTCCGCGTATGCCCGGCAGCAGCGACCATAGAGCGTTACGTGCACACGCTGGCGTTTTCATTCTTGCACCCATTTTTGCCCTATAATTCGCAACAAATGTCATGAAGCGTCATTTGCTGTTTTGATGATTGTTGGGTACTGTTATCCACTAATGCGATGAATCCACTCCATGGCCGTTTTGTGTGTGACGGCGACTGGATCTCATCGATGTCTTGTGTAATTGACGGGATACAACCTCTTATGAAGAGATGTTTAAGTGTGATGGGGCGGTGGGTGTTGGTTTGGGCGATAAGCGTATTGGGCGCGCATTCCTCCTTGGCCAATGATGATGCTTCCAATTATTCGTCATCCGGCGATAATTGGGTGTCTGATGCGCATCGAGGAACCTATGACTCGGCCGAATGGGAATTGGAGGCGGTTGCTCATGCAGGTTTCGCAGGTCACTTCATCGGTGATTCCGCGTTAGGCGGCGGAGATATCAATGTCGACGGCAAGTCCTTTGGATTGTTTGCGCATCCGAGTGGCGATCCGAATCCATTTGCTGCAGCGGTGAAGCGATTTGCAAAACCGGTATTAACCACTGGTGATACCATTTCCTTTCAGGTGTCGGTCAATTTCCGGGACGGTTCGAAAGGGTTCAATTTGCGCAGTGCGGATGGTACAACGCTGTGGCTATTTTTCACCTCATCCGGTGGTTACTACATTCGTAATGGTACGTCTCAACAAGCTTCTACTGATGATGGGCAGTCAATGGGAGGCTATGCCTCTGAATCAATTTTCACGTTTACGTTTACGCAACATGAACGGCATATGGACTGGACCATCGAACGATCCGGCGGAATCCAAGCTACGGTTTCTGATCAGGTCCCGATCGAGTCCGGCACGATGGCCGATGTCCGCTTCTTCATTTCAGGTGCCGGTCATCACACCGAGAATAACATCTACTTCAATAGTTTCACGATTGAGTCAGCCCCGCGTGAAAACGCGCCTTTGACCTTGGGGGAACGCCGCTTCCCCGGTTATGAGCCGTCCTATTTCCTGCGCTTCCAGGATCCGCAAGCGGGGTTCGTTAATTTCCGCTCAGAGAACGACTGGGATACGAGCTATCCCTTAACCGATGTCGGCGGCGGTGTCTACGAGCTGGATATTCGTACCGTAGGATTGGATCCCGGTTTTCATCAATTTAAGTTTAGGATGGAGGGCGGCTATGAGTCCGGGCCAAACCGTCGCCTCTATATCCGCGAGGACGGCATGATTGCAAAACCGCCCGCGATCTATCTGACGTGGCAGCAAGACCCGACCAGTACGATGACCATCCAATGGCATACGTATGACCCGAGCTTAAACGAAGTCCGTTGGCGGCCGGTAGGCGCCACTGGATGGACGACGCTGACAGCCGATTCGACACATCCATTTCCATACTCGGAGCGCTATGTGCATTGGGCGGAGATTACCGGACTGGATGCGGCTTCCGACTATGAGTTCGAGGTTGATGGGTATACAGACACCTACTCGTTTCGCACCATGCCAGCCGATCTGAGTGAACCGGTCACTGCAGCGTTTACCGGCGATGTCTTGTACGGGGAGGTCGCTGACCAGATGGCGGAAACCGTGGCGGCGCTGGATCCGGCCTTCCTCATGGTCGGCGGTGATTTGGCCTATTCTGATGGCCGCGCTGATTTGATTTTCGCGGAGTATATGTATTTTGAATCATTCTATTCTCGATTCCGCGCTCCGGATGGTCGCCTGATCCCATTGATCGTGGGGCCGGGCAATCATGAAATGCGCAATCATTACATCACCTGGAACCCCATGTCTGAGGACTCGGACGAATGGCGGGCGCGTATTGCACCTTACTTCTATCCGTCCTACGCCTTCCCCGGACAACCGGGATACGCCACGCTGGATTTCGGCGATTATTTGAGCTTGGTGATTCTGGATACGGATCACATGAATGCCGTTGAGGGTGTGCAAACAGATTGGTTGGCTGATCGTTTGAATGAGCGTCGCGAGGTGCGGCACCTGATTCCGATCATGCATGTGCCGGCCTATCCGTCGCATCGCTCCAGTCAGGGCTCGCTCAACACCAAGATTCGTGATCTCTGGTTGCCGTTGTTCGAAAGTGCCGGTGTGCATCTGGTTTTCGAGCACCACGATCATACGTTCAAGCGGACGCCACCCTTGTTGGACGGAGAAATTGATGCAGACGGCATTGTGTTTTTGGGAGATGGTGCGTGGGGCGTAGGCATTCGAAGTGTCAAGGATCCCGAAGGACGGACCGATCTTCAGCGAACTGAGTCGATTCATCATGCCTACATCGCGACGTTCAGCACAACAGGACGTCATATGCGGGCCGTGAATGTGAATGGCGACTTCTTTGACGCCATCACGCAGATCGCGGACGGTATTCCACCCGCTCCGGCTGGTTTGCAGACTGAGCGCGTCACGTCGGTGTCTGCCGAATTCTCTTGGGACCCGACTCCGCGCGCGCAATCGTATCGGGTAATTCGTGCCGGAGTCGATATCGGGACGACCAGCGCACCACATTTTGTTGATGAAACGCGTACGCCAAACTCGTCCGTAGACTATGTCGTGCACGCTATCAATCGCTCTGGCGAATCCGTGGGCTCCGCCCCCCTCACGATAACGACGACGGCCACGCCCGCTTCACCTTCTGTGCCCGGTGGTTTGCAGGGTGACGCACTTAGCCCATCGAGTGTGGCGCTATCCTGGGCAACTGTTCCGCATGCTTACAGTTACGAGATCCAGCGTGATGGGGCTACCGTTGCCACCAACACACATACGACATTTTTTGATGGTGGGCGATCGCCTGAGACGACCTACACCTACGCGGTTCGTGCAGTGAATGTAAGTGGTGAATCGGCTTGGTCGGGCACCGTATCCGTGCAGACCCCGGCGGCGTGGCCCGGATTCACATTGGACGGGCAAGCGGAATCCCCGAACTATTTGCTGTCACAGCCCGCTATGCAGATCTTTGCCGCCGTGCGCGGAACAGAGCTGTATGTGGCCACCTGGACGCCGGCGGGCGGGGACAGTGATCACTTTATTTTTGTCACGGACGAGTTGCTGCCTCGCGCCACACGCCGTGCTCCGTGGAATAAGAAGGGCTTTCTTGCTATGCCTTCCGGAAAGCCCTACTTGGGGGCAGAGAGCACGACATCTGATTTTGTCGGTTGGTTTAACGCGCCGGCTTCTGCGCAAGCTTTCCGTTCGGGTACGGGCGGGGAGCAAATCGAGGGCGTGATCGACTTGGTCGAGACGTTCGGTTATCTGCCGGAGTTTATCTACATTGCTTCGGCGGCCTATGGCACGGCCAGCCTCAACTCGCTGACCTCGCAAGGACCGCTAGGTAACGGCGATGAAAACATTTATCCCAACGAGTTTCTGGTGATTCCCGTCGAGGCGATTCGCGATAACGAGGGCATCGGATTTTACGCGCGACTGGACCCAGAGCGAGGTTTTGCGGTTGATTCCGCCCGCGCGCGCTCGGACGAGCCGTTTGAGTTGCGTTGGCTGGTTGTGCCCAATGCGCAGTATCACGTCTGGCGTGCAAGCGATCTGCGCGATGATTCGACGTGGGAAAATCTAACTGCTGGTGCCCCGATCACGATCCCGAGCGGCTACAGCGAATGGACGTTCGCCGATCCGGACAGTGATCTTTTAGCGCATGCGTTCTATTGGATTGAAATCGCGGAGTGAGGGTAGTCCCGCAATAGTGTTCACATCCTGTTCTTCGCCCCCGGCGGGCTTGTCCCGCCGGAGCGTAAGTTTCGGATCGACACTGAGTGTGAAAACGAAACTTATACCGGAAGGAGCACGTTCAGCGTTAACGCTCCTCTTGCTTAAGGCACTATCCTTATTTTGCAACTCGCGACGGCCGCCCAAACTTCCGCTCCAGCGAGGTAAGCCCGCTGTGGGCGTATTAAACGTTCCCTAAATTTTCATTTTCGATTTAATTCGATTCGCACCCCGTATAGATTATACCCATGTTTTTCCGGCATTCATATCATCGGTTGCTGCGAGTGTTCGTACTCTGCTTTTGCCTGGTCGTTGCGGCGCAGGCCGAGGACCGCACGTATACGGTGCGGTCTGGCGACACATTGGGCGGGATTGCGCAACAGTTCGGTGTCTCCGCGCGGGACATGCAGCTCTATAATGATTTGCCGTCTGTCGATCGCATTGTCGAGGGACAAGTGTTGCGGATACCGCCCGGGCCGGATGTGCCCATCCGATATATCGTGCGTGCGGGCGACGTGTTGAGCGTGATTGCGCGCAACCATGGCGTTCGCGCCAGTGAGATTATCGAACTGAATGAGCTAAAGAACCCAGATGCATTGCATGTGGGACAGGTGTTATTGATCCCTGGTCATGCGCGTCAGCAGCGCACGGCGCTGCCGGGAAATCTGCGTCGCCAATTAGATCAAATTCGCATACGCCCAGGCTGGACACATATCGTGATTCATCATAGCGGTACGCGACGCGGGAATGTGCGAGATATGGACCGTTATCATCGTGAAGATCGTCGGATGGTAAATGGATTGGGCTATCACTTCGTGATTGGCAACGGCATGGGCATGCGAAACGGTGAAATTGCGATGGGGCCGCGGTGGCGCGCACAGCAGGATGGGGGACACTTGGCGAGTGCTGCGCAAAATCGATACAGCATTGGAATCTGCCTGGTCGGTAATTTCGAGCAAACCCGTCCCACAGCAGAGCAGCTCCATAGCCTGCGCGCTTTGGTTGGTTACTTGCAGCAACGGGCTGGGATTCCCGTCTCGAATGTGACCACCCATAAACGTATTAACGTGCGTCCGACCGCGTGTCCGGGCCGATTTTTCCCGACGGAAGAGTTCTTGCGCAGCCTGCGTCATGGACGCCAAGCGCTATTGCATCTCGAGATCCAAGACATGACGTATTCGAGCTTGGTCGGAGCAATTCTCAGTGTGGGCCCGGACGTTAACCCTTATTTGCTTGAGTCAAGTTCCTGCGCCGGCTGCTGTGGTATGCCGGAGCACCTTGCCTTACCGCCGCTTCATGGAGAGGGGGGTGCAAATCCCGAAAAGCAACATGAACCGAGCCTTGAAACGGCCTCCGAAGGTTGATGCGGATGAATTCCAGTTACTATAACTTTTCGGTACATTCTCAGGGCAACACAGAGGTTGCCCCTCCGGTACACGCAAAGCAGAACCAGTTACTGCAGAAGCATTCTGGAGGGACGTGCTCCGTCACGTCCTCGGAGAATAGACCGAAAAGTAGTGGAAACTGGTATTAGATATCCGCCACCTGGAAGCCGCAGGCTTCTGCGCGTTCGATGGTTTGGGCATCCGCTCCCTGTAACGCGACGCGATAGGCCGAAAATTCGCGTCGCTGGGCATAGTTTCGTCGCAGATTTACAAAGTGCCGAGCCATATCTTCGGGGCGCTGCGATGCGCTGGCACGCAAGCGCTGATCATCCTTAAGTAGCGGACATGCGGTATTCGCCAATTGTGTCAAAATTGATTGTGATGATAGTTGGTGCGCGGGCAGCACAATCTCGGGTGGTGCGGTCGGCAGTGCGGTGTCGCGATCCCATACGGGATCGTGATGTAGAAAGTCGCAGCACGCTTGATAAACCTGCCATGTGCCGTTCAGTCGGCCTTCCCATGAGTATCCCGCGATGTGTGGGGTGCCAAAGTCAATTGCATTCAGCACGTCCGTGCGAATCGCTGGTTCATTTTCCCAGACATCCAGCGTGCATTGGCGCAGCGGTCCATGCTCCAGTGCCATCAACAGGGCGTCGCTGTCCATTGTTTCGCCGCGTGAAGCATTAATCAACATGGCGCCCGGAATGAGTTCCGCTAAGAAACGGTGATCTACCAAGTGCGCTGTTTTGTATGGACCCGATAGGTTGAGTGGAACATGCAGCGACACGAAATCAGCATTTGGCAAGATATCGCTCAGCGCCAGAAAATCCATCTTTCGGCTACCCTCTATGGCTTCGCGCGGTGGATCGTTGAGCAAGACCGTCATGCCGATCGATGATGCAAGCGCCGCCACCCGGCTACCGATCTGGCCGACACCGATGACGCCGAGCGTACATGTGTCCAGCTCGATAGCGTGTCGTTCTGCTTCGTTCAGCAGCGCCGTGATAACGTATTCCGCCACGCTGTTGGCGTTGCAACCCGGCGCATGGCACCAAGCGATGCCCTCCTGCGCAAGATAATCGGCATCGATATGATCGGTGCCCGCTACGGCGCAACCGACGAAACGTACCGCACTGCCTTTCAGCAAGCTTTCGTTGATGCGGGCCTTCGATCGTGTGATCAGCACCTCCGCATCGGCGAGATGTTCGGCTCGGATCTCCTCTTCAGGGACCACCGCCACGTCACCGAGCGTATTAAACGCTGCTTCACCTGCCAAAACACTGGCTGCGCAGACAATCTTCATTTGCTAGCCCTTGATTGCCGTCTCGTAATCATAATCGTAATCCGTACGCTTAATCAGTCTGTTCAGCCCGTGTGGTAGTCTGCGAGATCTTCATGCATGCGATGGGCAGAGGTGCTTCGGATAAGCCCTACCAGCATGGCAACGATCCCGGCCAGAAGCTTTTTGCCTTCATCGGCATTATCGACTTGTTTTCTGCCAACCAAAACATCAAGGCATGCGGCACATTCCAAGGCAGAGCCACGCGCAATGTCAAAGAATCGACAGCGATCAGCCTCGGTGTACTTGCCATTGCCTTCCGCGATGTTGAGCGGGATGGACGTTGCGGCCCTGTCCAGTTGACCGTAGATGGCCCGATTTTTCGGGGTGCTTTGGAGTATGTCATCGGCCCAGATGACGAATGTAAGGGCCTGCTGGTAAACATTGAGTTTTTCGTGATCGAATAGCGACTTCATGGCGGATGATTACGATTAGGATTAAGAGTATGATTAAGAAACACTGGCTGCGCAGACGATCTTCATTTGCTAGCCCTTCATGCCGGTTAGGGTGACACCTTGGATGAAGTATTTTTGGGCGAAGAAGAAGATCACGATCACGGGTACCGTCATGAGTAACGATCCGGCCATCATCATGCCAAGGTTGTCACCGGCTTGCACATTGAACGCGTACAAGCCGAGCGAGAGCGGATAGAGGCGCTGATCGCTCAAATAAATGAGCGGGCCCATAAAGTCGTTCCAGACCATCATGAAGGTAAAGATGGAGATGCAGGCCAGGGTCGGTTTGATTAACGGCATGATGACGTACCAATAAATCTGCAGGAAGTTACAGCCATCGATTTTGGCGGCGTCCTCCAGGTCGCGCGGAATGCCCTTCATGAATTGGCGCAGCAGAAAGATATTGAAGGCGTTGCCAAAGAAGCTGATCACCCAAAGCGGGTACAGCGTGTTGTACCAGCCGAGCGAACGAATGATCAGGAAATGCGGAATCATGGTGACCTGTGGCGGGATCATGAGCGTGGCCAACATGATGCCAAAGGTTAGGTTTCGTCCGGGCCATTGCAGGCGCGCGAATGCATAGGCCACCAGCGAACATGAAAAAATGTTACCGATAATGTTCATGATGACGAGAAAGATGCTTGTCGCCGTGTAGCGCCAGAAGGGAATGTAATCGAGTGCACCGCGGTAATTGCGCTGCGCCTTAGCCCACCACGCGGTGCGCTGATCCGATTCGGTTAGCACCATCGTGATGCGAAT
>SLCI01000078.1 GCA_007125875.1 Kiritimatiellia bacterium | reverse complement strand
TAGATGTTGCAATTATTGGTGCGGGTACAGCGGGCTTTCTGGCTATTCGGGAAATTCGCAAGAAAACAGATCGATTTGTCCTGATTCAAGATGGTCCGTATGGAACCACCTGCGCACGCGTGGGCTGCATGCCCTCGAAGGCGTTTATCCAAATTGCACACGATTATCATCGTCGCGCGTACTTCGAGCAATCGGGCATTCAAGGATCCGATCATCTCTCCCTTGACCTGCCCGCCGTCATGCGGCGGGTGCGCGAATTGCGTGATCGCTTTGCCGGCAACATGGTGCGTAAGACGGACAAATTCGGCGAACAACTGATTAAAGGACGCGCACGCTTCATCGAGCCGACTGTGCTCGAGGTGGACGGACTCATCATACGCGCGAAGGCCGTCGTTATTGCGACCGGCTCACGACCCATTATTCCAGATGACTGGCAAGCCTTCGGTGACCGCATTTGGACCAGCGACACCTTTTTTGAACAGGAAACACTGCCTCGCCGTGTCGCGGTGATCGGGTTAGGTGTGATTGGTCTGGAATTGGGACAGGCCATGGCGCGACTTGGGATCGAGGTCACCGGCATCGCGCGCTCAATGCATTTGGCCGGCATGACCGACCCCGTTGTCTTGGATAAAGTGGCAGAAATGGGTGCCAAAGATATGACGCTCTGGCGCGGGCATGCCCCCGCCCTGAGTGCTTGCGAGGGTGGCATCAAGGTAACGGCGGGAGAGCGCGAAACGGAAGTGGATGCCGTGCTCTTGGCGACCGGGCGCCGGCCAAACGTAGACAATATGGGGTTGGAAGTGCTCGGCGTACCTTTAGACAAAAGGGGCGTGCCTGCTCATAATCCAGAGACGATGCAAATCGGCGACTTGCCCGTCTTCATTGCAGGCGATGCCAATGGCGCACAGGAAATTATGCATGAGGCTTGGGATGACGGCACTGTGGCTGGATACAATGCGCTACGCGAGTCTGCCCAGCCCTTTAAACGACGCACACCTTTGCACATTCTCTTCACCGACCCCAACATCGTTGCCGCTGGGCGCGACTTTGCCAGCCTGGATCCGGAACAGATCGTGATCGGCGAGTTTGACTTTGACGATCAGGAACGGGCCCTGATTAGGAACGAGAACTTCGGTGTCCTGCGTCTGTATGCGGATGCGCAAACCGGTCAACTCCTGGGCACCGCGATGTGCGCGCCAATCGGGGAACATCTTGGTCATCTCCTCGCGTGGTGTATCCAACAACAGTTGACTGTGCAGGACTTACTCCGCATGCCCTTTTATCATCCCGTCATTGAGGAAGGCTTGCGGCACACATTAGCTCGGATGGAAAAGGCCATCTCCGCACCAAGCCAACTAGACCTGGCCTTTGCGCAAGAGTAGTCCAGCTAATCCCTCATGAGCATCATGGCCATCATCCAGCGTTGGGCGCATTTCCTGTGGATTTTCCCGCTTATCTGGGGCAGTGCGATTTACGTCCTGCTGACGATGGAAGTCGATGTCGAACCGGCGGGCTGGATGTTTCCCCACCTTGATAAACTTGTGCATATGGTACTTTTTGGCGCAATGGCATGGCTTTTATTGATCCCATTGCGGCTTAGTTTGCGTCAATCCGTCTTTGTTGCTGCTTTACTGAGCTTTTCGCTCGCCACGCTTTACGGTGGCTGGATGGAATATCTGCAGAGCTCCCTGCCTCATCGGGACGGCAACTGGGCCGACGTTCTTGCCAATGCCATAGGTGCTGCAACCGTTCTCTTTCTACTGCGAAAAACAACGAGAACGCCCTTGACCAGGCCCCGTTAGAACACTATTCTGTCGCTGCTAAATTTGTTAGTCCGCTGTTCGGGAGTGGGTTCTACCCACTCTTTTTTGTAGGGACATGGCGCGGAGCACGCTTTATTGAGGTGGCGAGATGAATATTGAATTACAGTCTGTTGTCGAGCATATGGAAAAAGAGCGCGGGATTGAACGGGAAACCGTTATCCAAGCGATCGAGTCTGCCCTGCTCAGCGCTGCCAAGAAAAGTATGGGCCCGATGCGCGAGCTCAAGGTGGCCATCGATCGAAAGACCTTCGACATCGAGGCATCTGTTCAAACTATTGTGGTCGAACGTGTTACGTCGCCTGCCGAACAACTTTCCGTGCGTGAGGCGCGCCGTTTTAAGGACGATGCCCAAGTCGGAGAATTTGTGGATGTGCCCATCCCGCCCCAAAAGCTTGGTCGGATCGCTGCGCAAGTAGCGAAACAAGCCATCATGCAAAAGATCCGGCAGGCCGAAAAAGAGCGCGTATTCGACGAATACAAGGATCGCGCCGGCGACATCGTTTCCGGCTCCGTGCGCCGATTTGATCGTAACGACGTCGTGATCGATTTGGGTCGCGCCGAAGCCATTATGCCTTCGCGGGAGCGGGTGCCGACTGAGGAATATCAGCCCGGCGATCGGATTCGCGCCTTCGTGGTGCGGGTCGATAATGAGCATGGCGGCCCCGAGATCGTTCTTTCCCGTACGCATCCAGAATTTGTTCGGCGGTTATTCGAATTGGAAGTGTCCGAGATCGCAGACGGCACGGTAGAAATCAAAGGCATCGCACGCGAAGCCGGTTTCCGCAGCAAGATCGCGGTGGTTTCCCGGGACGAAAAGGTCGATCCAGTTGGCGCGTGCGTCGGCATGAAGGGTATTCGCGTTAAGAATATCGTGCGCGAATTGTCCGGTGAAAAGATCGATATTGTGCGCTGGAACGAGGACATCAAAACGTTTGTCACCAACTCGCTGGCTCCCGCACGGTTGTCCGCGATTGATATTGACGAGGATCTGCATGCGGTGACCGTGACTGTTGATCCCGACCAACTATCGCTGGCGATTGGCAAAAAAGGCCAAAATGCCCGGCTAACCAATAAGTTAACGGGCTGGAAGATCAATATTGAGAAGGACGAAGGCTCCAAGACCTTTGAAGAGAAGTTTGCGGAAGCCGTTGAGGCTTTGGCGAAAATTGATGGGATTACCTCCGAGCAAGCCAGTGCACTCGTTTCGGGCGGCTTCCTGAGCGCTGAATTGGTTTTGGCTTCGGAACAGGAAGATTTGGAAGATATTGAAGGCTTTGACTCAGAAACCGCCCAAGCGATTCGAGCAGCGGTTGAAGCACATTACGAACAACAGAATGGCGATGTGGATGCATGAGAGTTCATGAATTAGCGAAAAAACTTGGCACAACCAACAAAGACCTGATCGAGCACCTGAGCCGTATCGGCGTCGAGGTCAAAACTGCGTCTAACGCAGTTACCCCCGAACAAGCCGAAGAGGTGACCGCGATCTACGAAGAGGAAGTTCGTGCAGCAACGCAGCCGCCCCCCGAGCCTGAACCCGTGGTTGAGGAGGAAGTGGCTACACCTGCTGAAGAGGAACAGCCTGAGCCCGTAGAGGAGCCGGCCGAGGAAGAGCCTGCGGAAAAAGAGCCGCTGATCATTAAGAACTTCATTGTGGTCAAGGAGCTAGCTGAATATTTGGGCGTAAAACCGAATCAGCTGATCGCACAATTGATGTCGAAAAACATTTTTGCTTCGATCAACGAAAAGCTCGATTTCAAGATCGCCAAAGAGATTGCCGAGAAGTTTGGCGGCGTGGTCGAACAAGAAAAGAAAAAAGCGCCCCCACCGCCTCCTCCCCCGCCACCTGAACCTGAAGTTGAATTGCGCGAGCAAGAGCCCGTCGAGGATGACTTGTTGTCGCGACCACCGGTGGTCACGTTCCTGGGTCATGTAGATCACGGCAAAACCAGTTTGCTGGACAAAATCCGGCAGGCTCACGTGGTCGACTCGGAGCATGGCGGCATCACACAGCATATTGGTGCCTACACGGTCACCTACAACGACAACCAGATTACTTTCATTGACACACCCGGCCATGCCGCCTTCACAGCTATGCGGGCGCGCGGCGCGAATTTAACGGATATCGCCGTCATCATCGTGGCGGCGGATGATGGCATTATGCCGCAAACGCGAGAAGCCATTCAGCACGCGCGCGCTGCCGGCGTCACCATCATGGTGGCGATCAACAAGATGGATTTGGTCTCCGCGAATGTCGACCGCGTGAAGCAACAGCTACAGCAGATTGAGCTAGCACCCGAGGATTGGGGCGGCCAGACGATTGTCTGTCCAGTCAGTGCGGCGACGGGCGAAGGCATTGATAACCTTTTGGAGATGCTCTTGCTTCAAGCTGAAGTCATGGAGTTGAAAGCCGTCACCAAGGGACCGGCGCAAGGATTCGTGGTCGAAGCGCGGCTGGAACCGGGCATGGGTCCAACAGCCAATGTCCTGGTCAAACGGGGTACCCTCAAGGTCGGAGATTCGATGGTATGCGGCCCATATTATGGCCGTATTAAAGCGTTGATCAGCGATACCGGCAAGAAAGTACGTACGGCGGGTCCGTCCATGGCCGTTAAGTGTCTTGGCTTGAATAATGTACCGGACGCCGGGGCCGAATTTGTTACTGTTGCGAATGATCGCCAAGCGCGCGCGATCGCAGAGGAACGTGTCCAAAATCAGCGCACCGAAAAACTGGAACAATCTGCGCCACGCCCGACCACGCTGGATGATTTATTGCGTGTCACGGACGCAACCGAAAAGAAAGAGCTGAACGTGATTGTGAAGGCGGATGTGCAAGGATCGCTCGAAGCGATCATTCATTCCCTTTCTGAAATCAAGAGCGAAAAGGTTGAGCTCAAATTCATTCTTACCGGCGTCGGCAATATTACCGAGAACGATGTCATTCTCGCCAGCGCCTCGAATGCCATTGCGCTGGGCTTCAATGTTGCGGCGGAATCAGGCGCCAATCGGGCTGCTAAACGCGAGGGCGTTGAAATCCGGCTCTACAGCATTATTTACGAAATGGTTGACGATATCCGCCAAGCAATGACCGGGTTGTTGAAGCCCATGGCGAAAGAAACGGTGATCGGCAAAGCCGAGGTCCGCCAAACCTTCGACATCGGCAAGACGGGTCGAATTGCGGGATGCATGATGGTCAGTGGCCGGGTGACGTCCAAGTCCCGGGCGCGGCTGAAGCGCGAAGGCGACATCGTCTATCAAGGCACGATCTCGTCACTCAAACGATTCCAGAACGACGCCGCAGAAGTGCGTGAGGGTCAGGAATGTGGTATTCGCCTCGACAAGCATAGTGACTACGAAGCAGGCGACGTGATCGAGTTCTACGAAGTCCAGCAAGTCGCTCAAGAGCTGTAAGCCGAGGCGCTCAACGTACGGGGGATGTTCGTCGGCGCCTATGCGATCGGTGATCGCGTTACACCCTTAATCGAAAAGAAGCATGCCAAGTCAACGAATCAAACGAGTCAACGAACTGCTGCGCCGTGAAATTGCGGCTTATCTGTATCGCCTCATTAATGAAGGCGGTTTTGATATGTCCGCAGTCACAATCACGCATGTGGTCACCGCGCCCAACTTGCGGCATGCCCGTGTGTTTGTCTCCATTCGTGATCACGAATTTGAGCGAAAGGACATGCTGGATACGATCACAAGTCATCGCTTGGCGATACAGAAACACATTAATCAGACACTGCATATCAAGTACACTCCGCATCTGGAGTTCGAGTTGGATAAGTCACTTGAAAAAGGCGATCGCGTCTTGAATTTGATTTCTGAACTGGAAGAGCAATATGGCACAACAACCGACGAACCAACCGATCCAGAATCCGACACAGACGAGACAGGGCCGTCGACGCCAACATCGCACTGACCCGTATGACGGCATACTGCTGGTCGATAAACCGAGCGGCATGACATCGCACGACGTAGTGGACAAGCTCCGCTACCACTTTCGGCTACGCAAAGTTGGACACGGTGGCACGCTCGATCCGATGGCGACCGGATTGCTCATTCTCTTGCTGGGCAAAGGTACCAAGCTGTCCCAACATATCATGGGCACCGACAAAGAATACGAAGGTATTATGCGCTTGGGGGCCGTAACGGACTCGCAGGACGCAGACGGCGAAGTGCTTGAGGAAAAAGATGCATCCGCCATTACGCGTGAGCAGGTTTTAGACGCAATGGCTCAGCGGCGCGGGGATCAAATGCAAACGCCGCCGATGGTATCTGCGATTAAGAAGAATGGCGTGCCACTATATAAGTTGGCGCGCAAAGGACAAATCGTCGAACGGGAACCACGTTTGATTCACGTGTACCGCTTCGATCTGCTCGATTACAAGAATCCCGATGCCACGTTCGCACTCAAGTGCACCAAAGGCACCTATGTCCGCACGCTGTGTCATGACATCGGTGAATCCCTCGGCTGTGGCGCACATCTGGTGTCGTTGCGACGGACCGCGATTGGTAATCTACATGTGGATCACGCCACCTCGCTCGATGATCTATTAACGGGTAGCGTAGAGGCGTTGGGCGAGAAGGTTGTGCCGATTTACGCATTTACAGCCGAGTAACGAGATATGCAAGTACTCAATCACTGGGAAGCTTATCATCAGCGCGACTGCGAGAAGCCGCTCGTTTTGGTAATTGGCGCATTTGACGGCATCCATATTGGTCATCAAACATTGCTCCGCAATGCCGTGGAAAGAGCGCGCGAAATCGATGGTGTGGCGTGGCTTTTGACCTTTGATCCGCACCCATCACGGATTTTACGCCCGAAAGAGGCACCGCCCCTACTCACCTCTACCCGACACAAACTTCGTCTACTCGAAAACCATCATCTGGACGGCGTCATTGTTCACCCGTTCAATACCGAGCTGGCTGAACTTTCACCGACCGAATTTTGCGATGCGCTTTGTGGTGCCCTGCCCCACTTAGATACGGTCATCGTGGGCATGAATTGGCGATTTGGGCACCGCGCCAGCGGCGACATCGATACCTTGCGTGCGTTGGCTACCACCCGCAACTTTTCCGTCCACATACCGGAGCCTGTGCCGTGGCAAGATGAGCTTGTATCCAGCACCCGCATTCGCGAAGCGGTGGAGGCTGGTGACTTCACCTCCGTAGAGGCCATGCTCAAGCGTCCGTTCAGCCTGCTGGGCAATGTCACGACCGGAAAACAGTACGGGCGAGAGTTGGGTTTCCCGACAGCAAATATTCGTTTGCAGGATGAGTCACGTCCGCCCATCGGCGTGTACGCAGTCTACGCCATGTACGAAGGTGAACGCCACAACGGTGCCGCCTATCTTGGTTTGCGCCCCACCGCGCAAGGTGAACATTCCTATCATTTGCTCGAAGTACATCTCTTCGATGTCTCGATCGATTTGTATGATCAAGAAATCGAAGTTTTCTTTGTGCAATATATTCGCGGGGACCAATTCTTCACGAACCACGAAGAATTGCGGGCGCAAATCGCGCGCGATGTCGAATCGGCCCGGTCAGTCTGTGCTTAACGCATATAGAATGATCTCGTAGCCGCCGTCGTTAGACGGTGGACGATCTTACCGAGTGAGCAGAAATCCATGTCCTAATGGACGCGGCTACGTTTTAAGTCAAACGGATCTAAAGCAAGGATAACGCGTCGACATCCAGCGCATAACGGATGCCACGCGGCCATTTATACTCGTTCAGGACGTGCCGCAACGGATCTGTCACCTTTCGCACGCGGGGTGTGCGGAACATCAATTGATAACGATAATCGCCCTTGACCCGGGCAATGGGGGCCGGCGCAGTCTCGCCACAGATTACGTGCTGGTCCAAGCGAGGTTTCAATGCCGCGAGAATTCGGTCACAAGCATGCTGCACCTTCTGCTCATCCGGGCCGCGTACGGTTAAACTGATCAGGTGAGCAAAGGGTGGATACTTCAGTTCGCGGCGATATTCAATTTCTTGATCAAAGAAGCGCTCATAATCCAGCTCTCTTGCCGCCTGAATCGCGGGATGAAAGGGCGTGAACGTTTGGACGATCACCTCGCCCTCCACATCACCCCGTCCAGCGCGACCCGCTACTTGCGTCAGTAGCTGGAATGTGCGTTCCCCCGCTCGAAAGTCCGGCATATGCAACGCAATATCGGCATTGATGACACCGACGAGCGTCACGTTAGGGAAGTCCAAGCCCTTCGCGATCATCTGTGTCCCCAACAGGATATCTATTTCACCGGCCCGAAAGGCCCCCAGCAATTCGCTATAGGCTTCTTTGCGCGTGGTTGTATCCGCGTCCATACGCTTTACCCGCGCTTTGCTAAACAGGGTCGACACAACATTCTCGACGCGCTGCGTGCCGAGACCGCCATAGCGAAAATCAGGGTCCTGGCATTCGGCATTGGGGCAGCGAGGAGGCACACGCTCAACCGCCCCACATAGATGACAACGCAGGTCATGCGTAGTCTTATGATACGTCATACTGATGCTGCACTGACTGCACTCAGCCACGTACCCGCACTTAGGACACATCAATGAAGAGGAGTAACCCCGCCGATTAAGGAATAGGATTGTCTGCTCGCCGCGTGCCAAACGATCATGGATCCCTTCCATCAGTTCGCGCGAAAGCACATTGAGTTTTCCTTCCCGTTCCATCTCCAAGCGCATATCCACCACGCGTATCACCGGCATTTTGCGATGATCAACGCGAGCCGGCATATGCGCCAAGGCATACTTCTTGCAGTGGGTATTATGAACCGACTCCAACCCGGGCGTCGCCGATCCAAGCACGACAGCACAGTTCTCCATTCGACCGCGCACAACCGCAACGTCTCGCGCATTGTATCGTGGCGCCTCTTCCTGCTTGTAGCTCTGCTCATGCTCCTCATCCACCACGATTAACCCCAATTTCTCGATCGGGGCGAACAGGGCGGAGCGCGCTCCAATTGCAATGCGCGCGCGCCCGTCTCGAATTCGATGCCACTCGTCATGGCGTTCGCCACCCGACAGATGACTATGCAACACAGCGACTACATCACCGAAACGGGCTCGAAAACGCTCCACGGTCTGCGGCGTCAACGCAATCTCGGGCACCAACACAATCGCCCCCTGCCCCGCATCGAGCACGGCTTGTAGCGCCTGCAAATAGACCTCGGTCTTACCGCTGCCGGTTACGCCAAAGAGTAAGGTTACGGCCGGATCGAGCGTCTCAATCGAATGCAGGATCTGGTCTAGCGCAGCCTGTTGTTGGGGCATCAACGTAAGCGGTTCGGTCGGCACCACTTCGTAGCGCTCAAACGGATTACGATCTACAGCCAAAGGCTCCAGCTTTAGCCAACCTTTCTTAACCAACGCCCTTACTACGGCCGCACTTTCACCGCTTTCCTGCACGAGGCGCGGCAGCGTAATAAAGGGCTCTCGCGCGAGGAATTCCATCACGCGGGCTTGTTTCGGGGCCCGCTTCTTGAGCGTCGCCCATTCCGTTTCCGGTAACGGTAGCGGCACAATCACGGACACATGCAGGACCTGCTTAAACTTTCGACTCGTGCGTCGCACCACGCTGGGCAGCACCGTACGGACAGCCTGCTCCAAGGGACACACATAGTAAGCGGCCATCCACCGCGCCAGTTTGACAATGCTCTCGGTGATCAGTGGTTGGTCGCCAACGATCCGTTGAATTGGTTTCAGCTTCTCGTGGGGCGAACTTTCCGGTAGCCCCACGACATAGCCGGTGATTTTGCGCGGGCCAAAAGGCACAATCACCTGCGAGCCGATCTGTACCGCCCCTTGCAAGGCGGTCGGGATGCTGTAATCGAATTCTCTATCCAGCGCGATTTCGACAATCACGCGGGCGATTGAGCCGGGTGTCGCAGATGACGTCACTCACCAATCACCTTAATCAGCGCCCGTTTTTTGCGCTTACCATCCAGCTCGTAATAGAAGATTTGCTCCCAGGGACCAAAATCGAGCTTTCCATCCGTGATCGCGACCACCACTTCCCGCCCCATGATGGTGCGTTTCAGATGGGCATCAGCGTTATCTTCGAATCCGTTGTGGGCATACTGCGAGTGGGGCTTTTCCGGGGCCAGCTTCTCCAGCCATTTCTCGTAATCCGAGTGCAAACCACTTTCGTCGTCGTTGATAAACACGCTCGCGGTGATGTGCATAGCATTCACCAAGACCAACCCCTCGCTGACACCACTGGCATCAACGGCCGACTGGACCTCGGAACTGATGTTAACCAAACCACGACGCTTGGGAATATTGAACCATAATTCTTTGCGGTAAGACTTCATATGCTCTCCTCAGTTAGGTCTCATAGGATTGGCGGCCATGCATGGCGCGGGCCAACGTAACGGGATCGGCATAGGCGATGCCGCTGCCGGCCGGTATGCCAAAGGCTAGCCGCGTAACCTGTACGCCGAGTTCCTCTAATTGCTGGTGCAGAAAACTGGTGGTCGCATCGCTTTCGACATCCGAGTCGAACGCCAAAATCACTTCACGCACCGCACCTTCCCGGATTCGACTCAACAACGCCGTCACCTGCGCGGGAGGAATGTCTTGTCCTTGCATGGGCGAGAGCTTGCCCATCATGCAAAAGTATAATCCTCGATACGATCCGGCGGCCTCCAATTGCTGAATGCTTTGCGGATCTTCTACCACGCATAATTGTGATTGGTCGCGTTTTGGATCCGTGCATAGCGGGCAAGGATTCTGAGTTTTTAAGGTCAAGTTGCCACACATGGAACAGCACACCACCGTCTCGTCAAGTTCCGTCAACGCGTGAGCCAAGTCGCGCGCTAGGCCCTTGCGATCCGTCGCAATCCGGAAGGCCATCCGTTCGGCCGAACGACGCCCCACACCCGGTAGACGGGCCAAGCGCGCGATAACTTGTTGCATGGGTTCCAATGACTTCATGAGATCAGACTATCAGACGAGTGCGGCATCGCCTATTTCATTTCGTTAGGCCAGCTTATCCCCTGGCTGCCAAGGATGACCGCACAAGTACGCTTTACCGGACATCGCCTTCTTGCCCTCTGGCTGTACCTCCAACAGGCGTAGCATACCTGAGCCAGTCGCAATCACAGGGCCTTCCGCGTCACATGCCACAACCGTACCGGGCGCCACTGAGGGCTCACCGTCGACGGGCTGTGTCTTCCAAACCTTCAACAGGCCTTTACTCGTCTCCGTAAACCCTCCCGGCCACGGTGTAAAACCGCGGATCCGGTTATGAATCACAGTGGCAGGAAGCTGCCAATCGATTCGCCCATCCTCCTTCTCCAGTTTATAGACCGTGGTGACCGCCACTTCATCCTGCGGCTGCCGCAGCGCGTTGCCCGCTTCAATCAATCGCAAAGCATCGACCAACAGGTCTGCGCCAATCTCCGCCAATCGTGGCGTCAGCGTCAGCGCGGTGTCCTCCGGGTCAATCAGGACGTTACGTTGCAAAATGATGTCTCCCGCATCCATCTCCTCGCTAACATACAAGATCGTGACGCCCGTTTCCTGATCGCCGTTCGCCAGGGCCCACTGAATCGGACTAGCACCGCGATACTTCGGCAGGAGCGAAGGATGAATGTTAATCGCGCCCAGCGGCGGGATCTTCAGAATCTTAGGGGATATATACTGGCCATACGCGGCGACAACGATGATGTCGGGGTTCAGGGCCTCAATGGCCGCAATCGATTCGGGTTTCCCGACCTTTTCAGGTGTCAGTACGGGTACATCGTGTCGCTCCGCCAACTCTTTGGCGGGACAGGCGCACAACCGGCGGTTCCGCCCTTTCGGTCGATCGGGCTGGGTAATGACCGCAACGACTTCCCAATCCGGTTGCCGAACCAACCGTTCGAGTGCCGGACAAGCGACATCGCCTGATCCCATAAATAAAATCCGCATGCTGAAAACTCCTTATTGTGCCTAACCAGTCAGGCACATAGTATCCCCTACTTATGCATCGATTGATTGCACAATACCAGCAAAAGGACCAAACCGAGGGTTGGCTTGAATTCTGTGAGCCTCAGCAGGTGATCGAGGCCACGTCGCCCGCGGAGGTTTTGCCCGCATTGCGCGCTGTTGAGGCGGCCGTTGCACAGGGAGCCTGTGCAGCAGGGTATATGACATATGAAGCCGCCAGTGGCTTGGATCCAGCCCTGAAGACACACGCAAACGGCGTCCTACCGCTGCTGCGCTTTGGGATTTATCATGACTATCAGCGACATGCCACCCTACCAAAGACGAAATCGGATTACAGCACCGGCAACTGGTCCCCCTCAATCAGCATAGACGCCTATCAACACGCAATAGAATTCATCAAGGAATGGATTGCACGCGGTCACACCTATCAAGTCAACTTCACGCTGCGTCTGCTCAGTCAGTTCTCGGGAGACCCATGGCCATTCTTCTGTGCTTTGTGGCAGAGCCAACAGCCGAAGTACGCGGCCTATGTGGAGGATGGACCACACCATTTGTGCTCTGTTTCGCCCGAACTGTTTTTTCGCCTCGACGGCGAGCAGCTCGTGACACGCCCCATGAAGGGAACCGTTCCTCGCGGTCGCACGCTGGCCGAAGATGAAGCACAGCGCACAGTCCTTCAGGCATCGGTCAAGAATCGCGCGGAAAACATCATGATCGTCGACATGATGCGCAATGATCTCGGTCGGATCGCGCCGCCCGGCTCGATTCAGGTCGCGCCATTGCTGGCAACGGAGCAGTATCCCACTCTGTGGCAACTGACTTCGACTGTAGAGGCACGTACGACGCGTAGCTTTGACAAGATTCTGACCGCTCTCTTCCCGTCCTGCTCGATCACTGGAGCACCGAAGATCCGGACAATGGAGCTCATTCGTGAACTCGAACCGGGACCGCGAGGAATCTATACGGGCGCCATCGGCTTTCTGTTACCGCGACACCCGGACAATGGTGACGCAAAACGCTTCGCTCAGTTTAATGTCGCCATTCGCACCGTGCACGTGAACACCGACACGGGGCAGGCGGAATATGGCACCGGTGGCGGAATTGTTTGGGATTCAGAGGCGTTGCACGAATATGAGGAATGCCAAACCAAGGCCCTCATTCTGTCCCGCCTGAGTGGAACCTTTGACCTACTGGAGACCCTGCTGTGGAAGCCGAGCACCGGATACTTTCTGTTGGAGTTTCACTTAGACCGTCTGAGTGATACAGCCAATTATTTCGGGTATGCATTCGATCGCGACGCGATCCGGCATGAATTGATCAGCGCCACTGCGAAACTACCGCCGGAGCGGCATCGTGTTCGTCTCCTGCTGAATCGTGCAGGTGAGGTCACTATTCAGACAACACCTATCAAGAAACGGCGATCGCACTGGCGTGTCGCCCTCGATGATCGCCCGATTGATGATCACGATCCATTCCTGTTCCACAAAACCACTGCGCGCCAGTGTTACGAGGCTGCGCGGGCCCGCTTTCCTGATCATGATGATGTATTGCTTTGGAATGAACGCAACGAATTGACCGAGTCCTGCATCGCAAATCTGGCGCTGAAACTTGCAGGGCAATGGTACACGCCGCCGGTCGAATGCGGGTTATTGAATGGCACGGCGCGTCAGGTACTGCTGCGGCGCGGTCGGATCAAGGAGCGGATTTTGTACAAGAATGATCTCCATAAGGCATCGGACCGCGTGCTATTCAACTCGGTGCGCGGCGGGTTCCGCTTTGAGATTGGGTAAGATCTCAGATCAGCTGCCGATATGTTTCAGGATATTCTCAGCGGACGCGACGGAGCGCGTCCTTCCAGAATGCTACTGCAGTAAAAAGAAGTCGGGCGGAGCGAATAGGTCGCTTCCGCTGCACTCGCTCCAATTATTCGGCGACGTAATTCGCGATGTGGCCCCAATCCATAACTTCCACTCCAGCGAGGCAAGCTCGCTGGGGGCGTAAAGGGAGTCTTATATCCTCACAATAACGGCGAATGCAACTGATATTAAAGTGTCTCAGCGATCGCTTGATCAAAGCCAATCAGATTATCGTCTAAGCGAGACGGACGATTACGGGCCAGCCAGTTCTCGCGAAATACTAGCTTGAGTGCACGCCAAGCGTCTTGGTGGGCCTGCAGCACTCGCGCATCTACGGACCTACCCACACGGGCCGTCCGCGCCATTTGAACCCGCTCTAATGCCAGCGCGTTCATTTGCCGCGCGATGTCGTACTCCACAACCGAATGCCGATCGAATGGCGACAGCTTGGAACCATCAAAATCGAATCGCAGTGCTTGTTGTTCGTGCAGCATCTGCAATAGTTCATCTTCCGGTAAAGACACATCATCAATGACCGGTTGTGCCTGACAGATCCCCATTCCAAAACCTTGCGGAGCACTTAGATGCTCGTACGCGGCGAAATAGGCCCATTCCCCTAACCGCTCGTCACCGATGATGCGCATCGCATCAGGCTGTCTGCCACTGCGCACGCCAAATACATGCTGAAGGTAACGCTCGGTAAAGCGCGAGCTCTCAGGTGTCGGCGCGTCACTACCGTTCCATGCGCAGGCGGCCGCGTACGCCATCGTATGCATACTAACGGCCAGCGTGTTGCGGTGACCGGCATCGCCCCAATCCGTAATCAAAAGGCCGCTCGCCCCTTCCTGGCGTGCGATGGCGGCAAACTGATGCGTGTTTTGCATCGCCTCCGATAGGCGCGTGCCATGGCTTTTCCAACCGTGGGTGCCCGGACAGCAAAGAAACGTTAGTCCTGCCTCGCGAAACTCATGCGTACGCTGCATGCGCGGGCCGTTCGGATCATAATCCCAATTCAGCATGACGAGATCAGACGGCAGCTCGCTCAGAATTTCCGGATGTCGAAGCACAATGTCGCCCCACAAGTTCATGCGTTTGCCATACTGCTGACATAAGTCATACAGCTTCAGAATGAACTCCAGATAAACGCGGCCAACGCCTTTGGAATCCGCCGCCGCTTTGGACTTCCCCTGCCCTAATTCCCAAGGCTCATCGCCGCAGACATTGAAGTCGAGGGCATCAAAGTGAGGCAAAAAATCGCCGTATAAATCGGCCACCAACTCAATCGATCCGGGCTCCTGTGGACTTAACGTGGTCCCACCCAACCAGCCGCGATATCCCGGTAATTCGCCAAGATGCTGATAGGCTGGCAGCGTCAGAATCTTTTCCATGTGCCCCATACTCGCCAGCGAAGGGACCAAACGAATGTGATGACGACGGGCATACGCTTGCAACTCAACCATGTCATCCGGCGTAAACGGGTCATACCCGACACCGATCGCTGGATGAGATTGGAAGGTGAACACGTTTTCGACATAGAGCTGTAGCTCGTTCAACTTCCAGCTCGCCAGTCGCTCAATGAATTGCTTCAGCGTATTCACCGTTGGGACTTTGCCCCGGCTACAGTCCAGGTAACAGCAGCGACGCTCAAAGTCGGGATAATCGGTTATGGCTAGACAGGGTAGCTGCCGGCCATAGAGCCGCAGTAGCTCACGCAAGGTTTGTACACCATAGAAAAGGCCCGCCTCCGTGGCGGCAGCGATCTCTATTCCGTCCGCTTGAATCCGCAACTCATACGCCTCTTCTTGCTGCGGGCCATCGCGTAACAGACGAATGCCGTGTTGAGAATTAGCTGAATCCGCAGCTTGCTTAATGCCCAGATCAGTCAAGGCAGTCATCACCTGATCAACAGCAACTGAATGCTTCGGTTCGGTCGCAGCTACCCTAATCGCAGACGGCAGCTCGTAGACGCCACCCAAGATTTGCCATTTTCTGGGCGGGATTAACCAGTTCATGCCCTAAGCTCGGCTTCCGTGATGGATAGATGGTCGGTACCGCTGGAGGCCACGCGCCACTCGTCTCCCTGATTGACCAGCTGAGTCAACCCGCACATTTCAAAGCAGACGCCCTCACAATGCCCCATCAACGAACGCGCCAGTCCGCCAACAGAGGCTGCGTGCCCGACCCATAGTGTCGTATGCCATGATTCGTTCAAGATCGCCTCGATCGTGGCCAAACAGCGGCGATCCACGTCTCCCGCAGCCTCATCCTCGGGATAGGACGGGGTAACACGGGAGCAATAGTCCGTCGCAATCTGTGGATAATGCTTTTGCATTTCGAACGGGCTGACATAGACCGGCTGTCCGGGGAACCACTCTTCGTGCAGTAACTCGCAAAGTCCCTGCTCAATGTAGATCGGGGCATCCGCACGCGAAGCAATCAATCCTGCCGTCTCAATGGCGCGTAAGAACGGTGACGTATAGATGGCTTCAATGCTTCGATCGGCAAGAAAGGCCCCGGTATCGAGCGCCATAATCCGCCCTTCCTTCGATAGCGGCGTATCGTAGGGTCGCTCAGCGGTCTCGTGCCATGAGGCATTTGCAATGTCTTCTCGATACCCGTGCCGGGCCAACCAAATGGTTCTCATTTATTACCTCTTAAAAACGTCCACACTTCGGCTGCATAGTGTGGTCTTCGGTGAGTCGAGGCAACCATCAAAAGTATTCCCCATTGATCTTCTTCGTTAAACACGACGACCATGATAGAATCATGGCACCATGATTCGTGTTGCTACATTTAACGTAAATTCGATCCGTACCCGCCAAGACATCGTGATGGAGTGGCTACGGAAATGGGAACCTGACTTTTTAGCGCTACAAGAAACGAAGGTGATCGATGACTTGTTTCCACTCGAGGTCTTCACCGACGCACAATACCATGTGATTTTTCGGGGACAAAAGTCCTATAACGGTGTAGCGCTGCTCAGCCGCCACCCTGCCAAGACGTTCTCCTTCGGCTTCGATGATGGCGGATCCAGCGACGACACGCGCCTGTTGCGGGCAGATTTTAAAGGGCTGTCAATCGTCAACACGTATGTACCGCAAGGTCGCGACATTGAGCACCCGATGTATGCGTATAAAAATGAATGGCTAAAGCGACTGCGGACCTATTTCGATCATCACTTTACGACTCGAAAGAAGCTACTTTGGGTCGGCGACATGAACGTCGCACATGATCCGATCGATGTACACAATCCAGCAGAACGCACGAAACATGTTTGCTATCATCAGGCGGCCCGCGATGCCTTCGCACACTGTCGCGATTGGGGATTTATCGACACCTTCCGTCTGCATCATCCGGAGGGCGGTCACTATACCTTTTACGACTACAGAAATCCTCGCAATCTGGAAGAGCGTAAAGGCTGGCGGATCGACTACATACTGGCCAGCCCAGCGCTGGCCCGCAAATGTACGACCTCATGGATTGATCTACAGCCGCGCCGCGAGTCGCGTCCGTCAGATCACGTGCCGCTGATTGCGGAATTCGATCTTTAATGCGCTGCCATCAGTTTCGTAGCCGCCGTCGTTAGACGGTGGAATGAGGTCTGATACCAGTTTCCGAAACTTTTCGGTATATTCTCCGAGGACGCGACGGAGCACGTCCCTCCGGAATGCTTCTGCAGTAACTGGTTGCGCTTAGCGTGCAATCGAAATCCACGTCCTAACGGACGCGGATACACGTGTGTATCGGCTTAATTGCCCATTAGTCGCGCTTGGCGGCTGTTGGAAATCAATTGGTAGCTCTGGCGAATGCGCTCCGCGACCCGCGCCTGTGCTGGAGCATCTGCCCGGACCGACTCAAAGAGGCTAATGGCACGGCGGCACATCGGTTCAACTTCAATCAGGATATCCTGATCGCGGTGTTCGAGAAACTGTTGGAATAGTTCATCCGCCTCACGAAGCAAGCGCATGGCACGAACAAAGTCGGGATGATCCCACGCTTCAGTTGGCTGCGCGAGCTCGGGTGCCGCCGCGACGACGGTAGGCTCCTCAGGCGCCGTTGCCACTGCTGCACCTGGCTCTTCAATGGGTGCGACCGGTTCAGGGCGCGGCGGAGCAACGACTGGTTCGACGACCTCGACGGTGGGTGCTGGCGCCGACGCGTCCTCGGCAATCGCAGCGGGTTCCGTCGATGGGCTGTATGGACGCGGATCAATAAACCGAAAGACGCCGATATAGGCTCCCACCGTGATCAATAGCAGCACAGCCGTTTTGCCGGCTGGACCAGACCATCCCTCGCGCGGGCTACCCGACGCCGACCGCGATGGCGAGGAGGCCAGCTTCAAGCCATCTCCCTTTACGCGCACGGCGCCGGCCGATGCAGGTGTAGCCTTTCGCAAAGCGGGTTTTTTCGGCCCAGGTGGAGTTGCGGAGCGAGCAATTTGCGCTGGGCGCATCTTGTCTTGCTCGGCGCGCGTAGACGACTCTCGCTTTTCAGAGCGCTTAACCGTGCTCGATCCCGCAGGACCGAGATCCCCTCTCGGCAATCTACCCGACTGCACTTCTTCGATATCGCGAATCACCTCAGCCCAACTCGCATAGCGCTCCTCACGGGCTTTGCGCATCATCTTCTCGACCAAAAATGCCGCGCCATTGCTGACCATCGCATTCAAGATTTGAGGATCGGCAATAAAATCATCGATGTGGCCTTGCGCTGCCTTTTCGTCATCTGCCTGAGCAAACGGCATGAGACCCGTCAGCATGTGATAAAGGGTGGCACCGAGGGCATAGACGTCGGTATTGAAGTCAAGATCATCAACTCCACTCGCTTGTTCGGGCGACATATAGTTCGGCGTGCCGACCAGGTAGCCTTTATCCACATCGGCGGTAACGCGCCCGATCGCCCGCGCCAAACCAAGGTCCGTGACGCGGATAGACCCTTCGTGATCGATCAATACATTGGCGGGCTTGATGTCGCAGTGAATGACACGATGCTGCTCCCACATCCGCTGAAGAATTTCAGCTACACCACGCGCAATCATTAGCGCCTGTTTTTCGGGCAGATCACCCTTTCGGGCCAGCAGTTGATGAACCGAAAATCCCGCCACATATTCCATCACATAGTAAACTAGGCCATCCGTCTCGCCGGCATCAAAGATCTCGCAAAGCCCACTGTGTCGCAGGCTGGCGGCGGCCTTGGCTTCCGCTTGGAAGCGGCTGACATCTGCGCCCGCCCGGATGCGATCCGCATCAAGTACTTTAAGCGCAACGAGGCGATCTAAAGAAAGCTGCTTAGCCTTCCATACCGTGGCCATACCGCCATCGGCGATTCTATCGATTATCTCATATCCGGGAATATTCGGCGTTTTCATGACACACACCTCTGCTGTGTTTAAAAATCGCACGGAACTGTGGGTCCGGTCAAATGGGAATTCGAACGCAATGAACAGCGTCGGATCAGTTGCGCCCAAATAAACGGCGCCACTGACTCAAACGAGCGGACACATTACTAGCTTCACTCAGGTCGGAGATCACGGCCATGCCGTCGGCACCCGCTGCGAGCAGTGGTTCCGCATTTTCGACACTTATTCCGCCAATGGCAACAACCGGACATGGGGTCAACGCACGCAGGGCAGCAAATCCCTCCACCCCCAGCGGTGCATAGTCGCATTGTTTAGAATTGGTCGCGTAGACAGTGCCGATGCCCAAACAACTGGGGCGGTAACTCCACGCGCGAGCCAGTTCGCTGAATGACTTCGCGCTCAGTCCGAGCCGACAGCCAGCCTTTTCGATCGCAGTGGCCGCTTCTTCGGAGATATCTTCCTGCCCCAAATGAACGCCATACGCATTGCAGGCCACAGCGGTGCGCCAGTGGTCGTTAATATACAGTCTTGCGCTGTATTCTTGTGCCAGACGAATCGACTCGCGAACCTGGTCTTCCAACACCGGGCCGGGCGATTGTTTGATACGAAGCTGAATCACGTCCACACCCAGCGAGAGCAATTCCTTCATCGGGCCAACTCCATCCACGATCGGATAAACTCCCATCGGAAGCGATCCACAGTTCGGAAAGCTCCAGCCCCGCCTACCAGCGGCCGCCGTATCTGTCAGCCAGGGCAAATCTTCACTATGCGACGGCCACCCCAAATGTCCAATCGGCCCGTTCTCTCCCAACCCCACCTGCGGCGCAGCGCGCAAGCCCTGCTGCACATAACTGCGCGCCACAACCAAGGCGTCCAACATCTCCAACCCGCGCGCCATGCATGCGGCAATGGCTGAGGAAAGAATACATCCGGTCCCACGCGTACGCTGCACACTTAAGCGCGGCGCGGTTAACCAGGCGTTGTTTGATCCGTCCGACCAGAAATCCTGCACCCACTCGCTGGAGGCGCTGTGTCCCCCTTTGATTAAGACGGCACCACATCCCATCTCCAGCAGTCGAGCGGCAGCCTCCTCAACATCATCATCGGCCTCGATCTTAATCCCCGTAATGCGCTCGGCCTCTGGCCGATTGGGGGTGATTAAGCTGACCAATGGCAGTAGGCGCTCCTGAAATAGTTTTAGTGTCTGAGGCGGCAGCAGATCGGTCCCTGAAGACGACTGAATGACTGGATCACAAACCAGCGGTATACCTGTATCCTCAAACGCATCCGCGATCGAACGAATGGCGGCATCGGAACCCGTCATGCCGAGCTTGATTACATGAGGAGGCATTTCCTGCCAAAGCGCTTTCAACTGCTTTTCGATCGCATCTGCGCTCATTAATTCAATCGAGTCGACGGACTGCGAATTTTGCGCCAAAACAGCCGTGATCACACCGCAGCCGTACGTTCCCAGCCCACGAAACGTGAGTAAATCGGCCTGCAAACCTGCGCCGCCGGTCGGATCCGTGCCGGCAATGGTCCAGACGATCGGCGGCGGATCAAGTGGACGGGCTGACTGGCTCGAGCTCATTATTCTGCCACATGCTCGATTTCGCGTTGATGAAAACGAACCGACATAATCTTCGATATGCCGAATTGTTCCATCGTCACCCCGTACAGTGCGTCCGCCGCTTCAATCGTTTGCCGATTGTGCGTGATCACGACAAATTGTGAACGTTTCACGAAGCCTTTGACCATTTCGACGAAGCGATTGATGTTGGCATCGTCCAAGGCCGCGTCCAATTCGTCCAAAACACAGAATGGACTCGGTTTCACCATATACAGCGCAAACAACAACGCCACCGCGGTCATCGTGCGCTCACCACCTGATAGCAGCGAGATGGTCTGCAATTTTTTGCCCGGCGGACGCGCAATGATCTCGATACCGGAATCCAGCACGTCATCGTCGTCGACCAACACCAATTTTGCCGATCCGCCACCAAACAACTGTTTAAAGGTTTGCTGGAAGTTGCTGTTAACCTGTTCAAAGGTGCGCACAAACATTTCCGTCGTGGTGTTATTGATACGACGAATCATATCAAGCAATTGGTTCTTGGCTTTGACCAGGTCGTCTTGTTGCCCAGTCAAGAATGCAAAGCGCTCCTCCAATTCTTCGTGCTCTTCGATCGCGATTAGATTGACGGGGCCCATCGCATCTAATTTGGTACGGATCTCTGCAATCAGCGTCTCGAGTGTTTCACGGTCAGGCTTCTGATCGTTTTCCCATTGCGGTTCCGGCAATTCGTGCAGCTCTTCCGGCGTCAGGCGATACTCTTGCGACAATCGGTCCACGATATTTTGACGGCGCATGCGTTGTTCCGCCAGTTCGACGTCGACCTTGGCCCGCTGATTGCGCAGTTCCTCTAAGGCGGAGCGCTTCTCATGGAGTTGGCTATCCATATGTCGCAAGGACACGGTATGATCTTCACGATCACGGCGCGCCTGTTCCAGGGCCTGTTGGTGTTGCTGGAATTGTTCGTCGAGCGGCTGCAGACGAGCGGATGTCTGTTCGATATGCGCTTCCAACTCGGTGATACGCGAAGCGTAACTATCCAAACCTTGGCGCCGCTCTTCGATCAGTGTTTGCAATTCCGTAATACGCGAATTCAAGTCCTCGCGCTGTGCGGCGAGTTGCGATACGGCCTGACGCCGCTCACCTAAGAGGACGCGTTTATCCGTTAGATCGGTCATCCAACGATTGCGCTCCTCTTCAGAGCGCTGCAGGGTCTCGCCGCGTGTTGCCAACTCCTGACGCACTTCGACTTGGCGAGCGCGGACAGACTCAATTTCCGCCGAAATTTCGCTGCGTTTATCCACACTGCCGGACTGCTGCTCAATCAACGCGTTGAGCTCGTAGCTGACCGTCTCCATCTGTTCACCCGCCGTGCGCGCTTCTTCGGCCTTCACCTGATGTTCGCCCTGACAGGTCGCTAGCTGTTGACGCGTATGATCGCGTTCTTTGCGAGCTTCAACGAGTTCCTGATCACGAGCGGCATCCTGTTCCAGTAATCCCTGTAACGCCAATTCGGCACGCGACATGTCCGCGCGCAACTGATCCAGCTCGCTGTTCCACTGGTTCAGCATATGCCGACGCGTCATGGGGTTCGCTTCCTGCGCTCCCGGTATCCACAATTCGCCTTGCCCACGACCGGACAGGGCCACCCCACTCTTCGTGACAAAAACGATCTCATCAGGCCATTCACTCGGCACATCCCCGACATGGTCCACCACCCGGATCCCGTTCAACAAGTGTGCGGCCAGCTCCTGAATCGTTTCCGAAACCTTCACCCGATTGATTAAGGGTTCGCCCGGAAGATTGTCCTGCTGCGCACGAGCGGCAGGCACACCAGCAGCCGCCAAAAGGCGCACAGAGCCCGCTTCCTGTTCCGCCAACAACGGCAGGAACGATCGCAACGCGCTCTCATCACGCACAATCACGGCGTCCAACCAGGCACGCAGCGCGACCTCAAGCGCGCGCTGATACGCTGGTTCTGCTTGCATGTGTTCGGCCAAGGTCCCAATCACCTGATCGCGATCACCAAGCGCCTCCCCTTCCATGCCCAGCATACGTCGAGCACCGGGCGGCAAGGCTTCGGCATCGGAATCCTCTTGTTGATAGAGTTCGGTCTGCGCCTCACGAGCGGCTACGCGCTTCTGAAGATCCGCGACCGTCTGGCGCTGTTCTCCCGCCTCGCGTTGCAACTCCTGCTTCTGGTGCATCAAATCCTGTACACGCGTTTCACTGGCTTCAACTGAAGCTTGCAGTTGGGCCATATGAGATTCGGTTTCCGCGCGACGACTCTCAAATTTTTCAACGGAGCGCTTGATCGCCGCCAGTTCAGCGGATAGGCGCTCACGGCGCGTCACGCTGTTGCGTTCGCGTGCGTCCAGGTCGGACAGTTCGTTCTGGAGTCGGGCGTGACGGCTCTCCAAATCCACCGACTCGCTGCGCAAATGATTGAGTGCCTCACGCGCTTCTTTCACCGCGCCATCAATTTCCTGCAGTCGCTCCGAGGCTGACTGTACCTCGGCCTCTGCTTTGGCCTGCTGTTCCTGAGCGGCCGTGAAATTCGTGCCTATGCCGGCTAATGATTCGCGATGCAAATTCAGACGCTGCTCGGCATCGGTCGCGTCGCGATGATCGCGCTCAGAGAGTTGCCCTAACTCTACAATCCGATCTTTGTTCACCTGGATCGTTTGCTTGGCGCGGTCCCGTTCCGCGGCCGTGCGCGACACGGCCTCCATCGCCTCGCCAATCGCATTTTCTTTTTGCTGCACGCGTGCCCGCAATTCATGCGCCTGCTGCTCGACTTCCTGAATCGCTCCGCGCGCGCCATCTTCCTGAGCTTGCAATTCCTGCAAACGCTTTTCCAGCAGTTCTATTTCTTGAGCCAGCACCTGCAAGCGTTCGCGCGACAGGTAGGTATCAAAACCACGCAACTCATCTTGAAGCTGTTTGTAGCGTTTCGCTTTACCGGCCTGGCGCTGCAATGAAATAATCCGCCGCTTCACCTCGCGGATGATGTCGGCTAAGCGCAGCAGGTTAGCTTCCGTTTGCTCCAATTTCCGGATCGCTTCGCGTTTATCCGCCTTAAACTTGGTGATGCCGCTGGCCTCTTCAAATACGGCCCGTCGATCTTCGGGGCGGGAACTGAGAATCAAGTCAATCCGTCCCTGCTCCATCAGCGAGTAGGAGTTGGTACCGATACCAGTATCCATGAATAGCCGCTGGATATCTTTTAGGCGGCAGGGTCGCTTGTTGATGAAATATTGTCCTTCACCCGAGCGCAGCACACGGCGTGTAACGGTGACCTCGTCGTATTCGGTGCCCAACGTCGATTCGCAATCTGCCAGCGTCAGACTCACCTCAGCCATCGAGAGCGGCTTCTGCGAGTCGGTGCCGTTGAAGATAACATCTTCCATCTTCGACCCGCGCAAGGCCTTGGCACTTTGCTCCCCAAGCACCCAACGCACCGCATCGGAAATATTGCTTTTCCCGCACCCGTTCGGCCCAACAATGGCTGTCATTCCCGGCTCAAACTGCAAGCGCGTCTTCGACGCAAAGCTTTTGAAGCCCACAATCTCAAGCGTTTTCAGATACAACGTAAAAATCCTCCCAGAAACAGCCGGACAAGCACAGACCAAAGCCCGCAACTGCGTGGTGTGTGAAAGGGTCGGAGCATATCAAGAGCGCCCCCACAGGGCAACTGCGATCTATGCCTCATTGAGCCGCCCGCAAGCGGTTTTCGGACGCGCGTCAGGCGCTATACCTTTTCGGTGCCTTCTCTGAGCGACACGGCTTCTCCTCCGAAGCCTTGGCGATGTCGGGAAATGCCCCCAGCGGGCTTGTCCCGCTGGAGCAAAAGTTTCAAGAGATGGCGGGGCTTAGGGCTGGAAAACGATTGGAGCGAGTCCGGCGCTTACTCTGCACTCGCTCCAATGATTCGAGACGCACTTCGCATCGTGGCCCAAACCAAAAACTTCCGCTCCAGCGAGGCAAGCTCGCTGGGGGCGCAAAGCAAGTCCCGTATCTGTCCCTACACCCGACCAGATAGACGGCCGCCGAGTTTTGAGCAGCGACTGAAAGGATTTGCGGCTGATATCAGGGCAAAAAGTTCTTTTTGCGCAACTTTTCGGGCAAATACGTATCGAGCACGAAATTGAGACCGTATTTTGCAAACGCCTGCTGCTCAATACGCACTCCCATCTTCAGCATTTGATTGAGCGCTTGCTGCCATTCCTTGTGATGCTTGATGAAGGGATCGTTTTTCAACGCATCCTTGGCCCGTTTGATATCGACATCTTCCAGCGGATGCGTGGTGTCTTCCAGTTTGTAATCGATGATGTCCTGTGGGGTCACCCCGAGATAATGGACGGTCGGGACACAGAAGTAGCGGTTGATATGCGCCGCCTGCCCCGAGCCGACTTTCAGCGTGCGATAGATGTTACAATAGCCGTAAGGGTCACCATCGGTGAACGCCAAGACCGGCATTTTCAGATCATCCGCTACGCGCCGGATGAAGCGACGACAGGCTCGGGTCGGGACACCGCTCATGGAAACCAAAATACAATTGGCCTTCTCAAAATAGCGATGATGCACAAGACGCTGGAACAGCGAGGACGTTTCCACTGCCAGCAAGAATTTTGCTTTGGATTGGAATTGCAGGTGTTCCACGCGAGACGGCACGCTCCAAGCGCCGGTGCCGAGCTTCATGCAATCGATTTTGATGGCTTCGCCACTAGAAGGGTCGCGATCGATAATCGTAATCGGACCACAGACATCCCCGCCCCGTTCCTCCGGGATGTAGCCCAATTGTTCCCGATTAATCGACAGCATGGCCTCGATATCATCGAGCAAGGTATCACTTTCCGGCTGCGCATCGAAACGGCACTCGCCCCAACTCTTGCTATTGTAATACACCTCGCGCTTGCCGGCGATGTCGTCGCGATCGAGCAAATCATTCTTGGTCGTAGCCAGCAGAC
>SLCI01000253.1 GCA_007125875.1 Kiritimatiellia bacterium | reverse complement strand
TAGGTTCTGAGGAATCCACACTCGGTGCGTAACACCTTCCACATTCAACGTCTCAATCCGTCCGCCCAACTCCTGCACACGCGTCTGGATATTCGCAAGTCCCCACTACTTTGTGGCTCGGCATCAAATCCACGACCATTGTCGCGAACTTCTACGAACAGCTCATCGCGCTCCAATCGGGCCGTCACCCAGACATCGCTCGCCTGCGCGTGTTTGATTACATTCGTGATACATTCCTTGATCAAGCGATACACTGAGAGGCCAACCGCCGAACTGATGACCCGCGCATCCGAGTCGCTCTCAATCTCCAGATGCAACTGAATCGGCAAACCGGTCAGCGCCGAGCGGCAAAATGTTTTGATGTCCAACATCCAATCATTCCAGCCGAAATCCGGTTGTTCCAAGATGCTAATAAAGCGCCGAACCTCTACACCCATTTCCCGGGATAGCCCGATAATTCCGCGCAGTGCAGCCTGGCGAGTTTCTGCAGACTCATCCTGCAACGCAGATTGTGCCAGCAGCCCCACGTGCGCAGATATCCCGCCCACGGCATCGTGAAGCTCCTTCATCAAGCGCGCCTGATCCCGCGAGCGTTCCCTTTCCGCGAGGGCGATGCCCGCTTCATGCAAAGCGGTCACGTCATCAATATGGATCAAATGTCCAACGAGTTTTTCGCGATCCGACAACGGATGTATGGATCGCTTGAAGTACCGCTTCACGCCCGCCTCATGATCCTCCCAACACAGCAAGGCGTCTTCCTCCTCCGGCATCCAATCAATCGTCAACCAATCGGCCCAAGGCGCATCCAAACAATTCGGGTCGATTCCCGTTAAGTCTTTAACCGAACTGTGCACCACCTCGCACATACGTCGGTTCATGTCGGCGATCCGTCCATTGTTATCCAGCACAACCACGACCGCAGGCACTACATCGAGCAGCGCGGCCCGCGCGATCGGCGACACATCCAAGAGGCGATACCCCAGCACCGCCCATACAATCAGCAGGCCGGAAATAGGCATCATAGCGGGAGCCATGCTGAATCCGGGTACAGGCTCAACGCCAGCTAAACGTCCCAGGTCGAGCACGACGGGCAAGAAACTTGCGGCAAGCAAAAGGCACGCCTGCCGACGCTGCCAATAGGATCCCTCCTTGAGCAAATAGCCCATCATTGAAAAATTAATCGCGACAACGACATAGACGGCCCATGAGTAGACCAGATACCAGGGGCCGCGCTCGAATTGCAGCAAATGCATCCCATGCGCCTCAACCACTGAGAAATTATGCCGAAACAGGTCATAGGTGCCGGAGGATAGTGAGAGGGAAGCCGGGATAATCACCAACACGCTCAAACTCACCCAGCCCCAGCGAGGAACCTTTCGCCAGTAGCCCGTGATGTGGAGCAGCAAGAGCGTCAGGGAAAAAAGGAACCAAAGGAGTCAGCGCCACCCGGATGCCCGTGATCGTGACCATCGCCGACAAACTCTCCGCCACCACCTCCACCAGATAAAGCGCGGGCCACAAAAAAGATGTAGCCATCACCAGCAGCAATAACCGGTTAACACGAGTCTTCGCGCGTTCTCCGACATAAATGATCAGCACCAGATAGATGAAAGAAGACAGCGTTAAGAGTTGTATCCACATAGTCAATAGCTCTACAGAATGACAGATGCCCGAATCACAGCTACATGTGAAACCGCGACAGGCTGAATCTTATACCAGTCGCTATAACTTTTCGGTACATTCTGAGGGCAACACAGAGGTTGCCCCTCCGGACACGCTAAGCAGAGCCTGTTACTGCAGAAGCATTCTGGAGGGACGTGCTCCGTCACGTCCTCGGAGAATAGGCCGAAATGTATTGGAATCTGATATTAGTACACCTTAAACCTCACCATGCGCCGATTCAATCCGAATGGCGCGCGGCTCAGGCGCTCAGCCTGAGCTAGTTCAACAGCGCGAGAAATACCCCGGCGGTAACCGCGGAGCCAATCACGCCGGCCACATTCGGCCCCATCGCGGCCATCAGCGGGTTCACGCGGCCACCCGTCTGTTTCGAGACGAATTGCTGCACAACCCGTGCTGCCATCGGGACGGCAGACACGCCGGCCGCACCAATACAGGGATTAATCTTTTTCCCTTTCGGCAACGCCAAGTTAATGAGCTTGGCAAAGATGATGCCGCCCGCTGTGCTGAACATGAAAGCAACGACCCCGAGGATCATAATGAACAGTGATTGCGAGCGCAGGAAACTTTCGCCGACCATCGTGGCACCAATCACAAGGCCCAGGAAGATGGTAACGATATTGATTAGCGGACCGCCCGCCGCCTTACTGAGTCGATCCGTGACGCCTGATTCGCGCAACAAGTTGCCGAACATCAACATGCCGATCAGCGGCGCGGAGGCAGGAATAGACAGCGAGACGATCACCGCAATTGCTATCGGGAAAATGACCACCGCAGCATCCGAGACGGGCTTCGCCTGCGGCATGTCGATCTCGCGCTCTTTCGTCGTCGTCAGCATCCGCAGAATCGGCGGCTGAATGATCGGCACCAAGGCCATGTAGGTGTAGGCGGCAATGGCGACGGCACCCAAAAGATGTGGGGCCATGATCGCGGTGAGAAAGATTGAGGTCGGCCCGTCGGCCCCGCCGATAATACCGATCGAGGCGGCCTCTTGCGGCGTGAACCCGAATAGGTAGTACGCGCCCAGGGCAGCGATAAAGATACCGATTTGCGCTGCGGCTCCCAGCAACAGGGTGATCGGGCGGCTCAACAACGGTCGAAAATCGGTCAGCGCGCCAACGCCCAAAAAGATCAAGGGAGGCAGCAGCTCAGTCTTGATGCCGCCGTCATAGATCAATTGCAGCAACGGTACTCGCTCACCGGCGCCAGCGGCGAACTCGCTGCTGGCACTCATCGCGGCCGCGGGCAAATTCGCCATGATGGCGCCGAACCCGATCGGCACCAACAAGAGCGGCTCGTAGTTTTTGCGGATACCGAGAAAGATCAGTACCCCGGCAACGAGAAACATCACCGAGTTTTGCCAGGTTAATTGCAGGAATCCTGCATTACGCAGGAGCTCAATAAGCGCATCCACATTAGCCTCCGATTTCGAGCATCGGCTTACCGGCAGACACCTCGCCACCGAGCGTCGCATGAATCGCCGTCACCTTGCCATCACAGGGCGCCAAGACATCGTGTTTGGCCTTCATGGCCTCGACCGCGGCTACCGTCTGCCCCTTGGTCACCTGGTCTCCGACCTTCACATTGATCTCAACCACCTCCACTTTGCCCTCGAAGGGAGAAAAAACAGGTGTCGTTCCGCCGGCCGGGGCTTTTTCGTCAGCGCCAGCGTCCTTGGCTGGTGCGGCGGCGGGCGCAGCAGTTCCCTCGGGTGGATCAATCGTAATGCGGAAGGTGCGCTTGGTCTTGCCCTCCTCAACGGTGCAGGTGGTCGTGACCGTCTGCGTCAATGCGGCAGGCTGTGGTGCACCGGTGCCGGCCTTGGCATCGTCTGCTTTTGTCTCCGGCTTCTTCTTCAACGGCAACACGATGCGCGGCTTGCCCGTCAACAAACGAATTCCCTCGTTCAGCTCCATATTCTTGCCGGGCACGATGGCCGAGGCCACCAGAAATAGATTTTCATCGGTGATCGGCAAATCGCGCTCTTTCAGTGCCGCTTCCGCCTGAGCCACGGTATCGGGCGCCTCGGCTAAGGGATCGCCATCGAACGGCTCCAACTTCAGCTGCTCCGCGGCGACTTTCACCACCTCTTCATCCGGCGGCATGGGCGGGCGACCAAAATAGCCCAGTACAGAGCGACCGTACCCCGCATCGATCTTCTTCCAGCGGCCGTGCAGCACATTATTGAACGCCTGCAACCAATACTGCTGGCTACCCGGCGTAACGCTGGTCCACGCGCCACCGGCCCGCACTACGACGGGGAACTCGGCCAGGACATCGCTGTACCGATCGAGAATGCCCGCCTCTTCCATCATATGCACATTCGGCCCGATCGCGCCGCCCGGCATGGGGAAATTGACCACGCGCGCATCGGCGGCGATGGTGACAGGATTGAAGTTATACTCTTGTAACCCTTCCGCCAATAGGGCCTCAATTTCGGGCATCTTTTCCTGATCAAGGTCTAAACTGTAGCCGGTATTCTTCAACGCGTGCCACATCGAGCGTACGTCGGGTTGTACCGTGCCCGACGCCATGGGGCGTACGGACAGATCGACGCCGTCCACACCGCCCGCGATACCGGCCATGTAACAGGCAACCGCCATAGACGCGGTGTCGTGCGTGTGCTGCACCAAGGGAATCTCCGGCGGCAAAATCTTCTTTAGGCCCTTGGCGGTCTCATAACAGGTGCGCGGATCAGTGGTACCTGAGGCATCCTTCATACAGACCGAATCGATCCGTACTCCCGAATCCAATACCCGCTGAATCACGTCCACATAAAAGGCGGCGGTGTGCACCTGATCGGATTTATAGGGCAACCCCATCATGGCGACGCAGACCTGATGATGCAGACCGGCGTCGATGATCGGCTTGGCCGTTTTGATCAAGTTATCGGTGTCGTTAAGAAAATCGAAATTGCGGTCAATGGTCGTGCCGTGCTTTTTCATCAGCTTGGCCTGCAACTCCAATGCGCGCAGTTGCTGCGTGGTCAAGGTAACACCCGAGACGGACCGCGTCAGAATTTGCAGATCGGCGTCCGGCCCAACCGCTTTACGCATTTGATCCATGCATTCGAACGGATCCTCGCCTGCATAAAAGTATGGCGCTTGATAGCGGGCGCCACCACCAAACTCGAAATGGCGAATGCCGGCTGCCGCAGCCGCCTCCATCGCGGGCAGCACATCGTTGACGCGCACTTTCCCGCCGAACACGCTTTGCAAGCCATCGCGAAACGTCGTCAGCATGACGCGAATGGTTTTCTTCTTTTCCGTATAAATCATCGTTACTCCTTAGATGAAACAGCTTCAATAGTGGATACGCGCGCACCGGGATAGACTTGCGCAACAGTCGCGGCGATAGCCGCGGTCAGTGCGCTATCGGTCTGATTAGTCGCCACCGGAAACAAGGCCGTTAGCAATCGCATCATCAGGGCAAGAATACCCAATAAGGAGATCACCGCGACAAACGCGTTCAAGCAAATGACATACAGTGCAACGTCTTCCATACAAACCCCGATTCCCTTGGGGACAAAACTCAAAGCCAACGCAGACGGTAGCAGCCGACCGCCATGCAATAAAGCAGATTCTTAGCAGCGCCCATCTCAACCGGAGCCGGAATCATTGTCGTTCAACAGCTGATGTTCCTGGCGCAGCATGCGCGCATAATAACCATTCGCCGCGATCAATTTCTCATGAGAACCACGCTCGCAAATCCCGCCCTGCTGGATAACCAAAATGCTGTCCAAGCAATCCAGCCCGATCAAGCGATGTGAAATCCACAATGTGCTTTTTCCTTTCGTGACATCAAGCAACAGCTGCACCAATGCCTGTTCCGTGCTCCGATCTAGATGCGATGTCGGTTCATCCAGAACCCAAATAGGGGCCTGCTTCAGCACCGCTCGCGCGATCGCAAGCCGCTGGCGCTCACCACCAGACAGACGCGCCCCCTGCTCCCCAATCCAAGTATCCAAGCCATGCGGGAGCGCCCGAATGGTACCGGCCAGCTGTACCTGTTCCAGCGCCGCCCAGCACTCGTCATCCGAAATACCTTGTCGCGCCAGGCGAAGATTTTCGCGGACCGTATTGTTGAACAGGTGCGTGTGCTGTGGCACCACCGCAATCTGCTGCATCCAGATCGAGGGATGCCACGCGGCCAAATCGCGCTGATTCACTATAATCTGTCCGGCAATGGGGCGCTCGAAGCCCAATAATAAATGGGCGATGCTGCTCTTGCCGGCACCGCTTGGCCCTACCAGCGCGAGTCGATAACCCGCTGTCCATGTAAACCGAATATCGCGTAACACAAAATCTTCCTCATACGCGAAATCAACTGATTCAAAGCGAATGGAATAAGCATCGGCGGTCAGCACTTCATCGACCCGCTCTTCGCTTATCATTCGTTCCGTTTGCACCGGTGTCGACTCGATATCCTCGGCACGCTGCTGCGCGGCCTGACTTTGTTGACGAAAGGTCCACAGGGTTCCCAGCGGCTGCACGGCCTCGAAGCTACTGAGCACGCCCAGACTCAACAGGGCCAACCATATGCCACCGAGCGCGCCGGATGTAATCAGCGGTATCGCCAGCCACAGGATTACCCACATGGTACCAAACGCGCACAGATGACTGAGCCCATCCTGCCACGCCGTCCATTTCGCGTGCCGCGTTTCAAGGCCTGCCATCACCCGGCTCTGCGCATGGACACGGGCGCGGGATCGATCGGCCTGCCCAAAGATCAGCGCATCTTGCATGCCCTGTAGTTGCTCAACCAGATCAGCGCTGGCCTGCGAACGAGCTTCCACCGACTCATCGCCCCACTGCGCGGCATGACGCGCGATTCCAATCGGTACCGCCACACCATTCAGCACCAAACCCAGCAGTGTTACGAGCGCGAGCGAAAGTGAAAAGGTACTCAACGCAAAAACGGTTACCGTGGCGACAATCACTGCGGTGGCGATTGGAACAACGACGCGCAAGTACATGTGCTGTAGCACATCGACATCCGACACCATGCGACCGAGTAAGTCGCCGGAACGAGTCCGCAGCAACAAGCGAGGGAGGCGCGGTTCCAGCAAGCGATACAACTGCACCCGCAGGGTGGCAAGCCAGCGGAAGGTAAGGTCATGCGACAACATGCGCTCCACATAGCGACACGTCGCCCGCGAAAGCGCAAAGAACCGAACCGCAACAATCACCAACATCAAATCCAGGATCGGTGGTCGCAGAGCAGCCCAGGAAATCAAATAGGCCGAGCTGGAAAGCAAGCCGACACCAGCCAACACTGTGGCACTCGCCACGACCACAGAAAGCAGGGTCTGTCCCTTATGGGCTTTTAACCATGCGGCGATCATGTGGCACCCCCAATCAAGCGGGCATAACGGCCTTGCTGACGGCTGAGCTCGGCGTGACTTCCCTCCTCGACCAGGCGTCCTTTGTCCAGCACCAGAATCCGATGTGCGCGATAGACCGTGCGCAGCCGGTGCGCGATCACAAACGTCAGACGGCCACGCGCCAGACGCTCGAAGGCGCGGGCCATAGACTCCTCCGTGTCGGGATCAAGATTCGCGGTCGGCTCATCCAACAACAGCACCGGCGCATCCTTAAGAAAGGCGCGGGCCAAGGCGATACGCTGTCGCTCGCCGCCGCTCAGTCGCCACGCCTGTTCGCCTGCGATCGTATCGTAGCCATCGGGCAAGCGCTTGATGAAGTCGTGCGCGGCGGCGGCCGTCGCCGCTGCGATCACCTCATCATCGGTGGCATCCGGTCGTGCGAGGGCAATATTATCGCGCAGGGTCCCAGCAAAAAGAGTCACCCGCTGCGGTACAACCGCAATGAGATTGCGCCAAGTTTGGCGATCCATTTCATCGAGCGGCACATCACCGAGCAAAATACGTCCGCTACCGGGATCGAGCTGCCCCGCCAGCAATTGCAACAAGGTACTCTTACCGGCTCCGCTCGATCCAACCAACGCGGTGATCTCCCCGGCATGCAGCCATGTATTTACATCGGATAGCGCCGGTTGATCGCGATTGGGATAGGTGAAGGACAGGCCCTCGATCCGGATGTCAAATGGGGCCGCCGGTGGCGTGGCTGGCCGGCCTGCAGGTGTCCGCAAGGCGGGTTGATCAAGGAACTCAAGGTAACGATTGGCCGCGGTCCGCCCTTCCATCGCGGCGTGATGCTCGGCACCCAACTGGCGGAACGGCAAATAGAATTCCGGCGCCAACAACAAGACGAATAGACCGGGTTGAAACAGGATGTGGCCCTCCACCAAGCGCACACCGATTTGCACTGCAACGATGGCCGTACTGAGCGAAGCCGCCAGCTCCAGCACCAGCGCCGACAGAAAAGCCACCTTCAACACGGCCATCGTGGTCAACCGATAGCGTCGGCTGGACCGCTCGATTTCCTTCTCCTGATGTTGGCTGCGACCAAATAGTTTCAGGGTAGTCATGCCTTGAACCGTATCGAGGAAATGTGCGCTCATCCGGCTCAGCGCCAGCCACTGTTTATCGCTGCGCTTCTGTGCCATGCTGCCGATTAACCACATGAAGAGCGGAATCAGCGGCGCCGTCGACAACAGGAGCAGCCCGCTCAACAAGTCCACCGTCAACACCCAGAGCGCAATGATCAACGGCGTGACCAGCACATTCATTAAGCGCGGAAGATAGCGACTAAAGACCAACTCAATTTTATCCAAGCCATCGAAGTAGGTGGCAGCTAATTCGCCGGTGCGCTCCTGTTGAATGAGGGCTGGCCCAACCCGCGTCCAGTGATCAAAAAGTAGCTGGCGCAGGCGCGTCTTGATACGGATCGCCCGCAGCGCACTACTGCTGTGATGCACCTTAATGGCAACAGCCCGCGCCACAATCAATGCGCCGAGCACCCACAAGTATCCCGTCAACCCACTCAAACCAGCCGACTGCATGAAGGCCGCATCAATGATCACGCTCAACGTAAACATCTGCGCAATGATCAAGCCAGTCAGCACCAAACTCATGCAAAGCTGCATAGCCAACAGCGCATACGTGCCACTGGCCATTTCAATAAGACGACGAGAAATCATGGCAAGAGCATACGGAGGGCGCGATTCGGTGCAAGCGCAGAGAATTTAGCCCCGCACAGGCGCGGGGCTCGTTCGTCGTTCTTTGTTTTTGGTTTTTCGTTGCACAGAAGCAGCAGTCCGCAATCGCCTTCGCAAATCCTACGACCGAATGCGCGGGCTTCGTCTGCGCCTACAGCGGACGCATCAGTCAACCGAAGGCGCACTACGCGGTGGGCGAAGGGGGCAAATTCGGTCACGAATTTGAGCGCGGGGGACGGGATGCGGGCCACGGGATACGCGATTCGGGATACGGGCTGATCCCAACACTATCCCGAAACTCGCATCGTGGATCTCGTATCGCGCGCAGCGACCGCTTCTCCTACCGCCAACTTATGCAGGCAAGCCGTATGACTTCAAAACGGCGATCCGCAAGCGGACGAATCAACGGGGACGCTACGCGAGGACATGAAGAAGCTGGGGCAGCTCGGTGATAACTAGATCGGGTTGCAGTCCGCATACTTGCTCATCGGATTCCCGCAAGCGCAGCGACCTGGCATCGCCCGCAAATAATGCCGTGCGACACCCCAGCTCGGTGGCAGGCCAAATATCGTTACGCAAATCGTTGCCGACAAACAGGACTTCCTCCGGCGAGATCCCGCGCTGTCCTAATCGGTCCAACACCTGCATAAACAAAGAACGGCATGGCTTCGCCACACCTTCAATCCAAGACCACGCACAGAGGGACTCCGATATCCCCCACTCCATCAACGTCCGCCCCGTCAATGCGGGGAATAGGTGCGGTGTGAAGAACTGGGCGTTGGAGACCACGCCCATGCTCATTCCACGCCCTTGAAGTACTTGCAAAACCTCGACGAGCCCCGGCATGGGCCAGACTGGATTCACACGAAACTCGTACGCGAGCGCCAACTTGGTCACTACGGATTCCGATATTTTTTTGGCCTGATGCTGCGTTAGCACCTCGCGCCAAATCTGCAAAATATCTACTTCGGGAAACTCGATACCCTGCTCCCGGGCGCGTGCATGCAACTGCTTGATTGCCGACTCCAAATCATCGGCCGTGATCCCCGCAGGGCGCGTGATACCAGCTTCATCGAGCGCCTCAAGGAGCGCTTCGTCACGATTGATCGCGGCAGCCGTGCCCACGTCGCCTGAACCGGAAATAAAAAGTGTGCCGTAAATATCCCAAAGGATCGCCCGAACACCCTGGAGCTGCGGAAGCCGCGCTGCCATCATCGTGGGCTGCGGATCCATCGGCTGACTTTTCTGCTTAATCGCAGTGGCAATTGGGTCGTTCATCTCACACCTCTGAACGACACTACCATGAGCTACTCAAAAATCACAGCTTTACTGAGCCGTGCTCTTGAAAAATCGCCGGAAATTCTGTTCGACCTGCGGCACCAACTGATCCAAGGGAGCTTCACGCAGCTCAGCCAGCACCTCGTAGATCGCGGGCAAGTTCGCCGGATGATTAAGCGGTCGCCCTTCGGCATCCTCGACCTTCACCGCTTGCAGGTGGCGGGGCGGCAACTGATCCGGTGCATCGGTTTCGACCAACAGGCGATCAGGCGGGACCTGCCGGAACGCCTCCCGTTGGCGCGTTTTCTTTTCACGTGCGAAGGCACCGGGAAACGAGAAATAGGCACCGCAACGCGCCAGCCGAGCCACCAACTCCGCAGAGCCACCGTAACTATGCAGGAGAAAACCACGGGTCGGCAACCGCTCGCTCTCCACGATTTCCACCAGACGACCCCACGCCTGCAAACAGTGAATACTTACGGGGCGATCGAATTCCGTCGCGAGCTGTAGTTGCTGCAGGAAAACCTCCTCCTGCTCTTTTTCCGCGAGCCCCTCTTTCCAGCGATCCAAACCGATCTCACCCACGCCTGCCCCGGGATATCTTTCGATAAAGGTGCGCAGGATGCTCAACCAATCCGGTGATCGTTCCGGAACAAACCAAGGATGCAATCCGAAACTGGGGATGATCTCATCGGGAAACTGATCGGCCGCACGCGCCACGGCGTCCCAGTCCGACTCGTGCGTGCCGTTCACCACCATGCGCGCAACCCCTACATGCCGCCCGCTGGCCAGACGCTCAGCGAGCGTGTCCGGCCAACGGTCATCCTGCAGATGGTTATGCGCATCGCAGAATCGCATCAACCCAACGCTTCCAACACTTTGGCGGGATGCGCTTCGGCTTTCGGCACCTTCGCCCAGTGCTTAACCACCTTGCCATCCGGGCCAATAATGACGGTTGAACGAATGACGCCTTCCACTTCCTTGCCGTACATCATTTTCTTTCCGTACGCGCCATAAGCCGTCATAACTTTTGCGTCCGGGTCAGACAAGAGCGTGAAGGGCAGCCCGTACTTCTCAATAAAGGCGTTGTGCGAATCGACCCCATCCCGGCTAACGCCCAACACAACGGCGTCTTTCCCACTCAAGTCTGTATGCAGATCGCGAAACCCGCAGGCTTCTTTCGTGCAGCCCGGCGTGTCGTCTTTGGGATAAAAATATAGAATGACCGAACGCCCCTTGTAGTCGGCTAAGGCATGTGTTTTGCCGTCGCTCCCCTTTAATTTGAACGCAGGTGCCATTTTCCCTTCCAAACTAGCCATAGTGATTCTCCTTTTTAAGATGTTGCTTTCACAGCAATCTGTCGTACAGCATAGCGACAACTAACGAATATGAGCAGCGTAATTTAATGAAGGACTCTCGCAAACCAGGCAATCTTTGGACGCGCGCACTCTTCCTCGTGATCGCCGGTGGATTGACGGGCCTGCTCGTGAATGCCTTGCGCCCAGCTGGTGGGATTGAGCTCTTTTATCCTTGGAGCATGCGCGTTGAAGCGCGTGCCATGGCGGAAGATATTCCGATCGTTTCGCTTGAGCAGGTGCGCGAAGCGACGGAAACCGGCTCACACATGCTGATTGATGCCCGAATTGATACGGAATATCAGAGCGGCACCATTCCAGGCTCACTCTCTGCGCCGTTAAGTCGGATCGATGAGGTGTTTTTGGAATTGGCGATGTTCGTCATACCGGAGGACCAGCTCATCACCTTCTGCTCCGGGCCCGACTGTGATGAAGCACTGATGCTCGCCCTCTATTTACGCGATCAAGGCATGGAGAATGTCTCACTGTTTGTCGGTGGCATCGAAGAATGGCTTGCGGCAGACCTTCCGCTGGAGGGCGCACCATGAACATGCGCTTTATTCTCATTGCCTGCCGAGTGCTGCTGGGCGTGGTATTCATCATCGCCAGCGCGCACAAGATTCTATTCCCGGGCGACTTCGCCGAAGCCGTTTTTCAGTATCGCATTTTGCCTGACGCCCTGATCAATGTCACCGCGATCACCTTGCCCTGGATCGAATTGGTCGTGGCACTCGCGATCATGTTTTCCGCCCGCTTCAAAGATGGCGCTGCATTGGTGATCTTGCTAATGCTGGCCGTGTTTGCTGCGGCGATGAGCTTTAATCTGTTGCGTGGCCTCGAAATTGCCTGCGGCTGCTTCTCGGTCGGCGATGACGTCGAAATCATCGGATGGGGCAATGTCCTGCGCAATGTCGGCTACATGTTCTTGGCCTCCGCCGTCCTCGCGGAAGATTGGATCCTTCAACGGGTCGGCAAAGACGGGGGTTGGCGATTCTAGTCCTGCGCAGCGCCGGTTGACGCGAGCAAACGGATACGCTTTACTGGCTGCACCGTTGGGGGTGGTCACTCAGGCCAGTCACTGTAACTTTTCGGTATATTCGCAGGGCAACACAGAGGTTGCCCCTCCGGCACACGCTAAGCAGAACCAACCCCTGCAGCAGCATTCCGGAGGGACGCGCTCCGTCGCGTCCTCGGAGCATGGACCGGAAAGAATTGGAAACTGGTGTGAGACCTGAGATTAGACCCCGACAACCTGATCCGGATCATGCCGGCGGAGGGAAACGGTCGCATCGCTCGCCTTTCCTCTCTACTGCCTGATCATGGATCAATCGGCACACACTTAGAGAGGAACAAGACATGGCAACATTTACGCAGCAAACCTGGACCGCTACCCAATCCATTTACGATGCCATCATCGCGCATCCTTACAACCAAACGCTAGCCGACGGCACACTCGAAAGTGACCGCTTCACGTACTACGTACAGCAAGACTCGCTCTACCTGCGCGACTACACCAAGGCGCTAACCTTGCTAGCGGCCAAAACGGATGACGCGGCCGAAGCGCATGACCTACTCACCTACGCGCGCGACGCAATCGACGTCGAACGGGCGTTGCACCAAATGATGAGCGAGACGTTCAAGATCCCGGCGACTGAAGTGCAAGAGCCCGCCTGCTTCGCCTACACCCACTTTCTACTCGCCAAGACCAGCCTCGCGCCCTACCCCGTCGGCCTCGCCGCCGTCCTGCCCTGCTTCTGGATCTATCGCGAAGTCGGACTCCACATCGCCAGCCAAACCGTGCCCGACAATCCCTATCAAGCGTGGATCGATACCTACTCCGATCCCGGCTTCGGCGCCGTCGTCGATCGCATGATCGCCATCACCGATCAAGCCGCCGAACAAAGCAGTCCGGAAATCCGCGAGGCCATGCATCTCGCCTACCGCCAATCATCGCAATGCGAGTGGGCCTTCTGGGACGCCGCCTATCAGCTACAGCGCTGGCCGGTGTAGAGCGCCCCGCACAGGTGCGAGGCGCGTTCGTCGTTCTTGGTTCTTCGTTCGTCGTTGTAACGGAAATCACCCGAGCGGTGTTCGGCCTTGGGTTATCCGCCCCTCATAATCGTAATCATACGCTTAATCGTAATCGATTGGCGCCCCTACAGGCCACGCGCAAGTCAACCGAAGGTGTGCTGTGCGGTGGGCGAAGGGGGCAAATTCGGTCACGAATTTGAGCGCGGGGGACGAGTCAGATGCGGCCTAGCGCTAGGCGCGTGGGGCGGCGCCGGACTCGTGTCCGCGTCGGCCCGCGCAACAACGCGATAGGTCGTAGCTGGCACGTCCCATCGCGCGACCCCTTCGGCCACCGCCCATCCACGCAAAACGATCCGCATGGCCACGAAGCGGCGACCCGCAAGCGGGCGCCCTACAACCAATCCCAAGCGCCGACCGCTGAGGGTCGGCCTACAGCAGCCTGAGCTTGCGTCGATTCGTGCAACTTGTTACATCACCTGCTGCGAATTCTAACCGTTCTACAGAGGAGAACATATTATGGCCAAGCAAGCACCCGTCGGGAATATGCTGATCGCGCAAAGCGGCGGCCCCACCGCCGTCATCAACCAAAGTCTGGTTGGCGCAATTTTGGAAGCCAAGAAGCAAGGCAAGATCAAGAAGATCTACGGCTCGCTGCACGGCATCAAAGGGATTTTGGAAGAGGACTTCATCGATCTCGGCAAAGAGAGCGTGAAAAACCTCGAACTCGTCGCGCAAACCCCTTCCTCCGCGCTGGGCTCGGTCCGTAAGAAACCGACCAAAGAGGATTGTCACGCGATCTTTGAAAAACTGAAGAAATACAATGTGAACTACTTCTTCTACATCGGCGGCAACGATTCCGCCGAAACCACGCACATCATCAACGAAGAAGCGCTAGCCGCGAAATACGACTTCCGCTGCTTCCACATCTGCAAAACGATCGACAACGATCTGCGCCAAAACGATCACACGCCCGGCTTCGGTTCCGGCGCCAAGTTCGTGGCCTCCGCCTTCATGGGCGACAACCTCGATAACCGCGCCCTGCCTGGCGTGAAGATCAACATCATCATGGGCCGTCACGCCGGCTTCCTGACCGCCGCTTCAGCGCTGGCACGCGTCTATCCAGACGACGGGCCGCACCTGATCTACCTGCCCGAGAAGCCGTTCGCCATGACCCGCTTCCTCGCTGACGTGAAGCGCGTCTACAAGCAATACGGCCGTTGCGTCGTCGCCGTGTCCGAAGGTATCGCCGACAGCAAGGGCGAAGCGATCGCCAGCAAGTTCATCAAAGAGAAAGATTCGCACGGCAACATCCAGTTGAGCGGCTCGGGCGCATTGGGCGATCTGCTCGCCGGCGAAGTCCGCAACAAGCTCGGCATCTCCCGTGTGCGCGCCGACACCTTCGGTTACCTGCAACGCTCCTTCCCCGGCTTGGTTTCCGAAGCCGACGCCAAGGAAGCGCGCGCCGCCGGCCAAGCCGCGGTACGCTTCGCCTGCACCACGCATGCCAACGGCAGCGTTGCAATCACGCGCAAACCCGGCAAGAAATACGTCACCAGCATCAAGCGTGTGCCGCTCAAGAGCGTGGCCAAAGAAACGCAGCACATGCCCGCCAAATTCATTAACAAGGCCGGCAACGACGTCACCAAGGCGTTCATCGATTACGCCAAACCGATCGTCGGCGAGCTGCCTAAGATCGGTCGCCTCAAAGGCGTGCCGGTCAAGAAAATCAAGTAAGGTTGAATACGAGCGGCACCGGACTAGTCTAATACCCAAACGAACTACCGGTGCCGCTTATGTATTTTCCCATGCCAACCCTCGCTGTCCGACGGTTTTCCAATGATTGGAAAAACGGTGAAAAAAGTTTCCAACGATTGGAAAAATCACGCGAAAAGTTTCCAATGATTGGAAAAACCTGGCGAAAAACTTCCAACGATTGGAAAACATCCCTGTTTCGGCTTCCAACGATTGGAAAACTCGCCCTCGCCTCTTTTTTGCTCCCGATCGGCCTGCCAGAGGCCAGAGGCGGCGACGAATTGATGGCGCAGGTGCGCGCGGCGTTACCGACCATCCCGCTGCAGCTTTCCGGCGAACTGCAATCACGTGATCGGCGCGGCAACATCGTACGTGTGACGCCGGTGGAGATGAATCTCGATTGGGGCGCAGCGATTCCGCAAGCGCAGTACATGGTGTTGGACCGATTCGGCGCCACGCAGGAAAAACTGCACGTGAAGTGGCCAGACCGCGCCACGCCTGAATTCTCATGGTGGTCAGGCGATCCCTTGACCGAACAGTCGCTGGCGGATTTGGATCAATCGATTGCGGGCTTGGACCTGACCTGGGCGGATTTGAGCTGGTCCTTTCTGTGGTGGGACGGCGCGCGCCGGATCGGCTCGGAACGTGTGCGCGGTCGCTACTGTGAAATCGTAGAACTGCCGGCACCGGCGGATCAGGGGTACTCATTCGAGGCAGTGCGGCTATGGATTGATCCGGCGGTGGGCTTGTTCATGCGCGCGGATACCGTGGATCGACGCGGCCGGACCTTGCGGAGGATTGAGGTGCGTAGCCTGCAACGGATTGATGACCTGTGGATGATCCAGAATCTGGATCTACTGAATCAGCAAACACGCGAACGCGTCACGCTACGGATACGGGACTTGGAAGCAGTGCGGGATCCGTGATACGGGATATGCGATCCGGGTCACGGGGTACGAGATACGGGATGAACCACGGATAACACGGATTTTCACGGATGGGATAGCGGGACTGGTTGGCCTCATGCCGAGCTGGTGCTCGGAGTTCCCAGAGTGCCGCAACGGGGTTGTGGGTTGGGAGCGCGCCGACCGCTGAGGGTCGGCCTACAAAGACTGCATGCAATACCATCAGCGGCAAAGTACAGAGAATCTCCAATCATGCAAACAACCGGAGCCCCGCAGGGGTGCTATGCGGTGGGCGAAGGGGGCAAATTCGGCACGAATTTGAGCGCGGGGGACGGGTCAGGTGCGGCCTAGCGCTAGGCGCGTGGGGCGGTGCAGGACTCTTGTCCGCGCCGGCCCGCGCAACAACGCGATAGGTCGTAGCTGGCACGGATCAGCGCGCGACCCCTTCGGCGACCGCCAAAGACGGCGATCCGCAAGCGGACGCCCTACAACACATCCCATGCGCCAACCACAGAGGGTCGGCCTACAATGCTGACGACTGCTCACCTTCCATGCTGAGGACGCGGCGGGCGGTCATTTCGCCGCCCAGCACGACCATCGGCATGCCGGTGCCGGGCGTGGTGCTGGCACCGACGTAATAGAGCCCTTTGCAGGCGCGGTCAAAATTCTTGGCGCGCATCGGCCCGACCTGAAACAGCGTGTGGGAGGCGCCGAACGCGGAGCCGTCATAGAGGCCAAAGTTCTCGCCCCAGGCTTCCGGCGACCACACTTCCTCGAATAGGAACTGAGCAGGATCAATGTGGATGTCGTGCGACGCCAATCGCGCCAGCACTTGCTCGCGCACGTCGGCGACGGCCTTATCCCAATCGATCGGCCCCAACTCGCTCAAGCGCGGGGTCGGCACGAGCACGAACACGGCGGTGTCTCCCTCGGGCGCCAGGGACGCATCGGTGTCGGACGGCACGCTGACGTAAAACGGCAGGTTACGCGGAATGCGACCGCGCTCCAGCAGGTCGGCGAAGGAGTCTTTGAAGTCGTCCGGCAAAAAGATGGTGTGATGTTTGATGTTGTCCACCTTACCTTTGATCGCCCAGTAATACGTGATCACGCCCGGCGTCATCCCCATCTTGGTCGGCTTGGATCGCCCGAGCAGCTGCGTCTGTGTGGTTGGCACATCGACGTTCGAAACCACCACCGGCCAGTCCGCGGTCGAACCGTCCTTGAACGACAACCCCGTAACGCGTCCGTCAGCGGTCACAATACTGACGACCGGCTTATTCGTTTCAATCGTCACTCCCAATTCAAGTGCGAGGCGCTCCATGCCTTCGACTAGTCCGTAGACCCCCCCTTTGGGTAGCCACAAACCGTAGGCCAACTCGCCATACGGCAAGATTGAAAAGAGGCCCGGCAATGTCCATGGCGAGCCGCCCAGATACATGGCATAGGAGCCGAGTGCCTCACAAATACGCGGATTGCGAAAGAAACGATTCAGTTCGTTGTAGAGTGAGCGCCAGACCGCCGAGCTGCGCATCTCTTTGAAGTTCATTGCGGCAGCCCACTTGATGGGATTGTCTTCGTTGCGGCGGACGAGTTTTTGGAAGGAGAGGTTATACTTGAATTCGGCGTCGGCCAGAAACTTCATCAGGCCCGGTGACGAACCGGGCTCCAGTCGCTCACACTCCTTGCGCAGGCGATCGATCTGGCTCGATAGTGTAAAGGTGCCGCCCTCCGGCCAGACAAACCGGATGGAAGGATCAACTGGAATCAGCTCAACATAATCCTCGAAGCGACGTCCCGCGGCTTCGAACAATTCCTCGAAGACCCACGGATAGTTCAGCAATGAGGGTCCGGTATCGAAGCGGAAACCGTCCCGCTCGATCAGATTGGCACGGCCACCGACGCGCGGTTGCGATTCGTACAGGGTGACGCGATAGCCGGCCAGTTGCAGGTGGATGGCGGCGCTGAGGCCGCCCAAGCCGCCCCCGATGATTGCGGCACGCCGCGCGGATGTAGTTGGTTCAGTCGTATTCATGACAGGAGATAAGCGAGCGGTATTTTCCAATATTTTGAAGCAGGCAACACCTGCCATTTTTCGCGCAGGGAAACACTTTCCCGGTATCCCAACCCGCGTTCATTTTCGATAATTCGTCGATTCAAGCGGCCGTAAACATCGATACAGGCCTGGATCGCGATGCGACTATCGGCGGCAAAGGCGTCCAGATTTTCGGCAGCTCGACGATAGTAGCGATCAGCCTCCTGTGCCATGGCCTTGACGACCCGGACGATGCCCTCTTGGTGCGCCGGATCACGGGCATCGGCGGCAGTCAGGCCCTCCGCGTCCAAGAGATCACGCGGGAGATAGACGCGATCGCGATGCTGATCTTCACCGACGTCGCGCAGAAAGTTGGTGAGTTGTAGCGCAATGCCGAGATCTTGCGCCGCGTTGAGCGTGCGGTTGAAATCGTCTGGTTTCTGCGCGCCATAAACATAGGCGAGAAAGTAGCCGACCACGGTCGCGCTGCCATAGACGTAGGACTGAATCAGCGCATCCATGGTATCGAAACGGCGCGGCGCGATGTCCATTTCCATGGCCTTAAGGAAGGAGCGATAATGCTCCGGCGGAATATCCGCACGGCGGACAACTTCCGCGAAACCGGCCAAAAAGCAGGGCACCTCCGCGCGCAACGATTCCTGCAGATTGTTGCAATTGAGCGCCACTTCATAGGCGTTGCGCCAGTCGTTCAATCGTTGGGTTCGCTCATCGCTGCTCAAAGGAAACGTGTCTACGACTTCGTCTGGATAGCGGACGGTCGCGTAAATGACCTCTACTTGATCGCGCTTGAGTCGGGGCAAGAAACGGCTGACAATGAAAAAACTGGTCGTGTAACGGCGCATCACGCGTCGCGATGCGCGCACCACAAAGTTCCACGCGGTTTCTTCGCTGGCAGCGTTCAACGCGGCCTCGCGCGTCTGTTGCTCAAACGCGCGCCATTCGGCCTCGGTCCACACTACTTCGCTGGAGGGCAAGGAAACGGCTGTCTGGTTCGGCTCTGTTACTGCTGTGGTCATCTCTACGTATTATCAGCTAAAGATCTTCGCATAATTTGTCGAGTTAGCGGGAATAACTTAACCCGCAAAAATAGCCTGGCGTGTATCTCGGCGTCGCAGAGCTCCGCCACCAAGGCGCGCGAGGCTCCTGTCATCGCCTTACGGCGACCCTACGAGCGGGCTGCCAACCGCCGAGACTTTGCGTTTCCTTTGCTGCGCGGCCTGCGGTACGTTGTCGGTATGTCGCGCGGTTCACTTTGTTTATTCCTTTTCGCCAGTTTCATGGCGTTATCGACATTGGCCGATGTGCGCTCGTTCACCTTACCGGATCAATTTGGCACCGACCACTCGATTACGTTTCCGCTGGACCGGCCGCTGGTGTTGCTGATTGCAGATCGCGCCGGCTCTGAACAACTGGATGATTGGCTGAGCCCGCTGGCGGAAAATTATGCCGACGCCCTCCACATTCAAGGTATTGCCGAACTTTCTGCGGTGCCACGGCTGTTCCGACCGATGGTGCGTGCATTGTTCCGGCAAGATGATGCGGCGCCCGTACTGTTAGACTGGACGGGCGAGATAGTGGGCCGTTTCCGTGCGCAGCCGGACGTGGCTAACGTCTACCTGCTGGCACCGAATGGTGAGCTCCTGCATCAGGTTAGCGGACCGTTTACGACGTCGGACTGGCAGGCGCTACGCGCTGCAATCGACGCATCCATACGAAATCCAGCGCAACCAGCGCCAACCCGATAGCGCCCGCCAGCCATAAGCCTGATCCAAAGGCAATTAGAGTGAAGAACAGGATAATGCTAAGCCCCAGCCAGCGCGCCATCGGGTTTGGTTCCGCTGGCTTACGGAAGATCGCGAAGAGGATGAGGCTGACCAGGTACCAGCCGGCGAAGTTGGTCCATGGGATGTCATAGTAGAGTCCCCCTTCCACCCAACTCCAGAAATTCAACGTATGCGCCGCCAGCGGATCGATGATGAGATCGATGGCGGTCAACCAGAGCGCGGCGCGTAACGGACAAGTGACGCGCATTTGCCGCACGTAGGCAAACAGCAACAACCAAGCCGCGGCCAGCACCAAGGGCACATCGAACAGTTTAGGGAATAGCACGGCGGTGTACTCATACACACCAAATGGGAAACCGGTGGCAACGCCGAGCACCTCAACTCCAAACCCAAGCAGACCCGCAACCAGCAAGACGATCCGTTCCGACACCGGCGCATAGGCGATTAGTAGTATCGCCGCCACGGTGAGATACATCGGGGCCGTCCAAGCGACGTCATCGGGCGGACCTCCCATAAACAGGTAGGAGGCCACACCGCCCGCCCATAACAGCCCGTAGAAGGCAATTAACCCCCATCGAATCATCTCTTTAACTTTCATGCTGTAATACCAATCTGGCGGTTATGTCCGCCGACATTAAAACGGTTGGCGTGCCGCCACCCGGATGGGTGCTGCCGCCAACATAATATAACCCTGGCCATCGCTTGGAGCGATTCGCCGGACGCAGGAACGCGCCGCGCCAACCATGCGAAACTTGTCCATAAATTGCGCCGCCCGGCATAGCATAGCGCTGCGCAATGTTCTTGGGTGTCCAAACGTTCGATACCGCGACATCTTGGCTGATGTCGGGGAAACCGGAACGACTTAACCGATTAAAAACGCGGGCACGGGCCTCCTCGATCATTTTTTCGTCCCATGCATCCTGTTCATTGGCCGGTGCGTTGGCCATCACAAACATCACTTCGCCGGACTCCGGCACCATACTGCGATCACTGCGGCTAGGCATATTGATATAGACGGTAGGATCATCGGGGAACCGACGCTCATCAAACAACTGACGGAATTCGGTTTGATAATCTGCGGAGAAGAAGACTTGATGGTGAGGCTGGTCCGGCCGAGTCGTTTTAAGCCCGAACAAGAAGATCAGACCAGACATCGAGCGTTTCGACTCGGGGAGTGGTTGCGCGTCGGGGAACCCCAAAAGCGTATCGGTCCACGACGCATCGCCGTTCATGATGACGGCGTCCGCCTCGACGACTTCGCCATCGTCGAGTCGCACGCCGGTTATCCGTTGCCCTTCGCGCGTAATCCCGGTCACCGGCGAGTTCAGGTGGCAGCGCACGCCACGTTCCTCGCCCAGCCCCAGTAGTGCTTCAACAATACTGTAAAGCCCCCCTTGTACGTGCCAGCCGCCGAAAGCGTATTCTACGAAAGGAATGACCGCGAGGGTGGCAGGCGATTGATACGGCGACGAGCCGACATAGGTCATGTAGCGGTTGAATAATTGGCGCAGATGCGGGCTGCGGATGTAGTGCTGCATCGTGCGCGCGTAATTACCCCACCCGCGCCGTAGTGGCATATCGCGCAGCGCGCGGCCACTGTCTCGATCCGGCGGCTCGAAGGGTGAACGCTTGAAAAAGGTTGCTTGCGAGACGTTAAAGAGTTTTGCACCCAGCGCCATGAATTCGAGGAACCCTGAAGCGTCTCCGCCTTCGAGCTGGCGCACCGTGCGCAGCCACTCGGCGAGGTTACCGGTATGCACAAACTGCGTGCCGTCATCATAATGATAGGACGCGATCGGCTCAACGCGATGCAAGGTGAGATGATCGCCCAGTGTGCTGCCTGCAGCGGCGAATAATTCCTCGAAAATCCAGGGCATGGTGATCAGGGATGGGCCGGTATCGAATCGATAACCTTCGGCGGTCCAGCGATTCATTTTCCCACCGGCGGTCGCCGATTGTTCGTGGATGTCGACTTGCCAGCCTTGCGCGGCCAGGCGCAAGGCGACGCCTAGGCCGCCCAGCCCGGCACCAATCACAACAGCTTTTTTCGGCGAATGGCTCATGATGCCTTCCACGTGTACTTGCGGCCGCGCCACGGCACACCGCCGCCGCGCCGACACTTATGGCGCGACGCCAAGGCGACGGCAATCAAGCCGCACTCAGCCAATGGATGGGCAAGGATGGCGGATCGCGAATAACCGAATCGAGTGGCTTGCAGCCAGCGACTGCCGAGAATGGTTGCGACCATAAACCATGCAAGCAGTGGCCAGCCCCCGGTGAAGAGCGACACCAGTGCGAGCACAAAAGGCGCGATGAAGAAGAGTACATGGAAGAGCAGGAAGAGCCAGAAGCTCACTTCATACCGGAACGCCGGATAGAAGATCTTCTGAAAACCGTTCCACAAACTGGGCCAAGAGTCGTACATGCGTACACGTACAACATCTTGGCCATCAAGACAAATGCCACGCAAGCCATGTGCCCGCCAAGCCCGCGCCAACGCGGTATCCTCGAACAGTTCAGGCTTGACCAGTTCGTGGCCGCCGATCTGCTCATATTCTTCGCGCCGCATCAGGATGCAAGCGCCATGCGCCAGCCCCAATGCGGGCATTTGTCGTTTCAGGGACAATGGCGCAGGAAACAGGGTGAACACCACGAAATTGAGCATCGGCATGCAGAGCTTTTCCCAGAATCCCTTCATCACTAGCCCTGGCCAACAAGAAAGGAAGGTCACCTCATAACGCTTCGTAGCGGCCAACATGCGTTTGACCGCGTCTTTTTGTAGTCGCGTGTCGGCATCTTGAAAAAGCAGCCACTCTCCGCTGGCCGCTTCGGCGAGTTGACGACAGGCGAAGGGCTTGCCGCACCACCCCTCCGGCAAAGGCTTTACCGGAATAACGCGGACACGTTTATCAACGGCAGCCATTCGGGCGACTTCTTCGGCTGTGCGATCGGTGGAATGGTCATTGTAGACTAACACCTCCATGATCTCAGGCGATCCGCGCAGTGCGTCCTCAATCGCCGCCGCAATATGCGCCTCCTCGTTACGGGCGGGAATTAGCAACGATACGGTTTCAGCTACATCTTCGCCTAAACGCGCGGGTAGCGCCGGCCAACAGCGCATGTTGTAGAACATCAATGCGAAGAGTCCGAAGTGAAGTATGGCGAATAGAATCCAGAAAAACATGTCGCGATCAAATCGGAAACCAATAGACTTGAGAAGACAAAAAACAATCGTACACTTCCCCACATGTTTGATTTGCAACAGTATCTTGATGCCCGGGTGGACTGGGTCAACGAAGCGTTGGATCAGGCATTACCCCAGCCCACTGAACATCCTGTGCGGCTTCATGAGGCGATGCGGTATAGCCTGTTCATTGGGGGTAAGCGCCTGCGCCCGATTCTTTGTATGGCGACCGCGGAAGCGGTGGGCGGCACGGCAAAAGCGGCCCTTCCGATTGGCGTGGCGCTTGAATGCCTGCATACCTACTCCTTGATTCACGACGACCTGCCGGCGATGGATGATGACGACCTGCGGCGCGGTCAGCCGACACTGCACAAGGTGTACGGCGAGGCAAATGCCATTCTGGCCGGGGACAGTCTTTTGACCTTGGCGTTTGAAGTTCTGGCGCAGCAGCCACACGGTGCGCCACTATCGCTGGAGCTTGCACAGGCAGCCGGCAGTCGCGGCCTTGCGGGCGGACAATATGAGGATCTTGCTGAGGAGCAGCACGCGCAGAACCGTGAGACCTTGATGCGTATTCATGCAAACAAGACCGGCAAACTGATTCGGGCGGCTTGTCGCATGGGAGGCATCAGCGCGGGTGCCAACACCGATCAGCTCGATGCCTTAGGCCGATACGGTCAATCGATTGGACTGGCCTTTCAGATTGCCGACGACATTTTAAATGTTACGTCGACACAAGAAGTTCTGGGTAAATCTGTCGGCAGCGATGCGAAGCGCGAGAAGTTGAACTATATCGCCTGTATTGGCATGGAGTCGGCACAAGCCGAGGCCCACGATCTAGTCGGCCAAGCGATTAAGCAATTGGATGCATTAAGCGGTGACAAGGCGCCTTTACAGGCTTTGGCTCATTACGTCGTAGAGCGGCTTACCTGATTGCCTTTTAAAATCCCATCACAGGCTTGTGAAACGAAGTCGGCGCAGGAGTGATATCGAGTAGGCGCGCAACAGTGGCATGCATCTGCAATCCGTAGACTGGCCCCAAATCTATTCCACCGATCGGGTTGCGATAGCGCCACACTAAAAAGATGCCATTCATTTCAGGATTCGTCGCCGGATCATACCCGTGCATACCGAGCGGCCCTTCGGCTTCTTCCGGCGTGTCGCTTATGCCGCGTGCACGGCGCCCAAAGGTGTATCCCGTTTCCATCACGATGACAATATCGCCAACGCGCGTTGGATGCGCGTATCCCCACTGCGTGGGCAACTCATCGCGCGTGTAGACCTGGGCAAATGAATGCTGGCGGGTGGTCTCCAGTATCGCTTCCTTGCGTGCGGCGCGCTCAATTTCATCTGTAATTCCGTACAGAAAAATGTGTCCGATGTTTCCCGAAGTCATCAGAACAATCTCACCATTGCGATCCTCGTCTGTGCTGATGCCCGTGAGAACGCGGGGATTGACCATAGTGTGCACTTCGCTCATGCCATGATCGGAAGTGACCATTATGATCAACTCATCTTCAGGCGACATGCGCCTTTCGAATATGCGTATAGCCTGCTCAACAAGCCAATCCATATCAGCATCCGACTGTTCGGTGGCATAGACCACTTCAGGACTTTCCGGACCGAACTCATGCCCAACTTGATCGGGCAATATCATATATCCCATCAGCAACTGCAGCGGACGCCGATCCCGATCATTGCGCCATGCGTTCAGTATCGGCCGAATACGATCACGATCACGCAAGCTGCCGTCAAAGGACTCATTGAAGTAGGAGGCTGCGGCGTCACCATCCTGTTTATAGGACATCACCCAATCAAACACAGCGGTCCTTCGTCCCTGACGCTGTGCCGTGTTCCAAATGGGCTCGGCACCTAGTAATCGAGGGGAGCCGGGATAAAAGAATGATCGTTCGGCTTCCATATCGTGAAACGAATTCAGCGGGACACCATGCCGATCGACCGTCGTCCCGGTCGCTTGGGAGACGTGGCTGGGGAAAGTTAACGATGGGAAGATCGGCACGTGCGCCAGCGAATAGGCGCCCTCCGACATCATGCGATCAAAAAACGGTGTGTTGCCGCGGGCAATATAGTCCGGACGAATTCCATCAATGCTAATCCACACGACCACGGTGCGCCCCTCGTCAGGAGCGGGACGCTCATAGGGTCGTGGGCCACAGGCCGCGGAAAGCAGAGCGAGAGCCACCAACAGAAATTTGAATGGCGCTATATGGATACGAATTTTCATGAGATTTACGCAGTGGATAAGAGTACGCGAAAGTGCTCGGGAGTCAATCCGTAGCGCCCAACATGATTGTTCATCCGATAACATGTGCAACACCCGTCCATCATCAGGACATTCCCCATTTTTGGTCGTGCATTTTGTGTAACCTATTGAGATAGAGGCAAGAAACACATATGCAAAGTGAAATGGCCCCCTTATTCTGGTTTTTGAACACCACATTCATCAAC
>SLCI01000002.1 GCA_007125875.1 Kiritimatiellia bacterium | reverse complement strand
CGACTCGGAATCCATCCACATCCGTTGCGTCGATCAAGTTTTTGAATGCCAATGTCAGCCAGTCGCGCACATCCTGGCGACTGGTACGCAAATCGTCTGTGCCCGGAAAGGCACCGAGAATGTATTCAGGATAGCTGTCCCAGTTACGAATCCGCCCGTGATTGTGGAAGAGGTGAAGATGATCGAACGGAGGCGCATGGCGCCGGTTGTCGTCCCACCAACCGTGGGTGTCGTTTCCGTTGGGCCAAAACCAGTTGTTATCCTCACGATTGTTGCCCCACAAACCGCTCAGGTCGGCCATGTGATTGGGCACCACGTCCAGAATGACGTACATACCGCGGGCGTGCATTTCATCGATCAGGTTCTTCAGGTCTTGGAAAGTACCTTGGGCGGGATCCACGCGGAAGAAATCGGTCGGATGGTAATAGTGATAGGGTGTAAAGCGCGTATCTTGCCCTTGCCAGTTCATCTGAACACCAGAAAGCCAGACGCCATTCACGCCCATGCCTTCGAGGTAATCGAGGTTGTCCAATAGACCCTTCCAATCGCCGCCGTGATGGAAGTTGCGGTTATCCGGATAAGACCGATTGCCGACATACCAACCCTGATCCTGAATGTATCCAACGGTTTCACCACTGGAGGCAAAACGATCCGTAAAGAGTTGGTAGATATTGATGTCCCGCCAATCTTCCGGGCTCGGGTGATACTGGAAACTGGGATCTTCAGCGATCCGCGAGCGTATTCCATATACCGGATCCTCAGCACCAAAGGGGAAATCCGCGACTACGGATGTCACCGTGAACAGTGCAATCAAGAGCCACAGACCAAATTTTAATGTCTTCATCTATCTTCCTTTCCCGTCCGAATGACGGTCAACACCACCTAAATCGATCCAAAACACCCACACGAAGCACCTTGGACTTTGTTCACAATGCGTTAGGATACGCACATCTTACCGATTAGTTAAAGCGTTTTTACAAATATTTTAATAACAAACGTTAAACTATTCCTGTTAAGTGGTTTACAAACACTAAACAGCAGCGTTATCGCTTCAACACTAGGGGGTGAGCGGGATTTCAGGCAGCCTTTTGCCTGCCAGAATATGGCTGGCACGCCTTTAATCGGATGGGTCGATTCTCACGCGTAGAATAGCATTCAGGAAGACGGGGCGCGCGTTGTAGGGGCTTCCTGTTCGGCCTGATCGAGCCTTATACCATAAGGCACGAGGCCGAAAAATCGTTCCAGCTTCTCGACCAGCAAAGCGACGGGAAAGTCGTCCGGAGTCGCATCTTGATTGTGCGCATCCCAAAAGAGACGATTTTCCATATCGAGCATGAAATAACGGCGCTCTTTACCTTTTTCATCCATCGGAAAGGCAGCCAATATCCACTGACTGCTTATGGCTGCTCGCTGTTTTTGCGAAATCAGGAAGGGTAACCACTCCTCACGAATGATCATGCGACCGGCTCGATTTACGTCATAATAGTCTGCGCCTGCCTCAACCACTGCGGCGGCGCCCGGATTGCCCATTTCGATGCTCGGGATGGAAAACCCTGTTTCGATTGTTACGGCCCGAGCGCTCAGCGCGGGGTCGCCCTCGTTCAAAATCGCCGGCATGAGGGAATAACCATCGCGCGGACCATCAACGAGTGCCTCAATATTGACCCACTCTTCGAGGGTTTGCCGAATATCCACGAGTGAGGTGGTGGCTTCGCGATCCAATCGAGGCGCAACCGGAAGCGCCCAGTCTCCGAAACCGCGAAAGCCCAAAATGACGCGATTTTGGCTTTCATTAGCGACACTGGTGCCATGACCGTGACGATTGACGCGAAAAAGGCGCGGCTCGTTCGGCCCGACCCAGGTCCATCCTTCCTCCAGCCGACGAAAGGTCTCACCGTGATCCGATAAAATCACCATAACGGCCTGATCCAATCGTCCCGTCTGATCCAACTCCTCCAGCACAGCGGCGACCTGTTCATCAACCCGAGCGACCGATTTCTGATAGATCTCGATGGATAGATCATAGAGCTCAACCGGCAGTTCAGGCTGAAACTGGTGATGATTCGCCCACCCATAAGGCCAATGCGGCAGCTCATAGTGAACCGCCAATAATAGGGGCTGATCTGGCGGAGCCCGTCGTATCGCTCGCGCAACTTGCGCATCGAATGTTTCTGGTCGATAACTGAAGGCGAGCGCTCGATTCATATGAATATTCGGAAACAACAAGCGGGCCGGTCGCGTATTCGCCACAAGGTTCAAGAGCGGAAGATCAGCTAAAGCACCCAGCAGAAAGTCTGCTGCGCCCAATGCTGGCGCCACGACAACATCGAATCCGAACGTCTCATCCAGATTCGAAAATCGCGACTCATCAATGGCGTATATGCGGTGATACCCCAAAGCGCCCAAATCATGAGAAATCGTGTCCGAACTCTGTACGCGCGCCGGGTCCAATAGGTTAAAGAATCCACCATGCGTGCCTGGGTATTGCCCCGTCAAAATGGTGGCCCAAGATGGGAAGGTGCGGGCTAGGGGCGTCCATGCGTTATAGAAGACCGTCGACTCAGCCAGCAATTCATCTAAAACCGGCGTCAGCGTAATCGACATGGGGTTATAGAAGCCCATATGGTCCGGCCGAACACCGTCAACGCCCAATAAAATGATATCGGGCTGATCGCGCGTGACCGACTCAGTGGCCGGGGTCGATGTCAATCCCAGTGCGCCACCCACGAGACCAAGCAGCAATAAGGGTAAAACAACCCAGTGCAAACGACGACGCATGACCGCTTCAATCAATGCGCGTAAATGCAAGATGCCGCCGGTTAACAGTACCGCTGCCACAAATGTTCCGGTCAGCACCAGCACCGCGCTGTTAATGGGAATCCATACCCCCCTTGTCCAAAAGACAACTTTTGAGTCCGGAAAAAAATGGTTGTTCGCCAACATCACAACGAACAGAAGCAGCAGAAAACCGATCAACGTTGCCGAGCGCTGAATCTCCTCGCCCTTCAACCGCAAAATCACTGGTCGCGCCAAACCGAGCCAAAGCAAGGCCAATAATACATGAATGCCTAATACCGCCAGAATAAATACTATCGTCTGCCCCAGGAGTATGGGGGATGCGATAAAGCCGCTGATGATAGATGGCAATACCTTACCGCGCGCTGTGAGCAGCAATATCGTGATCGCGACGAGCAGATAGAGTATTCCAAACGCTATCGAGATCGCGATAATCCGCTTATTCATGGTGTCCCCTTTTATCCCAGATACGCACGCTTACTGATGCACCTTGGTTCGATCATGCCAGATCAGCAGGACGTTCAACATAACGAATACGAAAAAGGCTGCAGCGCCAATATACTCGATCGTTTCCTCAAACCACCAATCAATAATCCAAAACTCTTTCGGGCCCGTATGACGAGACTGCGGAAAAGGCAACTCTTGAATCTTTTCGCGGAAGTGATCCGGGAAAAAGGACCCGATCACAATCCCCCAGCGATCATACCAACTCCCGATATGCCTCGTCGCCGAGCCCACCGAAGCCACAAAATAGGCGCCGAAAGCCACCAGACCGAAATGCACTATACGCTTCGTCTTACGACAGTGACGCAACCACAGCACTGTTGCGCCCAGCATAAAGATCGCGATGAATGCATAAAACAGGATCTCGACAATGATGCTGACCACATTGCCTCGCGGCGGTCGGTCGGGTCCATAAAGATGCCACAACACGGTCGTGACCAAATCGTGTCGGTAATTGAAGGCGTCATTCAGATACATCAGCGCCAAGCCTAGGCTCAGCAAAAGAAAGACCGTGCCGCCCCAAGTATCTTTGCGCAGCCAAGAATAGATCGCTAAACAGAGTGAGAATGCTGCCGACCAAGCAAGCAATACAAACTGCAGGTTCTCGATCGGCGCCGGAGATAAGACCAATGCCTCGCCAAAGAAATAGAACAACATCATGGCAGGGTAGGAAGCTTGTTCCTCCAGCACAGCAAACGGTGCAAACCAGTCCAGCACATCCACCAGAATGACCATCAACCAGGCATACACCAAGAAGGCCATCAGTGCCCAAAAAACGCTCCGTATCAGCAGCTCAACGTGAGACCACGCAGAACCGCGCGCAAACGGGTTGACCTCATAATGCGCCATTGGCAACCAACGCTGAATAATGTGCCTCCAATTTTTCATCGCAACGATCTCTCCATGCCGTAGTTCAAAACTCGTATCATACCCTCAAGTCACCGTCGACCTTCATTGCCTGTGCCCATTTGCTCACATCCCAGTATGGACTTTACACCACGCGAGGCTTACACTCCGCCTCCACAGCTTGAAAGTGGGTATCGTTATGAAACATACACGGGTTATTGCGATTGCGAATCAAAAGGGCGGGGTTGGAAAAACCACCACGGCCATCAATCTAGCCGCCTGTCTAGCCGAACAGCAACAAAAAGTCCTCCTGATTGACGTGGATCCGCAAGCCAACGCAACCAGCGGAATCGGCATCGAGAAAGAGGAAGGGAAGAGTATTTATAGCGCTTTGCTGGGCGAAGCACCGCTCGTCTCCTTTATTCAACCAACACAGATCGCGGACTTTGATCTACTGCCGGCCGAGGTCGACCTAGCGGGCGCTGAGGTCGACATCGCGCGCACCGATTCCTATCTGCATCCCTTCAAAGAGGCGCTCACGCCCGTGCTGGAAGCCGGCCAATACGATATTATTTTGATCGATTGCCCGCCTTCGTTGGGCATTTTGACGATGAACACGCTGACCGCAGCACACAGCCTACTGATTCCCATGCAGTGCGAATACTATGCGTTGGAAGGACTTAGCGTTATGCTGCGTCTCGTCGACCGGCTACGCGACAGTGGCGCGAACCCCGACCTCGAAATCGAAGGCATTGTGATGACCATGTACGACATGCGCACAAATCTCTCGCAACAAGTTGTGCAAGAAGTGGCTACACACTTTGATGAACAGGTATTCGAGACGCTCATTCCGCGCAGCATTCGACTGGGCGAGGCACCCAGTCACGGCATACCAATCATCGAATATGATCCGCGTTCCGTCGCTGCGGCCGCCTATCGCAGCCTCGCCACAGAACTGATTGAGCGCATTAAACAGCGCCGGAAAAAGCCCAGTTCGGCGACATCAGTAAATACATCTGGTGTAGAAAAATCTACGGAACCTGTTGATTCAGAAAATCTTAAAGAATCCGACCAGGATGCGCTTTCCGCTGATCCCGGGCATATGGAGTCTCCGCTCGATGAGCGTCCCGACTCCGCCAATGCACAGCCGTGACCACTTCCGTACCAGCCCCCGACTCCACCACTGACACCATCGCGGCCATCGCCACGGCGCTGGGCGAAGCTGGCGTATCGGTTATCCGGATTTCGGGGCCGCAAGCCTATGAAATCGCTGATCGCGTTTTCAAGTGCAGCGGAAATCCGCCCTCCAAGCGAGCCGCCGGGACCTTTGCGTTCGGTCACGTGATCGAGGGACAGACAATAATCGATCAAGCGCTTTGTCTAATCATGCGCTCGCCGCACAGCTATACCGGTGAAGACGTGGTCGAGCTACAGGGTCATGGTGGTCATCAATGCGCCAAACGCATCCTGCGCACCTGCCTTGAGGCCGGTGCGCGGCTGGCACAACCGGGCGAATTCACACAACGGGCCTTCTTGAATGGGCGCATGGATCTCGTGCAGGCCGAGGCCGTGCTGGACTTAATTCATGCACGTTCCGCGCGCGCAGCCGCCGCGGCCATGGACCAACTGGACGGCCAGTTGAGCACTCAACTGAATACGCTCTACGACCGCCTCATCGCGATCGCCGCCGATATTGAGGCAACGCTGGATTTCCCTGAAGATGAATTGCCCGAAACCGTCATGCCGACGTTGATCGCGGGTTTAGAAGCGTGTCTTGGTGAGAGCAAGGCCCTGTTGAGCACGTGGGATGAGGGCCATCTACTGCGAGACGGTGCCGTTGTGGTTATATCCGGCAAGCCGAACGTCGGTAAATCCACCTTGCTGAACGGACTGCTCGGGAGGGACAGAGCTATCGTCTCCGACACGCCCGGCACCACGCGCGATACGATTGAAGAAGATCTCGTCATCGATGGCATTCCGATCCGATTAATCGATACCGCCGGACTCCGCATCACCGATTGCGAGATCGAGCAAATCGGCATCGCCCGGACTCGCGATCAAATGACCCGCGCAGACCTCCATATTCACCTGATTGACGCCTCTGCGCCCGCCGATACACAAGAAATCGACAGGTTATTAACAGCCAACCCAGCAAAGTTGCTGATTATTGCCAACAAGATCGACCTGATAGATCCATCGGAAGCACCGCCAGCAGAAATCTACATATCAGCTACGCAATTAACTGATATTGAAAACGTTAAAGAATCAATTGGAAAACATCTAGCCGATCAAATTGACCTTCATAGCCGTCCTCATGCGACTATATCAGAGCGGCACAGGAACCTCCTCAGCAAGGCTCAGACTGAAATACAGATGGTTTTGGAGATGTTATCAACACTGTCTGATGATTTAGTGCCACTGGCCTCCTCACGGATGCGGGATGTGCTCGATTATCTTGGTCAAGTCACTGGACGAACTTACCATGATGAGTTATTGAACACCATCTTCTCACGATTCTGTATTGGTAAGTAAAAGCGATGTCTAGTCACGCCCCTCAATATGATGTGCTCGTGGTCGGAGCTGGCCATGCCGGTTATGAGGCCGCCTTAGCGGCGGCCCGCATGGGCATGCGCACCGGGCTACTCACAATGGATCGACAAGCGATCGGTCGTATGTCATGCAATCCCTCGATTGGCGGCATGGCCAAATCGCATATCGTTTGTGAGCTCGACGCACTCGGCGGCGAATTGGCACGCAATGCTGATTATACCGGAATTCAGTTTCGCACGCTTAACACCCGCAAAGGGCCCGCCGTGCAAGCGCACCGCCTCCAATCCGAAAAGTCCGCTTTCCCAGCCCGCATCCAAGCCGTAATAGATGGCGAAAAGCAGATAGAGATCATCGAGGCCACAGCTGGCAACCTCCACCTCGAGCATGGCAAACTAAAAGGCATTATCACAGAAGACGGATCCACCATACTAAGCCGGACCGTTGTGATCGCGACCGGCACCTTTCTCGGCGGCAAGATCTATATTGGTGACCGCACGCTCGAAGGCGGCCGGCTCGGCGAACAAGGTGCTTATCAATTAAGCCATACCTTTCAACAACTGGGCTTCCGGATGGGCCGCCTAAAAACAGGCACGCCGCCCCGCCTACACCGCGAAAGCATTGATTACCACAAAACGGATCGTCAGCCCGGCGTCGAACCTCCGCCCGTATTCTCGCGGGCAGCTAAACGCGACCTCGCATTGTTCCACGTGGAACATTCGGGCTCAAGGGACAGAGATGAATCTTCGGCGATGTCGGCCAAATCGGCAATGTTCCACGTGGAACATTTGGGCACGCCACTCAAGCCTTGGTTGCCGGGCGACCGCCAAATAGACTGCTTTTTGACGCACACGACGGAAAAGACACATGAAATCATTGAGGAAAACCTGTCTAGAAGCGCCATGTATGGCGGGATGATTGAGGGTACGGGCGTACGCTATTGTCCGTCCATTGAAGACAAAATAGTGAAATTCCGCGACAAGCCGGGGCATCATGTCTTTATTGAGCCGGAAGGCCGTGACTGCATTGAAATCTATCCAAATGGTACCTCTAACAGCTTGCCGGAGGAGGTTCAGGTTGAGATGATCCGCTCGATACCTGGGTTGGAGCGGGCCGAATTTCTGAAGCCGGGGTATGCGATTGAATATGATTACTTGGATCCCACCCAGCTCTACCACTCGCTGGAATCAAAGGTGGTCGAGAATCTATTTATGGCCGGTCAGATCAATGGCACGACGGGTTATGAGGAGGCCGCAGGCCAAGGCTTCATCGCAGGAGTCAATGCAGCGATGAAGGTGCGGGGACAGGCACCGCTCCTGATTGATCGTCACGAGGGCTATCTTGGTGTCCTGATCGATGATCTGGTAACCAAGGGGACAGATGAACCGTACCGCATGTTCACTTCCCGAGCTGAACACCGCCTGATATTGCGTCAGGATAATGCGCCTTTTCGACTACAGGAAAAGGCCAAGGCGATTGGGATTCTGTCTGAATCTGAGCTTGCCGAGATAGACCAAATGCAACTCCGCATTGCCCAAGAGATCCAGCGACTGAAGACGACCTACGAGAATGGCAATTCCTTGGCGCAGATTTTGCGCCGGCCAGGTATGAGTTATAAAGAGCTGGCGGATCGCGATGGCTCGCTTTCGGCGACCGAAATTGAGCAGATCGAGATCGATCTTAAGTATGAAGGATATATCGAGCGCGAGCGCACGCAGATAAATAAAGCTAGCCAGCTGGATCGCGTGAAAATTCCGCCAGAACTCGTTTACGATCAGATTTCCGCTTTACGCTATGAGTCGCGTGAAAAGCTTAAAAAGATTTTGCCTGAAAATCTCGGCCAAGCGTCACGCATATCGGGTGTGAATCCCTCCGATATTGCGATCCTATCGGTTTGGATTAAGCGTCTAAAGGGATGATTCCAACCGCTATTCGCCACGCCACTCGCGTCGTTGTCCGCGCCATATATTGCCGAACGTGGTCACCTCGATCAT
>SLCI01000126.1 GCA_007125875.1 Kiritimatiellia bacterium | reverse complement strand
GATCCAGATTCCGTATGGAGCTGGGCCACCGGAGCGGTCCACCTCGCCTTCGATGCGATAGGTTCACCGACGACCCGTTCCTCCAGCCTGACCGGTGGCAGTGTGGCTTCAAGTGCCCAGTTTGTCGGTGACTACTCGGCTGCTGGAGTTCAATTGATTGGATTCGAGTTCTATCCGGAGGATGCCTTACCCGATGGCTTGACGATCACGCTCAGCGCCGACGGGGCAGGGGTGGTCAGCGACGTCACTGGGCGCGCGACAACGGTGGGCTCATGGAATCAGATTGCGGTGCCAGTGACGGCGACCGCGACCTCTTTCTGGCAATCCGTCAATGGAGGTCAACTGACTGATATCCTCTCGAATGTGCAGGAATTCCGGATTGATGTTGGTGTCGAGACCGAGTCAGCCCAAGGGTATCGCATTCGCAACATCTTTCTTGACCTGTTACCGGTAGCGGCTGACATACAGATCCCGCTTGCATCGGGCCCGGAAATTGCATGGGATCATTTACGTACCAACTGGAATTATCGCGTGGATGCCTCCACCAATTTGATCGATCAGGTTTGGGCGTCTGCGGGTCAGTTCACGGCCACCAACCGCGTGACCGGATTTGTGGCGGGCACAAACGAACACTTCCAAATTTATCGTCTTGTCATAGAATAGGCGCATGCAGCGCTATTCTGTCAAAAAACAATCGGTCGGTTCCAGCTTGGTCGACTTTCTGGCGTCTACCCGCGATTGTTCGCTCCGAAAAGCGAAGGCGCTTCTTGATGCACGATGCGTATTCGTTAATGGCCGGCGCGTATGGATGGCCAAGCATCGCCTCAAGCAGGGCGATGTGGTGGAGGTGCATGAAGCGCACGTTACACCTGCCCGCAAGCAGCTTGAGATCGAAGTCCTTTGGCAGAACGCTGACTACATCGTGGCGAATAAGCCGCCGAGAATCTTGTCCAACGGCGCAAACAGCGTCGAGACACGCCTGAACGATACCCGTTGCTATAACTTTTCGGTACATTCTCAGGACAACACAGAGGTTGCCCCTCCGGTACACGCTAAGCAGAACCAGTTACTACAGAAGCATTCTGGAGGGACGTGCTCCGTCACGTCCTCGGAGAATAGACCGAAAAGTACTGGAAACGGGTATGAGACGGGTTCATCGCGTGCTGGAAAAGTGCGCGCCGTTCACCGACTGGACAGAGATACCACTGGCTGTTTGTGTCTGGCCAAGAGTGCGAATGCGTTTGATCTGATGGTCGAACAGTTTCGGGCCGGCAACATCACGAAGGTGTATGAGGCGGTGGTGCACGGGGTATTGGAGCGGGGCCTGAGCATCGCGAAGCCGATTGATGATCTGCCGGCCACGACGCATGTGCAAGTGCTGCGTGTTGGGCGAGATGTGTCGCATCTACGCGTTCGTATTGATACGGGGCGGACGCATCAGATCCGCAAGCATCTGGCACAGATCGGACATCCGATTGTGGGGGATCGGCAATACTGCACCATGAAACTGACCGATCAGCGATTCCGCCAAGTGCCCAGGCAATTGCTGCATGCCTCATCTTTCGCGGCTCCGATTGGAGACGGCAATCAACCGGTGACAGTGAAGGCTCCCTTGCCCTCCGATTTTGTGAACGCACTGAAAAGGCTTGGTCTGCGCTGACGATTATAATCCGTTGCTCCGAGTGTCGGCACATTTGTTGGCTTGTAGGGCCGCCGTGAGGCGGTTCTTTTCGGTTGTAGGTCGACCTATGTGGTCGGCGCTCGGAACTTGTAGGGCGCCCGCTTGCGGGTCGCCGTTTCGGCGTGGCCGATTGTTCGCGTTCACCCTGTTGTAGGCCGACCCTCTGCGGTCGGCGTATTCGAGGCCCTGCGGATCGTTTGCATGAATTGGCGGTGGCCGAAGGGGTCGATTGTCGCGATACGAGATTCAGGATTCGAGATTCGGGATAGGGGGAAGCCATTATCTTGCATCACGTATCGCGTGATCTGCTGCCCGCCCACCGCACAGCACACCTTCGGTGGACGTTCGCGTTGCCTGTTATGCTCTTCTGCCAAGCTGAAGCAGGAGTCTTGGCCAAAACGGTTGCTTCCCGGCACCCCTGGGAACGCCGAGCACCAGCTCGGCATCCGCCCCCAGCGAGCTTGTCTCGCTGGAGCGGAAGTTTGACAAGTAGCGTCTGAGAGAGCAAGGACATCAAGATGAGCGAGCGCAGAGAAATCTCCGGAATCGCTCTCGTCTTTACTCCATTACCCGTAATTGGATTCTGAAACTGTTGCTCCGGTGGGGCAAGCCCACTGGGGGTAATTCTCAACCAGAACCCCAAACCGCTTTGACTGCCTTTCTTAGTCCGTGGGAGGTGCCAGCTGTGGTGCTGGCGGGGCACCCATAAAGACATCGTCGAAGCGGACGATCGCAGGACGTGGTGGCAGCGATTCGCCGGCTTCTCTTGCGGCGGCTAGATCTGCGTCAGCGAAGCTGTCGAACCACCAATACTGTCTAGCGCTATCCTCGCGGCCGAACTTGCCGAGGACATGGTCGGGTGTGCCAAAGCGATTCCAATACAAGATGCGAGTGTAGTCGAGGTTCCAAAGCAGGATGTATGGCACCTCCTCGACGAGAATGGCATCAATCTCTCGGACGAGTGCGTGGCGCTCTTCTACATCGAAAATCTCGCGTTGCCGTTCGATCAGTTCATCCACGCGCTCGCTCTGAAAGCCTGTAATATTATTGCCGCCAGCCCGCTCGGCTTCACGCGAGTGCCATTGGCCCTCAGGATCCTTATATAAGCCTGCACCCCAAGCAGCCCAGGTCATATCGAAATTGAATTCGTCCATATCCTGCGCCCAAGCTGCCCAATCTTTTCGCTCGATGTTCAGCTGAATGCCCACATCTCGCAAGTCTTCCCGATAGATGTTCAAGAACTTGTCGGCATCGCCGCTGTTGGCCAGAAACGTAATCACAAAAGGTCGCCCATCCTTCTCCAGACGTCCGGTACGCGGATTTGCGATCCAGCCGGCATCCGTTAGCAACGCTCGCGCCTTTTCCTTGTCGAAGGGAATGAGCTCATTCTCGTTCGGCTGGTCGAGTCCGTACAGGTCCTCATAGTAGGAGCGGTGCAACGCATAAGCACTATGCATCAGCGTTCGATTCATTTTTTCACGGTTAATCAGGTGGGCAAGGGCGCGCCGGACTCGTACATCATCGAAGGGAGAGCGACGCATATTCATCGCCCATCCCTGGAAACCGCGCGGTGAATGGTTGTGAATGGATTGTTTTACAATCCAGTTGCGATCAAAGCGCTCACCAGAAGTTTGGTTTGCCCAAATATGCGCAGTGTAAACGGCAAACAGATCGAACTCGCCACGCCGAAAGACATCAAAAGCAAGGTCGCGATCGCCGAAAAAGCGCATTTCGATCGTATCGAAATTGAGCAAACCCTGCATGCGCTCTTGGTCACCTGCCCACCAGTCCTCGCGCCGTTCCATTTGCAAGCGGGAGCCTTCCGTTACACGACCCAGCCGGTAGGGGCCCGAAACAACCGGAAATTCAAAGTTCAGTCGATTAAAATCTACATCCTCAAACGCGTGCTTTGGCAAAATGCTGAATCCGCCTGCATAGAGGAGGTTGCCCCAATGGACCTCTTTGGCCGTGAACCGGATCGTGTGATCATCGATGATCTCGGGCGGATTCAGTCGTTCCAGCGAGACCTTGTGCACACCGGTAAGGTGGGTTGGATCCATGATGGTATCGTAGGTCCACGCGACATCGGCCGCAGTAATGGGCGTCCCATCGCTCCAGCGAGCCGCCGGATCAAGATGAAAAGTAAAGGTTTGCTTGTCTTCAGACACCGTCCAGCGCTTCGCCAATCCGGGGGCCGAATCCATCGATAGCGGCTCGCGACTGAGGAGGCTTTCATACATCAAGCCAAAGATGTTCGCGGCCGTGACACTGTTCTCTAAATAATGATTAAAGCTCTTGGGGTAAGGACCGGCGAAGACACGGAAGATGCCCCCTGGCTCAGCAAGTTCCGACGCTAAAGGATTAGGCTGGTCAACCCAGTCCGTACCGGGGAATGCTTGTTCTGCCGGGAGGGTTGAGGGCAGGAAGAGAAGCGTGCTCAATACAAGTGGTAGGCTAAATTTATGGGTCACGGCTCTTCCTTGTTTTCATGATGTTCATTCACTTTCAGCACATACCAGTCAGGGCGATTGGGATCTTTCTGGAAACCAATTCGCTCAAGATACGCGTCATGCACAGCATTTCCACGCTGGCTTTCAATTATTTCAATCTCGTGATCGATGAAGAAATCACGCTTGGTCTTGAATAGATAGCGGGCGATTTTGAAATCGCGATATTTGGGGATCGCAAAATCGAGTTCCACGCGAAAACAGTTTTGCGCCGTCCGCCTGCCCAAAATCAGGCCTGCAGGCACGGCGTTACGCAGCACGAAGATCGGCAGCCAATCTGGTTTGGCCTGGAAATCAAACTTGGGCTGGAAACGGCGAATCTGTTTTTCATAGAATTGCAGGAAATGATGCAAATACGCGCTTTCAGGCGGGACCCGTAACAGTTCAAAATACTCCTTGGATCGCATGATCCCGACTAAGTGATAAATGTTGATCAGCGAGATGGCCCCGTTCATCAAAGAAACGGGCAGCGATCCTATCAGCACGCCATATATCGCGAAGGCCGAGGATCCGAACAGGTTGATGATGCGCAACTTAACAACAGCGCTCATCATCAGTGAAACGGCAATCAGCACAGAGGCCACGTAGCCGAGTAACTCATAGTAGAAGTTGGTTTCCATCGTCAGCCTAAGTTAACACTGAATGGCTGCAAGCCCAAGATGAAACCAGCATCGCCATCGCTCACAGTATTGTATTCTCATGCGGCCATGTGTAGGCTCTGGGGCAAGCTATCTTGGAGCACAGAAGATGTTGGGAATTGAATTGGGACAAATACCGGCGATCAACGCCACACTGAATGGAATTGCTACCTGCTTACTGGTAGGCGGTTGGATGGCCATCAAAAATGGGCAACAGCAGCGCCACGCTCAATTTATGATTGGGGCAGTGGCGGTGTCCGCGCTTTTCCTGGCATTTTATCTCTACTACCACTTTAACGTCGGTGCCGTGACAAGGTACGAACGGCAGGGCTTTATTCGGTGGGTCTATTTTTTTGTGTTGTTCACGCATATTCCGCTCGCCATGCTGGTGGTTCCTGGGTGTTTAGCGGCGGTCTGGCAGGCGTATAAGAAGCAGTTTGATCGGCATGTGCGAATCACACGCTGGTTGTGGCCGGTCTGGATGTATGTTTCGGTTACCGGTGTGATAATTTATCTCATGCTGCATGTGTTTCACTAAGCTGTTGTTTTTAGTTCAGCGCAGCAGGCTCGATTCCCGTATGATCTTAGTAGGTATATGATGTTTAAAGCGGTCAGTAATAAAGTTAATTTCGTTGAGCAAGAAAAGGACACTCTCGACTTTTGGGAGGCCTCGAAAGTCTTTCAGCAGTCGATTGAACAACGTCGCGGTCAGCCGGAGTTTGTTTTTTACGATGGCCCGCCATTTGCCACGGGCTTGCCCCATTACGGGCATTTGCTGGCCGGCACGATTAAGGACATCATCCCGCGCTATCAAACCATGCGCGGTCATTTTGTGGAGCGCCGTTTTGGTTGGGATTGTCACGGCTTGCCGGTCGAGTACGAGATGGAACAGGAACTCAATATTAGCGGTAAGCGCGATATTGAGGCTCTCGGCATCGATGTCTTCAATGAAAAATGTCGCAGTATCGTGCTCCGCTATACCGAAGAGTGGCGGGAAGTCGTCACCCGGATGGGGCGGTGGGTTGATTTCGACAACGATTACAAGACGATGGATCCGGCGTTCATGGAGTCGATTTGGTGGGTATTCAAATCCCTCTGGGAAAAAGACCTCATCTACGAAGGCCAAAAGATTTTGCCCTATTGTGCGCGTTGCGCCACACCGCTTTCAAATTTTGAGACGAATCAAGGCTACCAAGAGGTGCGCGATCCGGCCATCACGGTGCAGTTCCAGTTGCTGGATCATCCGGATACCTCCGTGTTGGCGTGGACGACGACCCCTTGGACGTTACCGTCCAATCTCGCGCTAGCTGTCGGGCCGGATATCGCCTATGTGAAAGTGCGCGACGGCGACCGCACCTACATTATTGCGCGCGAGCGCTTGTCGGCCTATTACAAGAATCCTGACGAATATGAGCTGGTTGAAGAGGTCGAAGGCAAAGACCTCGTCGGTTTAGCGTATGAGCCGTTATTCCCATACTTTAAAGAGCATGCCAACGAAGGAGCCTTTCGTGTTTTTGCGGCGGACTTTGTTTCGACCGAAGACGGTACCGGTGTGGTGCACATTGCGCCGGGTTTTGGTGAGGATGACAGCCAACTAGGGCAGCGCGAGAAGCTGCCGATGGTTTGCCCAGTCGATGACGAAGGCCGGTTCACATCCGAGATCGAGGGATACGTGGGGCGTGCGGTGAAGGACGCTGATCCGGACATCATTCGTCAGCTTAAGCAAGAAGGTAAATTGATTCATCAAGGCACGATTAATCACAGTTATCCGCATTGTTGGCGCTGCGATGAGCCATTGATTTATCGGACCATCTCGACGTGGTTTGTGCGTGTTGAACAGATGCGCGAACAATTGCTGGCGAATAATCGTCAGATCCACTGGGTTCCGGGACATGTGCGCGATGGCCGTTTCGGTCGCTGGCTAGAGAATGCCCGCGATTGGGCCATTTCTCGCAATCGCTATTGGGGCACACCGCTACCGGTCTGGCAAAACGAAGACGGCTCCGAAACAATCTGTATCGGCTCGGTGCAAGAGCTGGAAGAGCGCTCGGGCGTCAAGGTCGATGACTTGCACAAACACTTTGTGGATGAAATCGAAATCCCATCTCCATCGGGCGGTTCGCCTTTGCGCCGCGTGCCGCAAGTGCTTGATTGCTGGTTTGAGAGCGGCTCGATGCCGTTCGCGCAAATTCATTACCCATTCGAAAACGAAGACTGGTTCCACGAGCATTTCCCTGCTGACTTCATTGCGGAAGGCTTGGATCAGACCCGTGGCTGGTTCTATACCTTAACGATTCTGTCGACTGCCCTGCGTGACTGTCCCGCCTTTAAGAACGTCGTGGTAAACGGCATGGTGCTGGCGTCTGACGGACGCAAGATGAGTAAGCGGCTCAAGAACTATCCCGATCCGTCCTACATCATCAATGAGTACGGCGCGGATGCTCTGCGACTCTACATGATCTCATCGCCCGTCGTTCGTGCCGAGGATTTATGTTTCACGGAAGACGGTGTGAAGCATGCCCTGCGGCATTTGCTGATTCCGTGGTGGAACGCGTACAGTTTCTTTGTCACCTACGCGAACATTGATGGCTGGAAACCTGGCCCCGAGGCCGATCAGGCACCGAGTCATTTGTTAGATCGCTGGATCTTGAGTGCGATGGAGCGATTGGCGCATGAAGTTGTGGCCGCTATGGACGTGTACGACTTGCAATTGGCGGTGCGTCCCTTCATCCGTTTCGTCGAGGATTTGACCAATTGGTACATCCGCCGGAGTCGACGCCGGTTTTGGAAGAGCACGGATGATGCCGACAAGCAAGAGGCGTATGCGACCCTCTATCGCGTGCTGATTCGGTTGTCCCAAATCGCCGCGCCATTTGTGCCCTTCATCAGTGAGACCATTTATCGCAACCTGCGTACCGAGGACATGCCCGAATCGGTGCATCTGTGCGATTTTCCTGTGGCCGATGAATCGCGCCGCGATCAGGAGTTGGAGCAGCAGATGGAAACGGTCATGACCGTGGTGGGCTTGGGCCGGCAATTGCGCTCGAGCTTCAATGTGAAGGTGCGGCAACCGCTGGCCACACTGCATGTGGTGTGTCGGAATGATTCCCATCTAGAGCAGGTTGGTGCCTATGCCGACATGATTCGCGAGGAGCTGAACGTGCATGAAATTCGATTCAGTCAGGACGAATCGGCGATGGCCAATTTTAATGCGAAACCGAATTTCAGCCGCCTCGGCCCTCGCCTGGGTGCGCGGGTCAAGCAGTCGGTGGGCTGGATCAAGGCTATACCGACCGAGCAATTGATCGAATTGTTGAATGGCAAAACGGTGCAGTTGTCCTTACCGGATGGCGAAGCGCTGGAGCTTGGGCCTGAAGATGTTGTTGTTGAGCGTCAGCCGAAAGAGGGTATGGCGGTGGCGGCCGAAGGCGCCATTGTTGTGGGACTGGATCTAGAGTTGACCGATGACCTGGTTCGGGAAGGGTTGGCCCGCGAGTTCGTCAATAAAGTGCAACAGATGCGTAAGACGGCTGGACTTGAAGTGACGCAACGCATTCAGGTGCAGTTTGTGGCTGACGACCAAGTCGCAGAGGCCATTGCTTCGCATGAAGCATACGTCCAAAATGAAGTGCTTGCCCTGCACGTGAAACGCACGTCGGAAGCGGCTGGAACGGAGTGGGACCTAAACGGTCACACTGCGAATATCGAGATCGTCATCAGCTGAGCAAAATTTCCGGCACTTATACCAGTTTCCAATACTTTTCGGTCTATTCTCCGATGACGTGACGGAGCACGTCCCTCCGGAATGCTTCTGCAGTCACTGGTTCTGCTTAGCGTATACCGGAGGGGCAACCTCTGTGTTGCCCTGAGAATGTATCGAAAAGTTATAGTAACTGGTATTAGTTGGTGGGATCCGTTCTCGTTCGGTAGAAAATAGTCCCCGCCGAGTTCGTGAGGGTAAAGGCCATTGG
>SLCI01000186.1 GCA_007125875.1 Kiritimatiellia bacterium | reverse complement strand
TCTTTGGCCGTGTTTTTGGCCAAATACTCATCGGGCAGGAAAATCACCCTATCGGTTCCGAGCGATTCCACCACCGCCGCCGCATTGCTGGAGGTGCAGCAAATATCGCATTCTGCTTTCACGTCGGCGTAAGTATTTACATAGGTCACAACCGGCACGCCCGGGAACTGCGCTTTCAGTTGACGGACATCTTCAGCTGTAATGCTGGCTGCGAGCGAGCATCCTGCCTTCTTGGCCGGCAACAACACGGTCTTTTGCGGGCTGAGAATTTTAGCGGTTTCCGCCATAAACCGTACCCCGCAAAATACAATCACATCCTGCTCGCAGTCGGCAGCTTTGCGGCTTAACTCCAGTGAGTCGCCCACGAAATCAGGCACAGAATAAAAGAGTGCTGGCTCCATATAGTTGTGCGCAAGAATCACTGCATTACGCTCCTCTTTGAGCTGCAGGATTTCGTCGGCTAGCTCCGCCTTGTAGCGCAACTCCGCGTCCGGGACGACTTCGCTCAGTTTCTCTTTCAACCGCTCGTATGTAGTATTCGCTATCACGCTGTATCCTTATGCTTAGGGTGAGCGACGATTCCAATCATCAAATAGGTCGTCAAACACTTTGCGAACTTTCTGGTTAGATCGCTTCAGCCAATCTCGCCATTGAGGCTCTTGCTCCCGTTCATAGGGAGGAGGGCTAACCGTGATGTTATCATCTTCTTCGTCTGGAGCAACTGCCGGTTGCTGGAAGGGATCAAAGCTGAATCCACCGCGCATACGCTCGCGAAACTGGACCATCCGGTATTCAGCGCCTGCTGCCATGTAAATAAAGACCGCGACCGCGATCGTGATCAAACTCCCCCGCAAAAGTCCCCAAATACCAAATGCGATGGCCATGCCGCGACCTGTACGCGCTGCTATCCGGGTGGCTTCCAGCAAACCTAGTCGAGGCGTCAGCCAGGCACGGAAGATACGTCCTCCGTCCATTGGAAAAGAGGGCAGCAGATTGAAGAGCGCCAACATCAAGTTCATCGCCGCAATGACGCGCAGCAACAAAATTAGCCAAGCCGGCCCCCAACTCAGCAGCATCGCAAGGAGCCAGAAGACGATGGCCAACCCGAAACTAACTATTGGCCCAGCCAAGGCGATCTGCATTTCATCGTCCGGATTTTCGGGCATGCGCTCGAGTTGAGCCAAGCCACCAATCGGCAGCAATAAAATCTCGCGAACACGGATGCGTTTGGACAAGGCAACGACGGAGTGTCCCAGCTCATGGAGGCCTACGCTGGCAAAGAGTCCGAACGCAGCCAGAAAACCCCATAACAGAGAGCCCACACCCATGACGGCGGAGATTTGCAGCGCAATAATTGGCAGAAAGATCAAGAGGGTAATGTGAATCTTGATCGGTATGCCGTAAATCTTACCTATGGAATAGCTATACATAGAATTTGACTGATTGAATATACGATCGAAACGCGTCCTGCGAAAGGAATTGTTTCCTCTTCTCGACGAGCATAGATTAAGGCGCAATGAGTGAAGATGATGACAGTCCAGAGCCTACGACGGAGACTCGACCCGGTACTTTGAACATTTGGTTCCTGGCTGCTCGTCCGAAAACCTTATGGGCAGGTGTGGCCCCGGTGTTAATGGGGACCGGTGCGGCGATTGGGGTAGGGGCATTTCATCTTTGGTCAGCCCTAATAGCGTTACTCGGCGCGCTGTTTATTCAAATTGGCACGAATTACTGCAATGATTATGCCGATTTCAAGAAAGGCGCCGATACTGCAGAGCGGATTGGCCCCATGCGGGCAACGCAAGCAGGCTGGGTGACTCCGCGTCAGATGGCGTGGGCAACAGGAATAGCATTCGCCTTGGCTGCGCTCGCAGGCGCTTACATGGTGTACCGCGGTGGCTGGCCAATGCTGGCGATCACGGTAATCGCAATTGTTGCCGGCATACTCTATACCGCCGGACCCTATGCGCTGGCTTATCTGGGGCTGGGCGACATCTTTGTCTTAATCTTTTTCGGGCCAGTTGCGGTTGCCGGAACTTTTTACATTCAGGCAGGTGAATGGCCGTTGGCCATCTGGTTGATCGGATTGGCGCCGGGGCTCTTGTCCTGTGCGATTCTGGCGATCAATAACCTACGTGATGTCGATCAAGATCGGCAGGCGCAGAAACGAACGGTCGCGGTTCGTTTCGGAGCAGGCTTTGCGCGCGCGGAGTACTTGGCCTGTATGGTGATCGGTATTGTCGCGATCCCACTCTACAACTTTATCTACCGTAGTGACACGTTCTGGTCATTACTTCCTCTGCTCGCACTTATCGGCGCGCTCAAGCCAATGCAGGTCGTGTGGCAGGGCACCAACGGTGCGGCCTTAAATCCTGTGCTTGGACAAACGGCGCGTGTTCTCTTGTTATTTGCACTGCTCTTTACCTCTGGTGAGGTCTTTGATAAGATTTTGTCATGAAAGCCAATATCAGTGTTCACTCGTATTCGTTGCCGCTTGTTTGCCCACTCGACTTAGCGGGCGAATGGATGGAGTCACGTGAAGGCTGGTTGGTCGAATTAGTTACGGAAAGTGGTCAACGTGGCTGGGGCGAAGTGGCCCCCTTACCGGGTGCGAGTAGCCGTGGAGAATTGTCCGCAGTGCCCGAGTGGAATCCGGAGCTATTCGATTCGGAACGCGTAACACCATCCGTAAGTTGTGGCTTGGACATGGCCTTCTTTAATCTGCGTGATGGCGATTCCATGCCTGACCCCCTGAAAATGCTTGAGGTCAAACCTCGCGATATTCCGATTAATGCGTTGTTGATCGGGGAACCGGACAACATGGTTCTTCAAGCTCGGGTTGCGCAGCGTGAAGGCTACCGCACCATGAAGATTAAAGTCGGACGACGCTCTCCAGCAACCGAAGTTCAGATTCTTCACAAGATCAATCAAGCGGTTTCAGATGATGTGGTCTTTCGATTAGATGCCAATCGCTCTTGGGTCGAAGAGGATGCGGATCGGTATCTCGATGTGCTCTCCGAAATGAACATTGAATATGTGGAAGAACCATTTGCCGATCCGCACTATTCACTTTCCTGGTCAGAGCGAACTGGAGTGCCTGTTGCGTTGGATGAGTCTATCCGTTCGCTCGAGCCGGCCGCTTTGCATGCTTACGCCGGTATTCGTGCTGTAGTGCTTAAGCCCACTTTGATGGGGGGCTTGGTGCGATGTGCCACCTATGCCGAGGCGGCTCGAGATATCGGGGCCTATCCCGTGGTGAGTGCGTTGATGGAGTCGGGCGTGGGCACGTTAAGCTTGGCGCGCTTTGCCACAGCCGTATGCGATCCTGAGACAGCCGTCGGTTTGGATACCTATCGCTGGTTGAGCGATGATGTCTTGTCGCCCCGCTTGCAGTTCAAAGACGGCTGTCTTTCTGCCGATCAATTGGACTGGCAACAATACAGCGTTTCTGTGGGCTAAGACGCAATGCCTGCGCTCTCTTGTATGGTCCACGAGGCCGGTCGCATCTCTCGTAATCGTCCTGCATTTCTCGCCGAAGATGTCCGTATTTGTTACGGAGAATGGGACCTGATGGTCTCGGCCACGGCTCGCCTATTGCGCGAAGCCGGTATTCAGCCGAAACAACGCGTTGCACTCTATATGGAAAGCGGATGGGCGAGCGCCACGCTGATTATGGCACTGATGCGTGTAGGTGCCGTGGCCTGTCCGCTAAACACGCGCTTGCCTGTTCATGCGGTGAACCAGCAAATGCGATTGATTGGAGCGCATCAGCTGATTGCTCGTGTTAGCGCTGAGAGCCAACAGGTACTGACTGACATGACCTGTTTGGACCCCGATGGATTGGTTTCGCGTGAATTGACCACAGGACAAGGTGACGACGAATTTCAAATCGATCTGAATCAGCCTGCGGCGATCATCTTTACATCCGGTAGCAGTGGTCAGCCGAAGGCCGCTCAACTAAGCTATGGTAACCTTTACTACAGCGCGTATGGTGCGAACTTGCATCTTCAACTGCGCTCTGATTCTTGCTGGTTACTTTCGTTGCCGCTGTATCACGTTGGCGGGCTAGGTATCCTCTTTCGCTGTATGCAAACGGGTGCGGCCATGGGGATCCCCACGTTTGGTCAGCGATTAGAAGAAGCGATGCCCAAATTTCCCGCCACGCATTTATCTGTCGTTCCAACACAGTTGCAACGACTACTGGATGCCAATCTCCCTGCCGAAAATGTTAAACGACTGAAGGTGGTCTTATTAGGGGGAGCACCGGCACCACAGGAGCTGGTCGATCAGGCGCGAGCTGCAAAATGGCCGGTGCTTCGGACGTATGGACTGACCGAAATGAGCTCGTTGGTTGCGGCCTCCAAGCCGTTCGATCCCGTTGAACGATTACATTCTTCTGGTTGCGTGGTGCGCCAGCGCGAAATCAAGATCGCAGCGGACGGCGAAATTCTTGTCCGCGGTGCCACGCGTTTTCAGGGATATGTAGAGGCGGAGCGATTAGAGCAACCGTTTGATGAAGACGGTTGGTATGCCACCGGAGATGTCGGCAGTTTGGATGAGCAGGGCTATTTGACTGTGCGTGGGCGTAAGGATCGGATGTTTATTTCGGGTGGGGAGAACATTCACCCGGAGGAGATCGAACAACGTCTGGCCGCATTGCCACAGGTGCATCAAGCGGTTGTTCGTCCGATCACGGACGCGACATACGGCGAGCGTCCTGTCGCTTTCGTTGACGATGACGGCCAAGGATCTTTTGAACAGTATGAATCGTTTCTGCGCCAGCATTTACCAGCCTACAAGATCCCGGTACGCTGGTATCACTGGCCTGAGACTATACGAAATCAGCCGGACGAAAAAATCCGTCCGGCTGACTTCGATGCATATATCAAGTGATTTAGCCGTCCTTAAAGGCGGCGACCAAGCCCTGGAAGCTTTTCTTCGCATCGCCAAACAGCATGCGATTGTTTTCCTTGAAGAACAGCGGATTATCCACACCAGCAAAGCCCGGATTCAGGCTCCGCTTGCAAACAATGCAGGTGCGGGCGTGGTCGACATTAATGATCGGCATGCCCCACAAAGGACTATTCTCGTCTTCACGCGCAGCTGGATTTACGACGTCATTGGCTCCAATCACGATGGCCACATCGACTGTGGACATGATGGGGTTCACATCTTCCGGTACGACTAATTGCTCGTAGGGCACGCTGGCCTCAGCGAGCAAAACATTCATGTGCCCGGGCATGCGGCCGGCCACCGGATGGATCGCATATTTTACTTCGGCACCATTCGCCTCAAGCAATTCGCCCAGTTCACGAACAACGTGTTGGGCTTGGGCAACCGCCATGCCGTAGCCCGGCACAAATACGACGGAGCGTGCGGCCTCAAGAATGTAATAGGCATCATCCACACTCACAGGACGGGCTTCGCCTTGGTAGCCTGCAGTTGCACCGCTTTGCGCAGAGCCAAAACCACTGAAAAGCACATTCGCCAATGAGCGGTTCATGGCCTTGCACATAATCGTGGTAAGAATTAGCCCGCTTGCACCGACCAACGCACCGGCAACAATCAGCACGTTGTTCAGGATCACGAAGCCAGCGGCACAAGCCGCCAAGCCGGAATAGCTGTTGAGCAACGCGATCACAACCGGCATATCGGCACCACCAATCGGAATGACAGCGAGCACGCCCAATGCCAGCGCCAAAAAGATTAGGGCGATCAGTATACCGTAAGCATTGCCTGAGGCAGCGAACAAGATGATGAAAAGGACGGCGGCGGCCAGTAATCCTGCGTTAACCACTTGCTGCCCCGAGAAAAGCAGCGGTTTGCCATCCATTTTTTCAGCCAACTTGGCATAAGCGATCAAGCTGCCGGAAAAGGTGATGCCGCCGATCAGCACGGCCAGCGCGATGGCGACCAGCGTGAATGTTGCGCTGCCGCGATGGGCATGGAATTCGGCCCAACCGACCAGCAAGCTGGCGATACCACCGAAACCATTAAACAGCGCCACCATTTCCGGCATGGACGTCATCTTCACCGTTTTGGCCGCAAATGCGCCAATTGAGCCGCCAACGAGTAAGCCTACGAGAATCCAGTGGTAGCTCATGCCCTCTGAAAGCAACGTAGCAAGGATGGCAATCAGCATGCCCGTTGCGGACACCATATTCCCTCGACGGGCGGTATCCGCAGAGCTCAGCATCTTCAGACCGAAGATGAATAGGATGGCAGCGACAATGTAACTGAAGTTGATCAATGCACTCATATTACTGTGCCCCTCCGTCCTTCTTCTTGAACATGCCTAGCATGCGATTCGTAACTAAATATCCACCTACCACATTGATCGTGGCAAAAGTAACAGCCAGCGTTCCTAATAGGGTGCCAAATGCTCCACCAATTCCCAAACCAGCGGCAGCCAGCGCGCCCACGATCGTGATGCCCGATATGGCATTGGAACCGGACATCAGCGGGGTATGTAGCTGCGAGGGCACTTTTGAGATGAGCTCGAAGCCCAAGAAGATCGCCAGCACGAAGATGAACAGCAATAAGCCCATAGGCGGGCGAGCAGTGCTTGCCTCGCCTTCCTCTTCAGCCACGACCTTCGGCGCTGACTCTTTCGGGTAGGGTGGGGCCGATGCCACCATATCCGGCTCGGACTCATCGCCTTTATCTTCATCATGCGTGGTAGTGATTGCTTCCTCAGGCACATCGGCCACAAGTTCTTCAGCTGTCGGAACCACAAGATCGATCCCTTGCTCGGGTTCCTCTGTTTGCTTCGTTTCTTCCAGTTCGGTCAGCAGCATGTCTAATTCCGTTTCTTCGATCTCCAGTGCCGTTTCCGATTCTGTGTCGGCATCTTCTGAGACGGCACCAAGATCGGCATCACTGGGATCATTCACGACATCGGCAGGCTCTGTGACTGCGAGCTCTTCGCCAGGCGCTTCTTGCCCAATATCGACGGGGGCAATCACAGCGTCTCCGTCACGATCCTTGACGATGATACGAACTGTATCGCCATCCGCAGGCTCGACCAGATGCAAAAAGATATGATGTTCAACCGGTTGCCGTTTGGTCTCGGCCTCTGCGGGCACGACCAGTCCGATTGCCGCAGCGAACGTGGCCACGAACAAAATTAACGATAAATGTCTCATGATTCCTCCGTATCGAGCTGCCAAGCCTTACGCAATATCTTGTTTACGATGGCTCCATCAAAGGTGACCAATGCACCCTCAATAATTTCGTCTTCCCGTTTTAGCTCAAACCGCTTTTCGTCTTTATTCCAGAAGTGCTCCAGCAGGTTGATCAGATTGCTGGAATACATTTGCGAGGCATGTTCAGGGACGCGACCGGGAAGATTGCTGAAGCCAAGTATCTTGACGCCATTCTTATCAACCACCTCGTCCACTTTAGAGCCTTCAACATTTCCGCCCGTTTCCACTGCCATATCGAGAATCACACTGCCGGGCTTCATGCGTTCGATCATGGCCTCGGTGATGATCACGGGTGCTTTACGGCCAAAGACTTGTGCGGTGGTGATTACAACGTCGGCATTGGCACAGGCCTTGGCCATGGCTTCTCGCTGCTTCGCCAGTTGCTCCTCGGTCAATTCGCGGGCGTAACCGTCTTTGGTCTGGCCGGTATCACCGAGATCAACTTTAACGAACTTCGCGCCCAACGAAGCAACCTGCTCTTCCACGACCGGACGCGTATCAAACGCCTCAACCCGCGCGCCTAAGCGCTTGGCGGTTGCGATGGCTTGTAGTCCGGCCACGCCGGCACCGATCACGAAAACGCGCGACGGCGAAATGGTGCCGGCCGGAGTCATCATCATCGGCAGAATCTTGGGCGCATGCGATGCCGCCAGTATAACGGCAATGTAGCCCGCCAGATTGGCCTGTGAACTTAGGGCGTCCATTTTTTGGGCAATCGTCGTGCGGGGAATCATCTCCATGCTGATCGCTTGGACACCCGCTACGGAAATCGTGTCGATCAGCGGCCGTTCATTGAATGGATCCAGGTAGCTGATCAGGATCGCACCGCGCTTCATTTGGCGGACATCTTCGGATGCGGGCTTCCGCAAGCGCAGGACTAAGTCCGCTTCCGAAAGTGCGCTGGCACGATCTGAAGCAATTGTGACGCCGACCTTCGTATAGGCTTCATCACTTAGGCCAATTGAAGCTCCAAGCCCAGACTCAATCGCGATAGATGCACCAGCCTTAACTAAGCGATCCGCGCCAGCGGGAACCAGTGGTACTCGCTTTTCATCGGGATGCGTCTCTTTCGGTATGAAAATTTGCATAGGTCCCTTCCATTCGTCAGACATTTAATTTAACAGGTGAGTCTAGCCAACTGGGGCAGGTGGTCAAGTGTGGGTTTCGATTGGAAAGATTTGCAGGCAACAGATTACGCGGACGGGGTGTAACAGTCATCGCGAAAGAAGTAGAAATATTCTGCGAATAGTATTGACCTCACATGCCAGGTGTTTATTATTTGTAGTGAATCTAGAAGAGCGCATTCTAAAAGAGTGCTGTAAACCGAAGGGAGAAAAGCGATGAAGAAACTAATTGCACTAAGTATGGGAGTCGCGTTGATGGCTGGAGTAGCTAACGCCGATTTACTCGCCTCTTGGACGGAGGAGAACGATGGTACGGTAGCTAACGAGGCAGGGACCGGTGTGGAAGTTTCTGATCTCTCCTTGGTTGGCGGTGCCGCTAACACATCTACTGCTGGCGACACGTGGGGTATGAATTCTTTAACCGAAGCCGGTCGTGGTTTTCAGTTCTCGATTGTATCCATTGAAGACGATCAGTGGATTGAGAATGCAACAGTATCCGGTACTGCGCGCAG
>SLCI01000194.1 GCA_007125875.1 Kiritimatiellia bacterium | reverse complement strand
GCATGGCGGAGGGAGTGGGATTCGAACCCACGGAACCTTTCGGCTCGCCGGTTTTCAAGACCGGTGCTTTAAACCACTCAGCCATCCCTCCTCGATGTGCGAGATTTGCGCAAGCAAAGTGATGGAGTGCAGCCTACGAGAGGCCTGTCAGGCCGTCAAGAACAGCGATGCGCGATTCACCGACCATATTTTTGCTGCCACGCGCGGCGCGCTTCCGTGTCGATGCGATAGTATTTCCCCATCGTGTATGGAAAGTCGTGCCGCTTGTAATTATGTAACCAGCTATGGTAGAGCCCATAGGCAACCGGTTGTCCGTGAAAAATCCAAGGGGCATCCTCCACCACGATATCGGCCATCTGCTGATAGAGATCCGTGCGTTCGGGCGAATCGTGCATGACACGCGCGATCTCATAGAGCTCATCGAAGTCGGCATTTCTATACCGAGCATGATTGGGCCCAGGCGAAACATTGGGACCATAGAAAAGCTGCAGAAAGTTTTCGGCATCGGGATAATCTGCCACCCAGCCCAGACCGAACATTTGGGCCTGGCCGCGCTGTATTTTTCCAAGAAACGTCGGCCAGTTGTTATAGCTGGGCACAATCACTACGCCGATTTCGTTCATGAAGTCCGCGAACAGTTCGGTTGCTTGACGCACCTCCGGATTGTCAGCAGAGCCCAGCTCCAATTCAATCTGCAGCCGCCGTCCTGTGGCCGGATCGCGTCCGTCGGGGTATCCAGCCTCCGCCAGCAGTTGCCGCGCCTTCTCAAGATCAAACGGAAACCGCATCTCACGCGGGACATATCCGACGATGCCCCTTGGAATCGGGCTCGTAGGTCGCGTCATACGATGATGATAAAACCGTTCCCACAACTCGGTATTCAGGGCAGAAGTCAGTGCCTGCCGCAGCGCGCGATTACGCCGATCGACTTCCGGATCATCCGACTGGCCGACCACGGGATCGGTCATGTTGAAGCCATAATAGAAGATGGTTAGCGTGGGTGAAGTCGACATGCGAATGCCGCGCTCCTTCAACTCTTCCGATAGACCGCGATCTTCCGTCAACACCGCATCCCAATTATCGCGCGAAATGCCGGATAGCTCAAATTGACCGCGCAGGAACATCAGCCACTGCGTGGACGGATCGCCGACGACATATTGGATCACGCGATCAATGAAGGGGATCGGCTGTCCGGCATCCGCCAGCAAGCCTGCCTCCAGATCACCCGGGGCACCTGTTTCCGGATATCGCTCCACCCGACCGGTCTCCTGCCATTTCGGATTTCGCACAAATTCAATCCGATAGTTCGGGCGCCAGTCCTTTAATACATAGGGACCCGTACCGACCGGGTTGCGCCGGATATCCTCACCGTAATACTCGACCGCCTCGCGCGCGACGGCCGCAGCGTAGTGCATCGTCAAAATCCAAAGCATTTGGGGATAAGGCCGCTTCAATGTCAGCTGCAGCGTATAGCGATCGAGCGCGCGCAAGCCCTCTACTTCCAGATCGTAATCGGTGGGCTCATCACTGGTGCTGGCGGCGCGAAATTCATTCAACCCCACAATCCGGTCATTAAACGCCCAGAAGCCGGTCGACGCATTTTTGGCATCTGCCACGCGCTTGATGCCATAGACAAAGTCTTCCGCCGTCAATTCGCGTCCGCGTCCACCGGTCTCCACGAAGCATGGATCGTCCTGAAAATAGATTCCGGGCCGGATTCGGAAGGTGTAGACGAGGCCATCCTCTGAGATCTCCGGCAAGTCTTCTGCCAACGCCGGAATCACACGATAAGGCCGGTCAAGATAATGATATTCCAACAGCGTTTCGTAGATTCGGCCAATCGCCATCGAGGAAGCCACATCGCCTGCCCGAACCGGATCAAGCGTACGGATGCGCGATGTCTCGCCGAACATCACCATTTCATCATCGAATCCGGCATCCAACACGCCCCGCCCGCATCCAGCGTTGATACCCAAGATGAGACCTAACAGCATGATCGAATGAATCGAGCTCCGCTTCATGCTCGCCAGCAAACCAGAAAAACTCTCCAGCGACAAGTCTCACAGCAATTCAGGCCAGCATCATTATAGGGACAGAGCATCATTATAGGGACAGAGCTGAATCGCGGATTCAAGGGACAGAGCTGCCATTTTCTGGGCCAACATCGACCAGATAGCCCGGCACACCCTTGGCCGAAACTTCCCCCACGAACAAACCACCCCAAAAAGTAACAATATTGTATTAAACTTATAGAGTTAATACATTTTTGGTGATTTTAATCCCCTTTTATACCAATGTGTATTTTAAGAATGTTTAACCTTCATTTATGAAATTATTGGGGTGAATGGGCCGGATTCGGTCTCTCAGCCATTCGCCCGGCCTTGTTGGCATGATAGCTGCTCACTCACTAGCCACCGCGATGCGCAGGGTGTGTATTGCGTCAATTCATCATCAATGTAAGGAGAACATCAAATGAGCAAATCCGTTTTATCTACGGTCCTGCTATTATGCGTCTTCGCTATGTTTGGCTTGCCCGTTGCAGGTTTGGCTGGTGAAGTCGCCGAGCAGTCCGGTGCTGATGCCATGTTTTGGGCCAGCAATACGTGGATGCTAGTCGCCACGTTTCTGGTCTTCCTCATGCATCTCGGCTTCGCATCGCTCGAAGCCGGTATGACCCGGGCGAAGAACACAGTGAACATCTTGTTCAAGAACACTGCAATCATCTCGATCGGCATCCTGACGTATGCGCTGGTCGGTTTCAACCTCATGTATCCGGAAGAATTCACGATCGGACTCTTCTTCGGATTTGGAGGTTTCGGCATTGGCGAATTATACGACAATGTCTATATCGATGACGGCATTCAGGCCTACACCTACTGGACAGACTTCATCTTCCAGGCCATGTTCGCCGCGACCGCCGCCACGATTGTTTCAGGTGCTGTCGCTGAGCGTATCAAGCTGCACAGTTTCCTGATCGTAACAACACTTTACGTGGCCTTCGTCTATCCTTGGCTGGGTAGCTGGCAGTGGGGTGGCGGCTGGCTGGATGACCGCGGCTTCTATGACTTCGCTGGCTCGACCCTCGTTCACTCCGTTGGCGGCTGGGCTGCTTTGGCCGGTGTTATTTTGCTCGGCCCGCGTCTTGGCAAATATGTCAATGGCTCCATCAAACCCATCATGGGTCACAACATGCCGCTGGCCACGATCGGTGTATTCCTGCTCTGGCTCGGCTGGTTCGGATTTAACGGTGGATCGGTTCTTTCGGCTGATCCCGAAATGGTTTCCTTCGTATTCGTCACCACGGCGATCGCCGCTTCTGCAGGCGTAATGGGTGCCATGATCTTGTCGTGGATCATCCAGAAGAAGCCTGACTTGACGATGGCCCTGAACGGCGCCTTGGCCGGCTTGGTGGGCATCACCGCAGGCGCAGACGTGGTCAGCGTGACCAGCGCCGTGATCATCGGCTTCATCGCGGGCTTGATCGTGGTGGTCTCTGTGATTGGCTTGGACCGCGCGAAACTGGACGATCCGGTGGGTGCGATTTCCGTGCACTTGATCTGCGGCATCTGGGGTACGCTGGCTGTGGGTATCTTCAGCTCGGAATTCTCCTTCGCCACTCAGTTGATCGGTGTTGTCGCGTATGGCGTTGTCGCCTTCGCCGCCGCTCTGCTGATCTTCGGACTAGTGAAAGCCACCATCGGTCTGCGCGTCAGCGAGGCCGAAGAGCTCGTCGGTCTGGACATTGGTGAGCATGGCATGGAAGCTTATTCTGGGTTTGAGATCTACACCACGCAGTGATTGAGACAGATCACGCAATAACAGGAGAAAAAGAATGAAACTGATTGTGGCATATATTCAGCCGGAGCGCTTGAACGCGGTTAAGCAGTCCTTGTACGAAAATGAGGTCTACCGCTTGTCCGTGATGAACGCGCTGGGTTGCGGCCAGCAAAAGGGTTACCACGAGAGCTATCGCGGCTCGGATATCGAGGTCAACCTGCTCAAGAAGGTTCGTATCGAGGTAGCCGTGAACGATGAATTCGTTGATGGCGCTGTCGATGCAATCATCAAGGGCGCCCGCACCGGCAAGATCGGTGATGGCAAAATCTTCATCTCGGACCTCACCGAATGCATCCGCATTCGTACTGGGGAAAAAGGTAAAGACGCCATCGGAAGCTAAGTAAACTATGTCCGGATGTTGTATCGGCAGTGCACGAACGCATCAAATTCTGGGGGATTGATGTGGGAGTGGCCGGTGCAGCATCCGGATTATATTGATCAATTTAAGTTGCACCCCAGCGAAAAATTCAAATAATACGCAGAAGATCAATTGGTGATGGGCATCATGCGATCTGAATGCAGGAGGAAAAAGCATGAGTAAAGCAAGTAAGGTAGTTGGATCCGGCCTTTTGGCTGGTATGTTGTTGGTCGGTCCGGCCGCTGTAAACGCTGCCGACGTGACCATTGGTGCAGATGTGGCCTCGTCCTATGTGTGGCGCGGTATCACCATCAACGAGGATGCGGTCATTCAGCCGTCTGTCCTGGTTGAGCATGATAGCGGCTTCGCACTGGAAGTTTGGGCCAATTTTGATTTGGGCGATGACGACGGTGCTTTTGCTGAGCGTCAATTCTCCGAAATCAATTTTGACATCTCATACACGCTCGACCTCGATGTCGCCAGCGTAACCTTGGGTTACATTGAATATATGTTCCCGGGCTATGGTGATGCAGCGGTAAGCGAAGATGGCGACGTTAGCGTTGTTGCTGCAGCTGATCGCGACATCTATGTCAGCCTCGGCACCGATGTTGAAGGTCTTGGCTTGTCCTTGACCCTCTACCAGAATGTCGCAGCAAGCGATGCGACATACATCGTACTCGCCGCCGATTACGGCTATGAAGTCATTGATGACCTGACCCTCGGCATCAACGGTTCCATCGCATGGGGCGGCAAAGGCGCCACGGCGTCCGGCAAAGATGGCATGCATGACTACTTGATCGGCTTGACCGCTGATTACGCTGTCTTGGACGGCCTCGATGTCGGTCTCTTCGCTAACTACGTTGGCTCATTGGATACCGATGTGCTGCCGAGCGAAGCCGTTCGTGAAGACTTTGTCTTCGGTGCTGGCGTGTACTACACGTTCTAATCCGATCACAACGATCAATAAAAACCCTGCCCTTCGGGGCAGGGTTTTTTTGTGCCTAAAATAGTTCACACCTGTTTCCAATACTTTTCGGCCTATTCTCCGAGGACGTGACGGAGCACGTCCGGAATGCTTCTGCAGTAACTGGTTCTGCTTAGCCTGTACCGGAAGGGCAACCTTGCGCCCTCCGCCAAGGCTACGGCGGACAAGCTGTGGCACCCTGAGAACGCACCTAAAAGTTATAGCAGCTGGTATCAGGTGGCATCCAGCGCGGCGCGAATCGCATCAATGTCCGCACCGAAGAAGCCAACCTGAAAACCGCGCTCCCGCATCAGGGCTGACGATTCGCGCGCCAACAGGAAGAGCAGCAGCAAATCAACAAACGGGATAAACATGCCAACCACCCAGATCGGGGCGTACCCAATCCGGATCAGATTAGCCAAGCGATACGTATAGAATACACGAAAAGGCAAGAGGACCAGGAAGAGCGGCGGAAACATCGGCCACAGCAAATTAGCAAGCAAGCAGTAGGTTACTCCTCGCTGGGCTTTGGCCGTAGCCAATGAATGTTCCAGTTCTGTTCGAGATGGCGACATGCCCGAGACGATAGCGCAGGCGACAGCGAAGCTCCAACTCCAAAACTAAACCTCAGCGGGCGCTTTGCCCGTCAACTGCTCCCGCAGTTTTTCACCGACGGCGCTTAAGGCAAACGGCTTGGGCAACAAACTTGGATTGGGCACGCCCGTATTCGCCAGCTCAATCCGGTCCATGCTGTAACCCGACATAAAAATGCAATGGAGGTTGGGCCGCTTCTTCACCAAGCTTTTGGCCAACTCCGGTCCACTCATGCCCGTCATCACACAATCGGTAATCAGCAAGTCGATCTGGCCCTCATACTGATTCGAAAGGTCGAGCGCCTCCTCCCCCGAATACGCCGTCAGGACCTTATACCCCTGTCCTTGCAAGTACTGCTGCATTGTTTTCACAATGCTCCGCTCATCATCAACAACCAGAATCGTCTCATGCCCCGTCTCAACCTCACCGGCGGGCTCTTGATCCGCAGGAATAACCGTGGCGTAGCGCGTAGACACGGGGAAATATAAATCAAACTGTGTGCCCTCCCCGATCACACTCTTAACCGTAATAATGCCCTTATTTTGATTCACAATCCCATACACATTCGCAAGCCCAAGGCCTGTCCCCTTGGTTTTCGCTTTCGTCGTATAAAACGGCTCAAAAATACGATCGATTTCATCTTGCTCAATACCCGATCCCGTATCAGCAATCGTGAGCTGCACGCACGAGCCCGCCTCCGTGTTAGGGTAAATACTGCAGGCCTCTTCATCGATCTCGGAATGATCGATCTTGATTGAAAAGACTCCGCCCTGAGGCATCGCGTCCCGACTATTCGCCGCCAGGTTCATCAAAATCTGCTGAATCTGGGAGGGATCCATGTAGACCTCAGCCGGGCGATCCGCTCCTTCGACCCGAACATCAATGGTTTCGCCCAACATACTGCGCAACATATTTCGCATGTCGACGACCAGCTTGTTTAAATCCAGCACACGCGGAACGATCATTTGGCGCCGCGCAAAGCCAAGCATCTGGCGGGTCAGATCGGCCGCATATTTAGACGCCTTCGTGATCTCCGCAAGGTCCATCAACGCGGGATGTCCTTCCGATAAACGTTTTGTCGCCAGCTCGGCATAGCCCAGGATGATTTGAAGGCTATTGTTGTAGTCATGCGCGATGCCACCGGCCAAATGACCAACCGCCTCCATTTTTTGCGCCTGCAGCAGCTGTTGCTCCAACCCTTCGCGATGCGCCAGCTCTTGAATTTCAGCCGTAATATCTCGCTGCACAGCAACATAATTTGTGATCTGACCAGCCGCATTACGTACCGGTGAGATCGAGGACTCCACCGTATATTCCTGTCCGGCCTTGGTGCGATTCGTCAGCCGACCTTGCCAACGCTCTCCAGCCTTCAACGTGCGCCATAAGTCTTCGTACACTTCAGCGGATTGCTGTCCGCTCTTCACAATCCGAGGATTCTGGCCAATCACCTCCGCAGAGGTGTATCCGGTTAACTCGGTGAAGGCCGGATTCACATAGTTGATTGCACCGGTTTCGTCCGTGATCACGATTGTTTCACCCGACTGTTCGATGCCGGCAATCAAGCGCCGCACCGCCGCTTCCGCCGCAAAACGAGCCAACGTCGCTTGAATGATCTGGCTTACGATCCGCAGAAAGTCGAGCTGAACAGAATCGCGCGGGCTTCGCGTGGTCAGATCATCAACCACCAATACGCCAAAAATTTCGCCTTCTTTCCGCATCGGCACAGCCGTAAAGCGAGCCTTATCCGGGCGATCACAGATCGCAGCCGATTCCTCAGCACTCATCACCAAGGGCAACTTCGAATCATGCCCCTTCAGCAGCGCTTCCAGGGCTTGGTACGCATCATCGGTCCAATACGACATACCAGACGTCACGCCCGTCGAACACCATTCGTATTTCGCCCGATCACTCGCCCGCTCATCTCGACGTAACATATATACGCGATCTGCACCAAGCACCTGCCCCGCCCGCACCAGTACCGTCATCACGGCGTGAGAAATACGACTGGGCTTTGCCTGCATGAGGTCTTGGGACATATCCAGCAGGGTCTTTTGTAACTGATCTCGCTCAGCCAACAACTCATTGCGCTGCTTGAGTTGTTCATTCACCTCAATCACGCTGAGCGCGTAAGCAATATCAGCCGCCACTTCGCCCAACAAATCATGCTCTTCCGCATTCGCAACGTATTGATCTGAAGCCAGCACCGTCAGCATCCCGTGACAGCGCCCTTGATGCCACAATCCAGCCGACACGGCTCCATGCCCCATACATGGCTGCTTCAACGCACATCGCTCACAATGCGTGGCCATCTCCGAAACCGGCACAACGCGCTCGGTACTCCGCACCTGCTTAATGCAAGGCGGCAAAGTGCCGCCTGCAACGCTCTGCTTTATATCATCAATCGAACTGCTTCTTCCGGCTTGTGCCGAATGCGTGACCTGCCCATCCTCATCCCATAACAGGATCCAAGCGGCGCTGTAATTGACGGTGTCCGCCAACAGATAACAGATCCGCTCAATTAACGGTTGATGATCACGCATATGCACAATGGCATGCGCAATGTTTCGGGTAGTCGCATACAGTCGCTGACTGCGATTCAGATTCAGGATCGCTGCCCTACGCTCCTCCTCCAAAGACAGCGCGCGGGCCAACATGCGCATAACAGCCACATCCCGATCCGAAATCTCAACGTTTTCGGCATAAACCACCGCCAACGCCCCCAGCGCTTTGCCCTGCAGGAGCACAGGGTGCCCGACATACGCCTTGAGGCCATACTTACGCACACTGGGATCAGACTCCGCGAAATCGCTTTGATCCAAATTGTTGAGGACAACCGTCTGGTCACTGCTGTGCATCGTCACATCATGACAGATATGCCCATCCGCATCGTCAACACGTGGCATGTCCGGCGGCAAATGGAAACCCGAACAAACCACCAGCGACTTATTTTGTTCATCGTAGCGATTATAAAGAGAGGCCACACCGCCCATAAGTTCACAGCTGCGCTGCACCAGAATATCGATGTTACGCTTGCAATCGAATCCGAGGTCCATGAAGAGATCGCCAATTGCGGCAACCGCCTCATCTCCAATCTTCG
>SLCI01000010.1 GCA_007125875.1 Kiritimatiellia bacterium | reverse complement strand
TCAGGGATATGCTTTTCGACACAGGTATCGATTACCTTTTACTGCAGGACGGCGTTGGTGTTGGCGATCCTCCTTTGCCTTACGTGCATTTGTATTACGAGGCATTCGCCAATCACTGGCGAGATGACGGTTCGGAAGGGCAGGGTAGGCTACCAGACTTATGGGCTGTCATTGAGACGTTTACACAAGTGTCTGAAGCAGACGAACCGTTTAAACCCAAAACGGCCGCTGTCGAACGGGTGATTGAACAGGTCGAAATCGCTCAGACATATTTTGATCGACTAATCTTGTTTACGTATGACGATTACATTGCTCCCGAGCCTGAGGCGTTTTTTGACGCGTTCAAGCCCTAGCTCAAGCGAGTAGTTATCGTTCAGTCAGCAATCAGGAGTTAACTAGTGTGATGGAAATAGCCAGACATCAGATATCGTCCCAATCGCCATTTGCGCCGCTCGAGTCGGAACGGATTATTCACGAAGATGATGATGTCATCGCGTTCTATGATCGGTATCCGGTTTCCCCCGGCCACGCACTTGTAATCGCCAAGCAGGTTACCGCTTCACTATTCGAGCTCCCGCCGGAAACACAAGCTGCTCTTTGGCGTGCTGTTGCAAAGGTGCGCGATCTCTTGCAGGAGCGACATCAACCGGATGCCTTTAACATCGGCCTCAACGACGGGCCGGCCGCTGGCCAAACCATTCAACACGCCCACATTCATATAATCCCTCGCTACAAAGGCGATCAGGATGATCCTCGCGGCGGCGTCCGTTTGATCTTCCCCGACAAAGCCCGCTACTGGGAGGAATAGACGCCCTCCTGTCCGTTTTCGGCGCGCGGGTCCGCCGCCCGCAGAGGGCCGGCCTACAACATTTGCGGCCAACCGGAGGGGCAGGATCCGTCCTGCCCTGATCGGACACCATGGCTCGTCTTGCCTGACACTATTTATGTCACGTCCCTGTCTGGTAGGGCGAATCCTCCGGATGAGCCGTGAGATTGATTAGAACATGCTCGGATCATGTTCCAACACTTATGTCGAGCCGCTATTCTCATATCACCCCTGCTGCCCACAAATTATCATCGTCCTCCGTCCCACACTTCGGTACATTATGGGCTCTGACGAATGGCCCGATCTTACGTAGGAGGATGACAATGAGCTGGAACCCCGCCTTGGCCCCAACCTGTCCCGAAGGGACCGCAATTGACAGCATCGAAACCCTCATCATTCCGCGCTCCCGCGATATGGGTGGTTTCGAGGTGCGACGCGCGTTACCGGCGCCCAAACGTCAAATGGTCGGTCCCTTCATCTTCTTCGATCAAGCTGGCCCAGCCGAATTCCTGACCAACCAAGGCGTCGATGTCCGGCCACATCCTCACATCGGCCTGTCCACCGTGACCTATCTTTACAAAGGCGAATTCCAACATCGCGATTCGATCGGTACGAACCAGATGATTTATCCCGGCGAAGTCAACTGGATGACCGCAGGCAAAGCTGTAACCCATTCAGAACGTACCAGTCCCGCCACCCGCGCGCATCCCCATTCACTGTTCGGTATCCAAACGTGGGTTGCTTTACCGGAGGGGGACGAGGATCGTGAACCCGACTTCGAACACCGATCGAAAGCCGAATTACCCTTCCTCGATGCAGAGGGCAAGCAACTACGCCTCATTCTCGGCTCCGCCTACGGCCAGCGATCACCGGTCAAAACCTTCTCCGAAATGTTCTATGTGGATGCCACGCTTGCACCTGGGGCGACGCTCCCGATGCCCGACGAGCACGAGGATCGCGGCTTGTATGTGGTGGAAGGGGAAGTGCTGGTCGCGGGACAGTCTTTTGAACCTGGTCGCATGATGATATTCCGCCCCGGCGATCCGATTACCGTAGTGGCTGGATCGCAAGGTGCACGCTTGATGTTGTTGGGAGGCGAAACCCTGAACGGACCACGCTACATTTGGTGGAACTTTGTGGCGTCGTCGAAAGAAAAGATTGAAGAAGCCAAAGAGGCCTGGCGAAAAGCGGATTGGGATAGCGGCTTCTTCGATCTCCCCCCGGATGATAAAGATGAATTCGCGCAAGCGCCGCCGGATCGCTAATCTAAGCGCTTGTCGTAAAAGAAAGTGAGTTGAAATGAACCATAAGAGATATCTTGTTCTGTTTTCCGTCGCGTTACTAGGAATACAGGTCTCCGCTCAACTGTTTGATGAGGTCATCGAGTATGACATCAACGGCACCACCGCCGAAGGGCGATTTGTGTTCGATCCGATATCGGACACTCCTGCGATGGGCATCATAATTTTCCATCAGTGGGGCGGAGCGGGTGACTACGAGTTGGCCCGAGCCCGCATGTTGGCCTCGCTGGGCTATGCCGTATTCGTGGCCGATATGTATGGCCAAGGCGTTCGTCCAGAGACCATGGAGGCGCGACGCGAAGCCACGTCACGCTTCTACGCCGATCGCGCATTGACTCGACAACGTGCAGCAGCAGCGTTGGATGTCCTGCGGGCTCGCGATGAGGTTGATCCCAAACGCATTGCGGTCATGGGCTACTGCTTTGGCGGTATGGTGGCTTTGGAATTGGCCCGCTCAGGCGCGGACATCGCCGGTGCCGTGAGTATTCATGGCAACCTGCACACTCCAAATGCCAGTGACGCCAAATCAATTTCTTCACGCATTCTGGTACAGCATGGTGCGATTGATCCTCTTGTGCCGGAGGAGGAAGTTAAAGCCTTTCGTGAGGAGATGGCCGCTGGGGATGTCGAGTACACCTTCATCGCATACGAAGACGCCGTGCATTCGTTTACCGATTGGAATGCAGGTGACGACCCCAGCCGCGGCGCTGCCTACAATGTCGACGCGGATAAACAGTCTTGGGAAGACCTGCTGGAGTTTCTGAACGATCTGAAAAGATAGTCGGATCACCCGAATGCCGCGCGCATGCACGATTCATTGTCCCACTTCAAAAGACTCAAGTCGCATCCAAATGTGGTAGGGCGAACCGTCCCGGTGAGCCGTTCGATTGATCAGATCAAGTTCAGATCATATTCCTGTGCTTCCGCCAGCGGCTCGGCGGGACGCCTCGCCCTACCGCCGCTTCATGGGAAAGGTGCGGCGAATCTCCAGATACAGGATGCGCCGGGGACAGAGCCCCGGCCTACAAGCCTCGGCTGTTGTAGACCGCCCCTCTGCGGTCGGCGTGTCTGCGTACACGCGCTTCGATCGGGTCTTTCCGCATCAGAGCACGTTCCGAAAAGCCTCAGCCAATGAACCCTCACCTGAACTGGAAAATCACAGCATTTGCAGTCTGCGTCTATATTGCAGGTGCCGTGTGGTATCTGTCCCTCTTTAATTATATCCCCGGTCGGCTTTGGGGCGATGCGGGCGACGGCTTCTTCAATCTCTGGGTACTCAATCACATCCGGCTCGCCCTCACGAATCCGGACGTATCCCTATTCCATCCGCCCATCTTCTGGCCGGATCAGCAGGGGGCCATTTTCTGGTCGGATAACTTGTTGGCCATCAGTCCGATCTATTTTTTAGCTGACGTACTCATGCCCTCACGTATCGATGCTTTTTGGCTGACCGGCATACTCTGGTCCGCCATTCATTTTGCTGCACTCTGTTATCTGTTCTATCAGGTAATCGCTTGGGTACGGGACCACTTCCCCGAGTTGCCTCCCTCGGCCTTTTGGTGGGTGCCGATCTTGGCGGGAGTGACCCATTTCACGCCGGCCGTGCTCCTCAACCACTTCACCCACCTACAAAATCTCACCTCGCTCGGCATTTTTGTGCTGCTCGGCGGCATGTTCCACTATGCCCGCGCCCCGGCGTCGAGGCGCTTGTGGCCCGTGGCGCTGCCGCTGGTGTTGATGTTGTATAGCGCTCCGTATTTCGCGGTGATTGGCATAATCATCACCCTGGCGTGGGCCATCCAGCAATATGCCGCCGATTCGGTCCGGTTCCGCCTGCATATCTGGCAGGCCCTTGGTCTAGGACTGATTTGTGCCCTGTTAGCCCTGCCGTTGGCGTTGGCCTATATGCGCTATAGCCATGAGGGCTATCTCGCCTCGGATGTGACCACCTTCGCGATACGCCTGAGCGAGCTGTGGACACCGCAACACGGCTTGACGCACGATCTGTTGCGAAATCTGTTCGACGACTATCCCGGCACCCACCATGAACGCATCGCCTGGCTCGGGCCTGGACTCATGATCGCGCTGTTGGTGTTGGGGGTGCGTGCGTTGCCGAAACTGAGTCGCATTCGCTGGCGTGATCTCCTGAAACAGCGGCTCCTTTGGGTCTGCGCGCTCTCACTACTACTGATTGCACTGAAAGTACGGGAGATCAGGGCCGTGATCGCCATTTACGGCGTCGTATTTGTGGGTGTCGCGCTGATCCTGTATCTCATCATCACCGGTCGCCGTTACCGTCGACAGCCGTTTTCGCTCATGATGGCCTTTCTCGCATTCTGCGCAGTGCTGCTGTACGGCTTGGCACTGGGCCCGCATCGGTATTTTGTCGGGGAAGCGGTGAACCCCTCCATCTGGGGTGTCTTCGCGCCGTGGTTCCCCGGGTTCACGTCCATGCGCGCGGTTGGCCGCATCGCGTATCTGGGCTACGCGGTGCTCATTGTGACCGTCACCATTGGCGCAGCGGGTTGGTACGCGCAGAAACCGCTCGATGCGAGGCCCCATCTAATGACGCTGTTTGTCGCCGTCGCGATTCTGCAAGTGCTGGACCCCGCGCACATTCGTCCGCCTCATCGTGTGTTCCCGCCCGACTTCGTTGAACCGAGACCGGATGAACAGAAGTTCTTCGAGCAATTGGATGGCTCCATCGTCGTTTTGCCGTCCTACCCGTTTTCACGCAGCACGCGCCACATGCTCTATTTCCAATCCTTCCCGCGCCTTCATTTGGTGAACGGCTATTCCGGCCGCTCCACGCCCCGCTGGGATGCCATCCGTCGCCAGGAACGCAGCCATGGGATCGCGTCGAGCGCGCTACTGGACGAGCTGGAAAAGACCGCTCCGGCTTTCGTCGCCATTCACACACATAAACCAATGCAAATCCTCTCCGATCCGCGCGTCAATCTGCTGTTTCAGAACCCTCGCTGGCAGGTTTATGGTAAGCGTCACGCCAAGCCCCCTATGACACGGGTCAGAGATATCTGTTTATGACACCTATGACGCGCTGGCGGGTTGTTCTGTGCGCGCCTTGGCCCACGCCCTCGGCGTGATCCCGGCAACCTGATGGTTGGTCAGCGAAGGTAAGCGGGTCAGCACATCCTTTAGATACGTGTACGGCTCGATCTGGTGAGCCTTGCAGCTCTGAATGATCGAATAGATCACCGCACTCCGCCAACCCGCTTCATCTGCGCCAATGAACAGCCAGTTCTTCCGGCCCAACGCCGTCGGGCGAATGGCGTTCTCCACCAGATTGTTATCGATCTCAACACGACCATCGCACAGGTACACCCCCAGCAGATCCCATTGCCCAAGCGCATAGCCGATCGCTTTGCCCATCAGGCTTTGCGGGCGATGACCAGGTTTGATGCGAGTTAATGCTCTATAGAGTCGATGCAAAATAGGTTGGCTTTCGGATTGCCGAACCGCCGCCCGCAAAGCCGGCCCCGCCCGGCTTTCCCTCAAGCGCCGCTCGATGCGGTAAAGATGACCGATCTGATTCAGTATCCAAGCCGAGCGAACCGGCGATTCCTTTTGCTTGAACGCCTCATGAAACTTCCGGCGTACATGCGCCCAGCAACCAACCAGCACAACATCACGTCGCTTCTTCGACATGACCTGGTATGCTCCATAGGCATCGCACTGCACCGTCCCGGCAAAGTCGTCGGGCAAAATGTCCAGCAGGTGTTCATGACCGCGACCCGCAGCCCAGTGATAGACCGTGTCCCCGCCGGGCACATGCACCGTCCAGAAGTAGCCCTGCGAAGTGCGTCCCTTACCGGGACTCAAGTACTTCACCGGCGTTTCATCGATTTGGAGGTAACCCCCTGAAAACTGTTCAGCCTGCATCGCGTCAACAATCGGACGCAGCCAGTCCGCCGCCAGTTCGATTCCGCGGGCCAGCGTCTGACGCGGCAGATAAACACCATGGCGCTGATGATAGATCTCCTGCTGGCGGTATAACGGTAGATGATCAGCATATTTAGCGACCAGCACATGCGCCAACAGACCCGGCGCCATGATCCCGCGTTCCAGCAGTTTGGGCGGAAGCGGTGCCGTCATCGGAACCGCATCGACTTCATCCCGGCGAACCCAGGTTCGACGGATCAACCGACGCTTCAGGAACCGGCCGGGTTCATAATCCAGTTGCTCACTGATCTCTTCACCGATCTGACGCCAAAGGGAAGGGTTCTCCGTTACCGGAGCTGGATCAATCACCTCGACTTCTACCGGAAGATTATCGGGACAGCGCGGTTGACGAGGCTTCTTGCGGCGTGGTGCGGGTGCGGCCTCCGGAAGCGCCGCACTCCCGGAGGCCGGAGTCGGTTCGGGATCATTCAGTTTTCCCAGCAAAAACTCCAGTTGATTGGCGTCCAACTGCTCGCTCTTTCGACCAAAGATGCGACGGGCCAAAGCATCCAGCTTCTGTCGCAGAAGCTCGTTCTCTTTGCGGAGTCGCTCGACCTCCAGTTGAAGTTCTTTGATCGCATTTTTACGCATGCCCACTTAGACAACGGCACGGCGATCCAACTCAAAAAAAGTGTCTCGACTCAGCACTTTTCTTCGCGCTCATACCAAGGCCGCAAACGACCGTCTTTGAGGTCAATACCATCGGTCAGCATTGCCAATGCTTCCGGTGTCAGTGACAGGCGTTTTTGCGATTTGCTGGAGGGCTTGGGCCAACTGAACCGGCCTTGTTCAAGCCGCTTGCAGGCCACCCATAAACCGGTACCGTCCCAGAACAAAATCTTGAGGCGGTTACGGCGCTGATTAGTGAAGATGTAGAGTGCTCCTTGATAGGGATCAGCCTCCAGATGATCGCTGACTAAGGCGCACAGTCCGTTAAAGCTCTTGCGCATATCCTGGGGTTCAAGCGCCAGATAGACTTTCAGCGCGCCGGTAAAGCTGATCATCGCCGGGCCTCCAGATAGTGCAGCAGCGCCGTGGCCATGGGCAGCTGATCGGCGCGATCCAGAAGGAAACGACCGCCACCGGGCAGTTCAACAGTCAGGCCATGCGTGCAGGGCTTGCCGGAGGTGACGACCAGTTCTTGAAACTGCGGTTCATTGTGGGACTTTTTGCGGGCTCGTTTAAGCCAGCCCATGAAGGTCTGGTAGCAGATGCCGTGCAAGCGGGCGAAGGCGGCCTCGGTCATCCCGCTCTGCTCAAAGGCGTCCAGCAAAGCTTCACGCTGCTCCGGCGGTGTTCGGACCCGGCCAAGGGCGTCGGTTTTCAGTTCTACAGACGAATCATTTGAGGTAGGTATAGTTGTCATAGCAGATACGCTATGACGTTCAGGCAGAGTTCAACAAGAGGGGCTTGGCGTGACGCTTACGGTTTATGCGATGTCTATAGAACCTTAAATCGATTCTAAAATGTAGCCGCGTCCATTAGGACGTGGATTATTCGCCGCTCGGCAAAAGTTTCCACCGTCTAACGACGGCGGCTACCGCGTTCCTTTAAATGGACTAATCGAATCATTGACCACAGCCCCGAGTCTTGGTACACCTATTCAGCTTTCACTCATCTGGACTCCAGCGCGTCCCGCCAGGGACAACTTCGCTACAGCAGATGAGTAAATGTTGGTCATAACGGGGCGTAGCGCAGACTGGTAGCGCGCTTGAATGGGGTTCAAGAGGTCGCGAGTTCAAATCTCGCCGCCCCGACCATCCTTTACCGATTGGGATCAAGCACCGTACTTGCAAAGCTTTCTCAAATCACCCTCGGGGCTAGCTTTTCTGATAGCGTTCGCAACTGTGGCTATACGATTCAGTCTGCAAGCCATGTTTATGTTATGCATCCCAATAAGATCAAATGAATCAGCTTAAGCATCGCGTACTCATCAATTTGATGGGGATCCTTTTCAGCGTCATCGGTATTCTGTTGATTGCCCATGGCGTGCGGGAATGGGGAACAGGCAAGAGCAGCCTGTCATGGCCGACCGCGCTGGGTACCATCATTGAATCGGAGGTACGCGTTAACTCTGGGGGGGAAGGTCGCCCGACGTTCACCCCGCGGGTGAGCTATGTCTATTCCATTGACGGCACAGAATTTCTCGGAACTCGCATTCGCTTTGGCAATATGAGCCATAACAGCCGAGCGGACGCAACACGGATTGCCGACCGATATACTGTTGGCACCACGGTTCATGTGGCCTATCTCCTCCGTGATCCATCGGTATCCGTGCTTGAGCCTGGGCCGCAAGCGAAGTCCTTGGTGGTGATCCTTGCGGGGCTCGTTTTTGCAGCTTTTGGCATACCCATCCTCATCTATCAGGGGAGGCTGTTGGACAAGATGATCCACGGTACACCGCTTCGCACGCATCATTCCCGCTCAGCATGGCAGAGACACAACGCTGAAAACGTTATGGGACCCATGTCAACAGCGAGGCCCGTCTGGTCCGTATCGGCCCTTATCGCCGCAAATCTGGTCCCGATTGCCGGTGTCGTGTGGCTCGGCTGGGATGTCCATTTCATATTGCTTCTGTACTGGACGGAGAACCTGATTATCGGATGCTTTACGTTGTTAAAGCTGGTGCTGCATCGTGTGAAACACCCAGTCCATCATTGGGCGAAGCCGTTCGAAATGGCGATCTTTTACCTCCATTTCGGGGGCTTTTGTGTCGCTCATGCCGCTGTCTTGATCAGTTTTTATCAGCTCGGAGGCGGGTTGGACCTGGACGAGATGGTCCGGCAGCATTCGATCAATCTCTATGGATGGGCCG
>SLCI01000086.1 GCA_007125875.1 Kiritimatiellia bacterium | reverse complement strand
TCGACAAATTGGCCGCGCAAATCATTCTGCAGCACTATCTCGACGCTCAACCGGGCGAGCCGTTTGCTACCCCATGACCACGCAGCGCTATCGCATCGACATTGCCTACGATGGAACAGACTTCGCTGGCTGGCAAGTGCAACCGCGTCACACCACGGTGCAGGGCGAGCTGGAGAAGGCGCTCAAGCAGCTTTGCGGCCAACACGTTCGGGTCGAAGCCAGCGGCCGCACAGATGCAGGCGTGCATGCCCGCGGTCAAGTGGGTCACTTCGACTGGCCCGAACGCACACAGCGCCCAGACCGCCTCTTGCGCGGGATCAATGCGCTGCTCCCCGATTCGGTGCGCGTCATGAAACTACGATCGGTGCCCGAATCATTTCATGCCCGATTTAGTGCGGTCGGAAAAGAGTATCGCTACTTCATCGATAACGGACCAATTCGCCAGCCGATTGAGCGTTTCTATCGCACATGGGTGCGTGATCCTTTGGATGTCGTGGCCATGCAGAAGGCCGCTGCATTGCTGGAAGGCGAACATGACTTCGCGGCGTTCGCAGCCAATCCCAACCGTGAGATCGACGGCACGACTCGCACGATTTACCGACTCTCCGTTACCCAAAAGGGTTCCCTGCTCACGATCCGAGCTCACGGTAATGGGTTTCTCTACAAGATGGTGCGCAGTCTAAGCGGTTATCTGCTGCGCGTGGGACGCCAAGAGGTGCAACCGGAAATGACCCAAACAATTTTGCAGTCAAAACTGCGCACCGCACGGGTCCCTACCGCGCCACCAGAGGGGCTCTTTTTATGGCGCGTCTTCTACTAATATAGGCTGATAGCCTGTACGCTCATCGAAACCGGTAGAGCGGAAGGATTCAATCTCGCCGTCGGGAGTCTGCACGAAGAAGATGGCCTCTAGCTCGGGACGCGTCTCGATCCATTCGGCGCCGGCCTCCTCGCCCATCACGATCAGGGCGGTTGCCGCAGCATCAGCCACCATGCACGTCTCCGCCCAAACATTCACCGAGGCCAACTGGTGTCGAGCCGGATATCCGGTTCTGGGATCAATGATGTGTGAATAGCTTTGTCCCTCATCATCCTGCAAGTATTTCCGGTATTCGCCGGATCCGGCGAGGGCGCCTTGAGTGATATGCACGATGCCTTCCAGAAACTGGCCCGGCAATGCGTCCGGAACAGGTTGCTCAATACCGATACGCCAAGGCGTGCCCGCTAGATTCTGTCCGAGCGCCGCCACGTCCCCACCAATCTCGACATAGATGTTTTCCGCGCCCGCTTCTTCGAGCAACGCCAGCACACCGTCAACCGCATAGCCCTTGGCGATGGCATTCAAGTTCAGCTGAATCTCGGGACGAAGTTTCTCGAGTTGAGGCCCATCGGGGCCATCGGTGACCTTGACCGCTTGAAAACCAATCTGTGCGAGTGCACCGTCTACTTCGTCTTGACTAGGCCATTCGCTCATGGCGCGTACTTGATGCCCGAACCCCCACAGGTTGATTAACGGATCGAGGGTCGGATCAAACGCGCCCTCAGTCGCCTCCGCCCAATAAAGAGCTGCGCGCGTGACGCTGGCAAAAGACGGCGATACGGGGAACGGGACCGCGGTTTCGTGCGCGTTAAATTGACTAATCTCGCTATCCGATATCCACGTCGACATTTGCCGATTTACCTCAATCAGATAATCGTGGACTTTGTGTCGCAGGGCTTCAACTTGCGCATCCGTAAAATCGGCGTGTACGACCTGGATATCGTAGTAGGTACCCATCGTTTGCCCGTTGAAACGGATTAATCCTTCCGGGCCCGTGGTTGCATCTTCCGGCGGTGACCGAAAGACGTACACCAGGATCAGCACAAAGATGACTGTGCCGACAAATAATGTCTTGCGCGGATTGTAGACGCGTGGTGCTACGACGACTGCCATGGCATCAGCCAAATTCGTCGTAGGCAATCATTTCCTGCTCCACACCCAAATCGAACAGCATCTTGTTGACCGCGGCGATCATCGGAGGCGGTCCGCACAGATAGTATTCAATCTCCGTGGGATCTTCATGTTGGCGCAGATATTCGTCCACCACGGTGTGGATGAAGCCGGTCGGCCCATCCCAGTTGTCTTCGGGCAGCGGCTCACTCAGCGCCACGTTGAAATTGAAGTTGGGAAACTCTTTCTCAATTTGATCGAAGTCTTCCATGTAAAACAGCTCACGCTTGGAGCGGCCACCGTACCAGAAACTGACTTTGCGATCCGTCCGCTTGGTCTGGAAAAGATCGAAGATGTGACTGCGCATGGGGGCCATACCTGCGCCACCACCGATATAAACCATCTCGCGCTTCGTGTCTTTCGCATAGAACTCACCGAATGGACCGCTAATCCAAACTTTGTCACCTGGCTTCAGGTCAAAGATGTAGGAGGAAGCGATACCCGGCGGCACGTCCGGCATGTTAGGCGGGGGCGTGGCAATACGGACGTTAAGCATCACCATGTTGCCTTCGGCGGGATGGTTGGCCATTGAGTAGGCTCTAAAGCATGGCTCGTCATTGACGACTTTGTAATCCCATAATTTATAGGTATCCCACGCATCACGGTACTCTTCTTCCACCTCGAAGTTCTTGAAATCGACCGAATACTTAGGGATATCGATTTGAATATAACCGCCGGCCTGAAAGTCAAGATTCACGCCTTTCGGCAGATCAACAATCAGCTCTTTGATGAATGTGGCGACATTATGATTCGAGCGCACGGTGCCCTCGAATTTCTTGATCTCAAGTACCTCGTCCGGTACGCGGATCTTCATGTCTTTCTTCACTTTCACCTGACAGGCCAGTCGCATCCCTTCGCGGGCCTCTTGCTTGTTGATGTGGCCCGTCTCTGTGGGAAGAATACTACCGCCGCCCTCATCAATGTGGCACTTGCACATGGCGCAGGTACCGCCACCGCCGCACGCGGATGGCAAGTAGACCTTATCGTTGGACAAGATGTTCAGCAGGGTCGTGCCCGGAGAGACGTTGATGACTTTTTGCCCACCATTGATATCCACGGTTACTTCACCAGCTGGAGCCAATTTTTTAGACACCATCACCAAGCCCACAATCAGGAACATGATGATGCCGGTGAAAATGGCAGCACTACTGACTACATAAACAAGCATATCCATAACCGTTCTCCGTTAACAAATTACAGGTCAATTCCTGCAAAGCACATGAAAGCCATCGACATCAGGCCGGTCAAAATCATCGTCATACCCAACCCTTGCAGACCTGCGGGGATCTGAGAGTAACGAATCTTCTTACGTACCGCGGACAAGCTGACAATCGCCAAGGCAAAACCGAACCCAGAGCTGAAGCCGTACACCGCCGACTCGGCCAATGTGTAGGTTCGCTCGACCATAAATAGGGAGCCTCCCAAGATTGCGCAATTCACCGTAATCAGAGGCAGAAAGATCCCGAGCGACGTGTAGAGACGTGGGAAATACTTATCGAGCACCATTTCCACCAACTGCACGGTGGACGCGATCACGGCGATAAAGCAAATCAGGTTCAGGAAGGAAAGGTCCAAGGAAGCCAAGGCCGGCACTCCGGTCCAAGCCAGCGCCCCCTCGCTTAAGAAATAATTCTCGATCACCCAATTGAACGGCACGGTCAGGCTCAGCACGCAGATGACGGCCATACCCAAACCAAAGGACGTCTCAACCTTCTTTGAGCAAGCTAAGAATGAACACATCCCCAAAAAGTAGGCGAGGACGATGTTGTTAATGAAAATGGTTTCAACCGCGAGACTAATGTAATGCATGATCTAAATCCTCGCCCTTAGTCGTCTTTAAAATTGTTGGTGACGGTGCGCTGCACCCAAATGATAATACCCAGAATAAGGAAGGCTCCTGGTGCCAGAACAGCCAGTCCGTTACCCATGTAGGCCTCAGGCAATACGCGCATACCGTACCACGTACCCGCGCCGAGAATTTCGCGACCCGAAGCTACCAGTAACAAAATAACGCTATAACCCAGTGAATTACCTAATCCGTCGAGTAACGATTTGCCCGGCGGATTCTGAATCGCAAAGGCCTCTGCGCGACCCATCACGATACAGTTGGTGATAATCAAACCGACGAAAATACTGAGCTGACGACTTAACTCGAACAGGAACGCGCGCAGCACCTGATCAACAATCACCACGAGTGAGGCGATCACCGAGACTTCCACAATCATGCGGATGCGGCTCGGGATGTAGTTGCGCAGGAGAGAAATGATCAGATTTGAGCTCGTGAGTACCGCCGTCAAAGCGCAGGCCATCACAAACGCGGTCTCCATTTGCACGGTCACCGCCAGTGCCGAACAGATGCCCAACACCTGAATGGTGATGGGATTATTGTCCGACAGCGGATCAGTAATAATTTTCTTCGTTGCCGCCATACGTTACCCCCAGAGTCTATTCATACATAGACGATGTTGATTCACTTTCAAGTGGTTTTCGTAAAAATTACGCTCCACGAATCTGTTCAAAGAATTGATTGTAGCGCTTGAAGTCTTCTGAAATGAAACGTGCAACACCCACCCCCGTGACAGTGGCACCACTAATGCCATCCACGGCGTGCGGATTGCCGTCCGGATAACGAGAGCTGACGCCGCCTTGCACAACACGGAATTGGACTGGCTCTCCATCATCGAACAGCTTCTTGCCACGAAATTGGTCTGTAAACCAATCACGATCGACCTCGCCACCTAGTCCGGGTGTCTCACCATGTCGAAAGAAGGTGATTCCAGCAATCGTCGCCAGATCCCGCTCGAGCGCAAGGAAACCATAAATTGTGGACCACAGCCCTTGCCCGGAGGTTGGGAATGCGTAGCGCTTCACTTCCCCGTCTTCTTCCCACAGATATAAGGGCAGCTGCCGTCTTTCGCGAATGGCAACGGGATCCGGCTCCTCATCGGTTTGGTTGCCGTCGGCATCGAGGATGATTTCACGGATGTTCGAGGCAAAAATGGCGTCAACCTCTTCGCCCGAAATACGGCGACCACGCTCGTCACGTGTATCTACACCGAACGCAATCAACACGTTCATTTTTCGATCCAGCTCAACTTCGCGCTCCTGACGATCACGCAGCCCGGCGGCGATCGCCGACAGCAGAATACTGCAGGTTAAACAAATGGTTAATGCAAATGTTACTAACTGACGATCAGCTTGTTGCATAGCTAATCCTCCTTGCTTTGATATCGGCTTGGCGCTTACGAATATGGCCCTGAAGAACGTAATGATCGATCATCGGCGCCATCACATTCATGAACAGAATCGCTAACATGATGCCCTCGGGGAAGGCTGGATTGGCTACCCGGATAATGACAGCCAAGAGTCCGATCATGATACCGTAAATCCACTTGCCCGTGGTGGTTGCGGCGGCGGACACCGGATCGGTAGCCATAAATACGATGCCGAACGCGAAGCTACCCATCACCAAGTGATAGTAGAACGGTAGCTGCGTGAAAGGCGAAAAGTTGTCGGCCGGCAACAGGTTCAGCAAGCTCGCGCCAGCAATCAAACCAATCACACCTCCGACCATGATGCGCCACGACCCGATACCCAACGCGATCAAAATGGCGGCTCCAATGAGAATGGGTATGACGGATGTCTCCGCGATACTACCGCCCATCGCACCACCAAACATGGTGGCCCACGTGAAACCCGCTTCATTTAGAGCGGCGATAACAGACTGACCGTCCGGCACATTGGCCGCAACAGCCAACGGCGTTGCACCGGTAAAGCCATCGATCTGCGTGGCCCCATCTTTTACCACGGTCCATACCTGATCACCAGAGAGCTGGGCCGGATACGCGAAAAAGACGAATGCGCGGGCCGTAAGCGCTGGGTTCAGCACATTGAAGCCCGTTCCGCCGAAGATTTCTTTTCCAATTAGAATACCAAAAGCAATGCCCACAGCCACCTGCCAAAGCGGAATCGTCGGGGGCAGCGTTAAAGGGAATAGCAGACCGGTGACCAAAAACCCTTCATTGACCTCGTGTTTACGTATAATACAGAAGGCCACCTCAATAATACCGCCCACGATATAAGACACCAAGATGATCGGCATCACAATGATCATGCCCTGAATCCAATGATCCATGGTCGAGGCGTCTGCTATTTGGTTTACCGTGTTATATTGCAAGCCAGCATTGAAAATACCCCACAAGGTCGGCGGGATGAGTGCGAATACGACCGTGATCATCGCGCGCTTTAGATCCAATCCATCGCGCACATGCGGGGCGCCTTTGGCCGTCTCAGGAGGGGTGAACAGGAAGCTCTCTTGCGCCTCATAGAGAGGGAAGAGACGCTCCAGTTTGCCGCCGGGCTCAAAAAGGTGCTTGTTCTTCTGCAGTCTTTTCAACAGAAACTTCATCAGATGCCTTCCTTCTCAATTTCCTCTAATCCCTGCCGGATTACTCCAGAAATATCCATTTTTGAGGGACATACGTATGCGCAAAGCGCGAAATCTTCGGGGTCTGTCTCGAGTATGCCGAGCGAAATCGCCTCATCTGTGTCATGCGCCAACACCGCGCGCACCAAGTAATCGACCAGAATATTGAGCGGCATATATTTGTCGTAGAGACCAGTAAATACCATCGCTCGGTAGCCGCCGTTGATATTGGTGGTGAGGTCCCACTTTCGCTTGTGCCCGTTCCAACCGGATAGGTACGCACGCGAGGCGCTCAGTTTGTTGATGCCGGGCGCCATCCACCCCATAAAAAACTGTTCGCGCCCCTCGGCCAGAATGGTGATGGCGCTGCAAATGGCTGAAACATGCTCACCCTCCTGCATTGCCACGCCCGCTAAAGCGTCGCCCTTGATGACCCGCTGTTCACCGTCTTGCATACGGCCATCCAACAAATCAACCAGCGGCGTGCCAATCTGTACGCGGTAATGTGCACGGGCGTCCTCTTTCACTCCCGGGCCGCCGAGCGAGATCACGTGTTTGTCGGGATAATTCCCGTCCAAGAATAACTGACCGATACGAATCAGGTCGGTACCACGAATGGTCCATACCTGATCGGTCGGCTCCATCGGATCAATGTGATGAATGTGAATACTGGTGTTACCAGAGGGATGCGGCCCACTGAATTGGTGTACCTTCACGTTTGAGGCACTCTTGATTGAATCCGCCGCATCAGGGGCAATACACAGATGGACATCACCCTCGGTGAGCCGGGTCATAAGATCTAAACCCGCCTGAAAGGCACGCTCTTGGCCCTGCACGACGACATTTAAATCGGGCAGAAATGGCGCGGTGTTCATGCCGTTGACAAAAATCGCTTTCGGTGTGATTTCCGGATCCGCAATGCGCGAAAAAGGACGCTGCCGAATGAGACTAAACAAACCCGAAGAGAGAAGCTGCGAAAGAACCGCGGATCTTTCTACACCCCGCAATTGGTCTGCTGAATAGCGTTGAAATTCGACATCGGGCGTTTCGCTTTGGCCGACGTCGATCACAATGCGGTACAGCGCACGTCGTGCACCGTATTCAATGGCCTTTACAACACCAGCGACTGGCGAGCAGAATTGCAGATCCGGGCGCTTCTTATCGATGAAAAGCGGCGATCCTTTGCCTACTTGATCACCCTCGGCCACACGCAACTTGGCTTTCAGCCCGGGAAACTCCTGGTAGACCGCAACTGATTTTGCAGCCGGTATATCCACAATCTCGGGCCGGGGCGCACCGGCAAGAGGGATGTCCAACCCTTTTTTAATCTGTATTGGCGTCATAAATACCCTGGCAATAGCGGTTCACTCTACACTGCAGACCCTTATGGTTGGGGGGCTGCGCGGATTTGCCATGGGAATCTACAAACTGTCCCAGCAAAGTCAAATAGATACGCTCGAAAAACGCCGTACCGCGTTTCCCGATCCTAAACCGCCGCATGAACCGAGCTCATCGGCCTGTTTCGGACGCGCAATCTACCTTTCGATAAGCTGCAAGTGCTTCTCTAGTTCGGGCATGAGGTCCAGCTCCATATACTGGTCCCAAGCGGCCTGCACTTCTGGCCACCGTGCCAACCCCTCCCGAGCCGATGCGCAAAGATCACGCACGTGGGTAGCGGGTTCAACTCCTTCCGGCAAAAACGTCATTAAAGTGTTCTTGGCGCGCTCCGAATCGGTTCCCAGCGTCTTGCCGGAATCTTTCGCGCTGCCTTTCGCGTCGAGTATGTCGTCGGCCAACTGATAAGCCGTACCAACGGCGTAGCCTGCCTCCGTGAGTGCGTCACGCACGACCGGATCAGCGCTTCCTGCCGCATAAGCCGTAAATGCGAAGAGGGCGCCGGTTTTGAATCGGGCGATCCGCACATAATCGTCCCATGACGTGTCGCGCCCACGAAAAATCAACTCTTGCTCTGACTCGGCTTGGCAGACTTCACCGGTGAAAAGCACTAGCGGATGCGCGAGTCGGCTGTCTTCGACCTGGCAAACGACATCCACGGCCTTGAAAAGCATCATGTCGCCCAGCAAAATGGCGCCCGATACGCCGCGCTCAACCCAAAAAGCGGGTGCACCGCGTCGGAGTAGCCCGCCATCAATCACGTCATCGTGTAGCAGACTGGCCGTGTGGATCATTTCGGCGGCAGCGGCGGCGTGCGTTAGCGTCTTGCGCGGGGTGCCGACGGTAGGTCCTATCCGGAAAGGTAACCGTGAACGCAGCATCTTGCCGGTACCAATCAATGTTTTCGACTCGCCAGCGAGGAAAGCTAAGGGGGTGTCGTCGAAACTGGCACGCATCAACGCACGGACTTCGCTCAAGGCGCCGTCTATGTAGCTGCTTGTTGCAACGTCTGCTAATGCCGTGCTCATGGTCAGAATATCGCCAACTCCTATAAGTGCGTCAAGCACACTCGCTTGCCCAGCAATTAGCTTGCGCTGCTG
>SLCI01000235.1 GCA_007125875.1 Kiritimatiellia bacterium | reverse complement strand
GCGGCAACCGCCCTGATCGTGATGGGCGAGGAGGCCGGCGCCGAATGGATCGAGACGCGTCCCGAGCTAGAGGCCATCTTCTTCGTGCAGACTCCAGACGGCGAGATTGAATCCTTCCGCTCGTCCGGTTTCGATAAGCGTACAGGCTATCAGCCCATATTAGTAGAAGACGCGCCATAAAAAGAGCCCCTCTGGTGGCGCGGTAGGGACCCGTGCCGTGCGCAGTTTTGATTGCAAAATTGTTTGGGCCAGTTCCGGTTGCACTTCTTGGCGTCCCACGCGCAACAAAAATCCACTTAGGCTTCGCACCATCTTGTAGAGAAACCCATTACCGTGAGCTCGGATCGTGAGCAGGGAACCCTTTCGGGTAACGGAGAGTCGGTAAATCGTGCGAATCGTGCCGTCGATTTCGCGGTTGGGGTTAGCCGCGAACGCCGCGAAGTCGTGTTCGCCCTCCAGCAACGCAGCGGCCTTCTGCATGGCCACGACATCCAAAGGATCACGCACCCATGTGCGATAGAAACGATCAATCGGCTGGCGAATTGGTCCGTTATCGATGAAGTAGCGATACTCTTTTCCGACCGCACTAAATCGGGCATGAAATGATTCGGGCACCGACCGTAGTTTCATGACGCGCACCGACTCGGGCAGGAGTGCATTAATCCCGCGTATCAGGCGGTCCGGACGCGCCGCCTTTTCAGGCCAGTCGAAGTGAGCCACTTGACCGCGGGCATGGACGCCTGCATCCGTGCGGCCACTGGCTTCCGCGCGCACATGCTGTCCACAAAGTTGCTTTAACGCGTTCTCCAGCTCGCCCTGCACCGTGGTGTGACGCGGTTGCACTTGCCAGCCAGCGAAGTCTGTTCCGTCGTAGGCAATGTCGATGCGATAGCGCTGCGTGGTCATGGGGTAGCAAACGGCTCGCCCGGTTGAGCGTCGAGATAGTGCTGCAGAATGATTTGCGCGGCCAATTTGTCGACGACCTGTTTCCGTTTGTCGCGGCGTGCCCCGCCCTCGATCAACGCTTGTTCGGCGGTTAGCGTGCTGAAGCGCTCATCCCAGAACTGAATCGGGATGACGGTGTGTTTGCGGATCAGGTCGGCAAAAGCCTTGGCCTTTTCGGCAGCGGGCCCGTGCGATCCGTCCATTCGCATGGGCAAGCCGATGATGATGCGGCTGACCTCACGCGCTTCAGCAATGCCCACAATCTGTTTCGCGGCTTGCGGTGGATCGTTACCGGGTACGACCTCTAATGGAGTTGCGATGGTGCCCGTGATGTCACTAATGGCCAAGCCGATACGCCGTTCCCCGTAGTCAATCCCGAGAAGGCGCCCCATGGAGCTTATTCGTACTCCTTTTCGATATCCTCTTCTTCGATCACCTCGTCGCCGTTACCTTCGTCCTCTTCCTCTTCCGGCGTGGTGTCTTCTTCGATGTCATCATCAGCAGCTTCGGGCTCTTCCGTAATCACTTCGACGACTTCCTCCGCCTGGGGCGCGTGATCCTCGTCTTCTATCGGCTCCGCTGGAATAGTCTGCTCTGCTGGAATGAGTTCAACCGGCTCGATTAACTCAGTATCCGTTTCGACGGCTTCCAGCTCAACAGGCTCGGGGGCGAGGATTTCTTCCGGATCCACGGGGGGTACTTCCTCCGTCGGTTCGATCTCTTCCAGCTCTTCCGCGGGAAGCTGCTCAGCTTCCTCCTCCGGCCAATCGCCTAACTCGGAAATGCTCTTTTGATGCTCGAACGTAGCGGCAGCCTCTTCTTCATCGGTGGACGGTTCGTCCGGTATGATGAGTTGCTCTTCTTCGATCGGAACAATCAGTGTGGGGGCATCGGCGCGCTGACCGAAGCCGATATACAGGCCAACGCCCAATACCGTCAACGTCACCAGCATGACCGTGACGATCATGTATATAAGTCGCCGCTCGGAGCGTTCTAATATCGTGCGCAGCATATCTTCGGAGTCGCGGGTGCGATCCGACATGCTGGATACCGTTTGCGAAGTGCTCTTGCTCAGGTCGTCCATGAGCGCCAATGTTTTGTTGAAGCTCCGCATGCTTTCCATCATATGGTTTTCGTTGCGCGCGCCCGCTTCGAGTTGTTGTTTTAAAAGGCTTAACGTCTCGGTCTGTTGCTTGGTCGCCTCGCCAACGCCTTTCAGGCTTTCAACGGCACCGGGTAAATGCTCCATCATCTCGACGAGCGTCGCTTGGGTGCGGGCTTGTTGTTGCATGTGCTCGCGAATCGAGCGCGTCAAGCCGACCAGTTCATTAAAGCCTTCCTGTAGTGTGGCCAGTTGCTTTTCTTCGCGTTTGGGTTGGCGCCAACGTGTCAGCCATCCGCCCTTTTTCTCGCCTTCATGGTCTGCATTCATAGATTCTTTATCCTCCTCTGATACATCGATATAAGGGGCGCCACCGGTCTCCTCGACCACCTTTCTGCGCCATTCCAAAAATTGTTTCCACCAACCGGCCATTTGTTGCCAACCTTTCGCTAATCGTTGCTTGCACCAGCATACCCCATCGACTACCTGCTGCAACGAGAAACTGTGTGGATCAGTTTTCAGCGGGTGCTAAGTCCCGCCAATTCCATCACGCGGCGGGAAAGCGAACAATGACTACGCAGCGCTCATAGGAAGAAACGGTCATGTCGAGGTTCGCCCCGCGGGCAGCCGACCGCAGAGGATCGGTCTACAGTAGGGTGACGCTTAATCGCCACACTTACTCGAATACCCTTACTCGACTCGCTGAATCCGGCTCATTTTCCGTCCCCGCGCTAGCCTCTCCCTCCCAATCCCATCACGCCAAGGCGCCATCCCTCACGCCGACCATAGCGTCCACAAGATCCCTAGCACGGTTGAGGTGCCGAGCAGCGACAGCACACCCACGCGGAGTTTGAATGCGAGTAGGCACGCAATCAGGGCCAGTGTCAGCATCGGCCACTCCACGCTCTGCAAAACCGGCAAGCTAATCTCGAGGCCCAACCCGGTGATCCGGAGTTGCTCGGCGAACAATGCGTTGACCGAGAACCACACCGCCAAGTTGGCGATCACGCCAACCACGGCGGCGGTGATGGCCGCCAGCGCGGCGGACAGGGCATGATTGGCGCGCAGTCTCTCGACATAAGGGGCGCCACTGAAGATCCACAGGAAACAGGGAAGGAACGTCACCCATAGGGTGAGTAGGGCGCCGATGATGGCATACAGAAGGCTGGGCTCCGCCGCTGCCTGGCGATGGGCGGCCAGAAAGCCGACGAATTGAGTGACGAGGATTAAGGGGCCAGGCGTGGTCTCGGCCAGCCCCAAGCCTTCCAGCATTTCGCCGGGCTGCAGCCATTGAAAATGCTCTACGCCTTGTTGCGCCACATACGCCAGTACTGCATAGGCCCCGCCAAACGTGACCACCGCCATTTTCGAAAAGAACACGGCAATCTGAGAGAAGACATTGTCGTGGCCGACGGTTGCCAGCAGGGCCCCGATGGTCGCCAACCATAAGGTCAGGCATGCGAGCGCGGCCCGCTTGGTGCCGGCGTGGACGACGATCTGGTCTTCGATATCCGGTCCCGTCACCGTCCCGTCTCGTTTGGCTACAACATAACCGATCAGGCCGGCGCCGAGCACGACGAGCGGGAAGGGTAAGTCAAAGGCGAACAGAGCGATGAAGGCACCGACTGCCAAGAGGGGTTTCATGATGCCTTGCAGTGCGCGCCGGCCGATCCGGATCAAGGCTTGTAGCACGATCGCGAGAACGGCGGCCTTAAGCCCGAAGAAGACGCCTTCGACCACTGTCAGGTCGCCGAACGACACATAAACCCAGGAGAGCGTTAGAATCGCCAGTGCGCCAGGCAATATGAATAGCAGACCTGCGACGATACCGCCTTTCACACCATGCAATAGCCAGCCGATGTACGTGGCCAGTTGCTGAGCCTCCGGTCCCGGCAAGAGCATGCAATAGTTGAGTGCGTGCAGGAAGCGTGACTCATTCAGCCACTTCTTTTCCTCCACAATGGTGCGATGCATCAGGGCAATTTGACCGGCGGGTCCACCGAAACTCAATAACCCGATCCGGAACCAAACCGCCAGCGCTTCTTTAAATGGAACCGAAATCAAGCCACAACTCCTTAGCTGCGGGTCACTCGACCACGCAACCTGAATTTGTCACGAGCTTGCATCATTGGCGAGACCTAGCTCGATTACCTGCGGAGCGCCATCCCATTGAATAGGCAACTCCAGCCGACCACTCTCTTCGTTCCATATGGCTAGCTCAGCCGCATCGCGGCCATCGATCCGGATCGCGGTGGGATGTTGGCCCAAGCCATGAATGCGCAATCTAAGTTCGCGTTGCTCGGGCCGTCCTTCTCCCGTCACGCGCAGGACAAGCCGCTGGTTCGGTTCGTGCGCTGAGCTGAATCGCAGCAACTCATAGTCCCCGCGCTCATAAGCGTTCGGTGTTGTGCCGTCATCGTCGTAGACGTGGCCGCTGGAGGCGGTGACCAAAGGATCGACATAGAAATCGATCAGCAGCTTGCTCGGGTCATAGTGTTCCGTGTTCAGAATGACGGGGATCGATGGCAAGAAGCCGCCGCCGCGCACGAAGACCGGGATCTGTTCGAGCGAGACCGGTACGGTAATGGTGTGTCCGCCCTCGTGACGCTCGCCAGTCCAGAGGTCGAACCAGTGCGAGCCCTGCGGCAGCGGCACACGTTGCTCGGTTACGTCAGGATCGAGAATCGGGGCGACCAACAGCGCGTCGCCCCACAGGTAAGCGTCCATGCGGTCCAGCAGCTCCGGGCGATCATCCAAGAACATCAGCGGTCGCATCAGGGGCAAGCCGGCCGTGGCGTTCTCGAACATCAGCGTGTAGTGATACGGCAGTAACCGATAGCGTAAGCGGATCGCCTCGCGCACGATGCGCTTGGTCTCGTCGTCCCAGAAGATCGGTTCCGGTGGTACGGAGGGATGCGCGTGCGGCCGGTAAATCGGCTGAAAGACGCCGAATTGCATCCAGCGAATATAGAGTTCGGGGTCGTGTGTTCCTCCGGTATAGCCGCCCAGATCGGAATGCATGTAGGCCACACCTTGCAGCCCCATCTGCAGCGCAATTTCCACTTGTGAGCGCAGCCCGCCCCAAGAGCGTTCCACGTCGCCGCTCCACGGGATCATGCCGTAGCGTTGCGTGCCGACAAAGCCGGAGCGCATGAGATTGAAGGGGCGCAGGTGCGGGAAGTCCCGTTGATAGCCCTCGAAGACCATGCGCGACCAGGTATGGCCGAACGCGTTATGCACATCTTCGGCCCGGCCAATCACGTGACGGATGAAGTCCGGATGCGTTTCGGGCTCGCCCAAGTCGCCCCACCAACCGGCTACGCCCGCCTCCATCTGGCGGCGATAGAATCCCCAGAACCATTCACGTGCCGCCGGATCAAAAACATCCACTAGGCCCGCTTGGCCAAAGAAGGTTTCAAAGGTCCCGGCGTTGCCGTCTTCGTCCGTCGCCAAAACCTGTTGGGCGACGGCGTCATCCCAGTTGGTCGATTGGGTGAGAATGAAGGGCTCGGTAATTAGAATGGTCTTGATGCCGTCGCGCTTGAAGTTCTGGATCATTTCTTCCGGTTCCGGGAAAGCCTCTCGATCCCAGTCAAGATTGCCCATATAGCCACGCATGTCGGGACCGAACCAATACAGGTCGAAGATGATCGCATCGAGCGGGATATCGTCTTCCGCGTGACCGGCCACCACCGCCTCAGCCTCTGCACGCGATTGGTAGCCGAACCGCGATGTCAGGTGTCCGAGCGCCCAGCGCGGGAGCAAGGGTTGCCGCCCGGTCGTATCGGCAATGGCGTCGGATAATAATGGCCAGGAATCACCGGCGATCAATACGTAGGACCAGCGCCCGCCGACGGCATTAAATGCAAGAGCGCCATCACCGGCGGAATCAATGTCGAGTTCCCCGCGAGCCGCGTTGTCGAACACAAGCATATATTTACGCGACGAAATGACCGCGGGCATGGAGTAGTACATCACGCGCGCATGATCCGAGTAGTTGTACGCGCTTTGCGCGTAGAGTTCGAGACGTTCGCCGCGTCGGTCCATACGGCCCAGCGCGCGGGATCCGCCACCGAAAAAGCGCTCCTCGTCACCAATTCGGAAGCGAAAGCCAGAGCGATCTTCCCCCTGGACGAAGCCTGGTTCCTCCGCAATTAGAGATTCGCCTCGATAGCGATAGCTCAGGCGAAAAGGACTTTTGGATACGATGATGGAGAGGCCGTCTGTTTGGAGGTATAGCTCGTTTTCCTGTTCATCGAGCTGGAAGTCCACGGGGCGAAGGTCGCTGCTGAGTGCAAAGGAGGGCGGTTGGGATTCCTGATCGGCGGGTGTGAAGACGACCTCGACCGCGTTCGCAGAATAGAAGGAGAGGGTAATCGAGCCATCGGTTACCTCTAGGTGGAGTTGTCCGTTGTGGACGCGATGGCTCAGTAGTTCACGGGTTGGCAGGTCGGCCACCACAGTTTCCAATAACAAAGGTGCGGCCAAGGCGGTCAAGCCTAAGGCAGTCTTCCCGGGTCTTTTCATTTCGTCGCTATCCTCCATACGATATCCATTCATGCTGACTATGGTTTCCGACGCGCGGACCTTGGCAGGAAAGCCGATCGGATGTCACGCTCTATCCTCCTTCATAGACTGCATCTGAACATCATCTATTCTTGTCGCTCGCAGCCCCTTTGCTATGTTTCCCGTTATGACGAAGAGTCTGCACAAACATGGCATGCGCAGCGGGTTCGGACTGAAGCCTGTAACGGCCTGGGTGTGCAGTGTGTTCGCACTGCTTGTGTATGTTTCGCTGGGTTGGGCAGCGGATCACGCGGACGCGTGGATTGCTGTTGAGGCGCCCGACGGGGGCATTCGTATTGAAGAAGTCGAGCGCCAAGAGCCCATATCTACTTTTCGACTTACCTTTAATCCGGATAATCCGGCGCTGGTGCCTGCATATGTCATGCAGGCCGCGTATCAGGCTGCGGAGCAGCGCGGTGCATCATATTTTGTCATTCATGACATGATCACGGAGAGTATCAGCAACCGCCTTATACAGGTCGAGTTTGCTCATCAATCCGACATGCTCAAGGTTGACGAGGTCGTTCAGGATACAGGCGATGACATCATCTCCTTGCCTCGAGTTGTGTTCGATGTGAACAACTTTCGTTTCCTGCACACGCCGTCAACCACATCGATCACCGCACTGCTAACCAGTGCCCTCAATCAGCCTCAGTCGGATTCCGTTCTCATCGGCTCCCAGACCATCAAAGAGCCCTACTATATCGATATACATCCTGGCCGACTGATACTTTATCCGGGCGAACAGATTATCCCGTGGAGCGAGGCGATGGAGCAATTGGATCCGCGTCTTATGGCTTTTCTAGATAAGGTTGAGGCGCAGCGAGACGAAGCCTACATCGTCTTGCTGGTGCGTCCGCATTCAGCGGCCGCCTCCCGTCGTATGGCACGGCTCGTGCGAGATAGAGGCATTGACTTGGATGTCGAGTTGTTCGAGGCCGGTCGATCTGTTGACTATCAGCGCCAGAAATGAAGGCGAGGGGACACACCACGAAGGACACGAAGCGCACGAAGGGGCTATAAAACGAAGCGTTTCATGCCCTCCTTGAGCTTGGCGACGTTGAAGTTTAGTAAGAGACCGGTTCCGATGTCCGCTAGCTTCATATAAGTGAGCAACTGTGCCTGATGGATGCCCGTAATCGTTTCTACGCTTTTTAATTCAAGAATTAGCTTGTTTTCCACCAGCACATCAACGCGATAACCGCAATCAAGGTGCAACCCTTTATAGGTGACTGGCAACGGTTGCTGCAAAGTGAATGCGATGCCTCTCAGTTTTAACTCATGCGCAAGACATTGCTCATAGGTTGACTCTAATAATCCGGGACCCAATTCACGATGCACCTCGATCGCACAGCCAATCACTCGATTAGATAAATCGTCAAACTTCATATCTTGTGTCTCCTGTTATCATGAAAAATTAAAGCGTAATCATCCATTCGACACGGATGATGTACCACGAAGGACACAAAGCTCACCAAGGGATTACGAAATTATAATCTACCCTTCGTGCCGCTTCGTGAACTTCGTGGTGAAATTCTTAATCCCGCCCTTCCTCGTCGCTCATGCTGGGGAATTCGTATATGGGGCGGTCGATTAGTTTATCGCTGGTGGTGAGTTGGGCTTGCTCGGTGTCTTTCGCAAAGATCGACCACGGGAAGAAATAGACGGCGTAGACAATGGCAAACACGATAAACGAATCCAGTTTTAGAAAATGGATCAGGGCGAGGAAGAAGACCAGCAGTTGCATGCGGATTATGTTTCTGTACGGCCTACTCAGCGCGTGGTCGTCATTAACGATGCCCTTCACGTCCAGTTCTTGCTCACTTTTCCGGTCATGCTCGCGATAGGCCTCCCACATTGCACGGAGGTTCTGTAGCGGCATGAGAATTAAACGGTCGCGTTGGGATAAGACGACCGCGATTACGAAGTAGGAATAGAGCGGCACGAGTTCCCACGCAAAACGCAAGATGGTGGGAGGCCAGAATGAAAAGGGCACTTCGATGTCGTGTCCCAAGGGGAAGAGTATGTTCAAGAACAACGCATGAACTGCATGGAATCCGCCAAAATGTAGTGAGAAGAAGGCGACAAATAGGAAGAGCGCTCCGAGCACGATGAAGACATACTTCGCTTTTTGGGACCCCGTACCCTTCGGGTCGATGAGTGCCAACAACCCGATAAATACGAAGGGCGCGAGCGTCCCGAGCAGGGTTAAATAGCCCGTCAGCAAACTCGAGAGCCACAAACTCCATAACAGATCTGTCGTTTCCCAGCGAAAGGCCCACGCCAAGCCGATACCAACAAGAAACGCCAGCACATCAAAAATATACTGCGCTTTCCCTTTAGCTTCCCGCACT
>SLCI01000007.1 GCA_007125875.1 Kiritimatiellia bacterium | reverse complement strand
CTGGGTGCTGGCGCCTGGCGACAAGGTGCCGTTGGTGGTGCTGGCGCTCATCCAGTCGTCGGACAACGACACCTGCCAAGTCAATGACGTTGGCGCGGAGTTTGATAGGGTATATGTCTGGTCCGTGGTGAAGATAAAACCGCCACTGAAACCTGCCCAGATCGGAATGCTCGCATCGGGCGAAATGATCAAATAATCGTCCACTTGCAGCAGTGGATGCCTTTGCTGGGCAGTGCCAGCGGTGCTATTGGAGAAGGTGAGCCACGCAAAGTAAGTGCCCGGAGACTTGGCGGCCGCTTCCTCGTTCACATAAAAGTGGACGTTGGTTACGGTGCCGGGCTCCAGCACGCCGTTCGTGATCCCCGGTGTCAGCCAATCAAAGGAGTTAGTCAGCAGGCCGATCATTAACATATCGGATGGCGAAAGGTCCCATTCAATCGCGGTGGGGCCAGCGTTGGACAGCACAAAAATCTGTTCATCAGGCGCGAAAGGGCCACCCGGCGGACCGCTTATTTGAGTGGAGGGCGAGGTGATGCGTAAATAGTCCACTTTAAACTGATCCAGCCAAGCGCGATCCTGACCTCCAGTGCTGGAGGAGTACTTGATATACTCCCAACGTAAGGTGTGCGTGCCGTCTGGCAGATCAACCGTTCCCTCTTCCCAGTCGACTTCGCCGGTAATGAATGTCTCCCAAAATCCGTTTCTTCGATAAATCATATAGCCTTCATTCGTGAGGCTGGAGACCTTCCAGTGCCATGAAACACGTGCTGGACCCTCGACTATCGTTTCCATCCAGGAGGGCTGGAAGAAAGGCGGACTAGCAAAGCTCTCGGCGGCGTCGATTCCATCAAATGTTTCGCTGGTCTGATAGATCCACGGAAGCGTCTCACTGGTTGTCCATTCCGTCGCACAAAAGTCCACGGCAATGCAAAGGTCGCCGGAAACATCGATCGAAATAGTGCGAGACAAAACATTTCCCGATACCACATTCGATATGCTCAGTGCGCCGCTGTAGCTACCCGCTTCCAACGTGCTGGCTGGCACTGGATCGATACCTACCGTGATCACATGTTCTTGTCCGGCAGATAGCGTGCCGCCAGATGATGATAAGGTCAGCCAGTCCGCATTTACTTGGGCCGTCCAATGGACCGCAACCGATGCATTGTTCTGCACGGTATAGGTCGTTGAAGGTGGTTCGAACGGACCACCAATCGGGCCGCTGAATTGAAAGGATGTGTCCGGCGACAACGCGAGAGGCTCATATACAGTCAGTTCTACGTCGCGCTCGTATAGGGCCCCTGAGTAGGCATTAAAAAACGTCACGGTGCCGACATGCAATCCAGGCAATAGCGTATGAGCCTCTGCGTTAACCCACACATCAACCGCCTGACTGGACAAGGCACCAATGGCGATCGCTGACTGCGAGACACTGAGCCAAGGTTCGGACACATCGATCAGCCAGAGGGTTTGCACGGTATTGGATGATGTCACCACATAGGTCTGCTCGCTATCCAGAAACGGTCCACCCGGGAAACCCGAAGCGGAAAAACCGCGCGGCGGCATCACATCGCTGGCATCGATCATCTGCACGTCCGCAAAGACCGCCAAGTGATCGGATTCAAAGCTGACTTCAGGATCCGGCGGATCGCCCGCTTTGGGAAGACCGACACCAACGCCGTCATAATCTGACATATAAATTTCTCCGACCGCCTCACTGCCCAGCGCCTCGCTGACCAGTATGTAGTCGAGCAATCGGCCACTTGGCCAACGTGTATAAAGCGCGTGGGGATCGCCTGTTTGGTGCATATCCACGCGCACGATGGGTGAGCCACCCGCTACGAAATGGTGAGTAGGGAACAGGGCATACTGAATCGGCAAACTCATGGAAAATTGGTTGCCGCTGATATTGAAGCCGTAGACCGCGAATAGGTCATCCTGCGGAATAAACCAGTTCACCCCCCAGCTGTAGGACTGGTCGGGAGAAAAGAATGATTGCGCATCCCGGATGTCCTCATTGAAATCGCCCAGAATCACATACTCATCATGGGTCGGATGCAGCGTACGATAGGCCTCCATGTCTTCTGCAATTCGTTTCGCCTCGACATACCTCAAAAAGAGCGGAAATGACCGCCGCCAGAGCGATGGTGGACATTCCATAAAACGAGCGGAGCAGCGGCGTCGGGCACATCGATCACCACCCGCATCGGTGCGCGCGTCATTTCAGCCGTTCCGGGCGGCGCCTTAATGCTGTGTTCGGAAAGGATCGGGTAGCGACTGAACACGCCCTGACGCATGGTATGGCTCGGGATATCGCCTTGTTCACTGAGCGACCAATAGGGATAGCCCAGTTCCTCCGCTAGTTTCATCCAGCCCGCGAAATGTTCGGCGCTCGCATAGAGTTCCTGAAAGCCGATAACATCTGCGTCAATGCGCGCCACCACCGCGGACACGGCGGCATACTTGGCCTCCTGAAATACGTCCGTAAACGTTCCCGCTTGGGTATTGAATCGGCCGACCCCGTGTTCCACGTTGTACGACGCAATACGGATCTCGACGGCGCTGGCGCAGATACCACCCAATAACAATTTTAACAGTATGAGTCGCTTTAAGAGATGCCATCCCCGCCGGCATCGGCTCGAGCCTGAAGTATTAACCATGCGCTATGTTCGCCCCTGAAGAGATCGCCTCCCAATCTCAGCCCTGAATGATAGCAGCTCCACTGAATCATACAATCCAGCACTGCACGCTTCTGGCATGGCTTAGTTGAGTGATATTTGACCGCTATTTCGCGATCACATCGAGCTTCACATACAGTCGATCCGTGACGAACGGGATTCGGGCGGTGACGCGTTCCAAAACACTGTCGGGCACCGTTTCAACGGCTAGGATGTCGAGAATGTCAGCTTGATTGCCCCAGGTGCCTAGCAAGTCGGTGGTGATCGAGATGCGATACTCGAGATCCTGTGCCAATCGGCGTTGGTGCCATCGGATCACAATCGAATCGCCATCGATCTCGAAGGATTCGATCGCTGGGTAGTGACTGTCGCCCGGTCCTGGCTCATTACCGAAAGCATAGGCCAGAATATTCTGTTCGAACCCATCCGCCGGCACCGCGTCCGCTGCGCTGATCGAGGCGTCGGCTAAGTGCTCCGGTGTGAAGCGCTCCCAGCGCCATTGAGCAAAGCGATTGTCGTCGACGTGTCCCGTGCCGGTTGTACTCAGTTTCATCGCCGGACAGCCCAGTAAGTTATACATCACCAGCGTATCTCGAGAATAGAAGGTGGTGGGCATCGATTGATGTGCTCGCAAGATCGCCGCGCCGAGCGTGCCGGAACCCTCCTCAAATGCGGTATGGTAGAAGGCCGTCCCTAACTCAGTCGCCGGATGATGAATGGAATGGCCGGACGGGCTCCATACCGCAGCGGCACCGCCAGCTGAATGTCGGATTAGCAGTTCGCCCAAGCTCTCTGTGCCGGGCGTCTCGAAACGGCCCACTAAACAACTAAGTGCGATGACTAGTGGAGCCCGTTGATTGCGCATTGCTTGAACGTCTGGCCGTCGCAGCAAGCGCTGGCCACTAAAATTATCCAGTCCGCCATGGCCGGTATAATGAATGATTCCTGCGCCGCTATTGAAGTGCGCCATCAATTGCTGCCGAGCTGTATGAGCGGGTACTTGATCCAGCTTAATGTACGCGACCGATTTGTTTGACGGAATGCGCAGACTGATTTCGTCGCTAGCTGCGACAAAGTCGCCTGCGCCGTCGGGTACGTCGGAGGCCAATACGATTTGCTGCTGCCACGCTTGTCCGTGTCCTGCTTCATACGACTGAATCTTGCTCAGCATCGCCAGTAACTCGGCACCGGTGCGCGCGGGTAAGCGACCGATCGGAATATTGGCGACCCCATTGCCGTTTAGATCGGTAAGCAGTCCATCAGACGCAAACAAGCCATGCGGCGTCGCTGCAAGTAACGGCGGTAGATGATTTGTTTCCGGGGTGATGGCATTGAAATAGTCGTAATGTCCGTGTCCTGCCAGCACGACGAGCCACGGCGCAGCGGCCCATTGATCTGCGGCGTAGCGCAAGAGTTCGGGAATGGCTTCAGGCGTGCGGACGCCATAGGTAAACAGATCGCAGATGTCTTCAAATACCGCAACGCCCGTCCGCAATCCCATCGATTCGCGATAAGCGGCCAGCTCTTCGGCCTCGTTCTGAAGAGCGCGCGAGGTGATGACGAGGTAATCGATCCGGTTATCGCTCGCCATGAACCACGCCGAGCAGGCCCCGGCGATTGGGTCCAAGGTGGGAATGGCGGCCCGATCGATCAGTGCGAAGGGCTCGTCAGATACTTCGGCCACCCAAACACCAGCACCCAAGGTCTCATCTTCATTGGTGACCCACACGGGTTGGTTGACGTCAGCCAGTGACAGCACAAAGGGCTCTTCAAATGCGCTGACGGAAACGGCTCCCTCTGCCGTGAAGTGGATGGTGTCATGGGATGGGGTGAGTGCTCGGTCATGCGCGACTTCAATCCAGTCGAGCACGAAAAAGCTGTGGGTGTGGCCTTCCTGAATCACGCCGCGCACGGTCAGGACGTTGTTTCCGTCTACGGCCACGCCCGGCGGCACGACCAACTCGGCGACTACTTGTTCTTGATTGTCGAAGGTGATCGAGCCAATCGCCACTCCATTGAGCTCGAATTCAGCCAGGTGGTCCGGCGTATACCCTGTCTCTGACCAGCCGACGAGCTGCACGCGCAAATCCACGGAACCGCCCGTATAGCCTCCAAGATCGAGAATAAACTCGCGGCTACCTGAGTCGGGATTTCCGCTCACGATATACTTCCAATAGTAGAAATCTTCTGGACGCGGGAAGCGACTGCTGAACGGGTAGCGATCCTCCTCGAATCTGACGGTGACGGGAAATACAGCAGTGCCTGCTCCAGAGCCGGGATCACGTTGAACAAAGGGTTGTCCCTCGCCGGGGGTAATCCAGTACGCCATTTCGCGGGCATACCAGTTGTCCGCGCCTCGGCCATAAAAGATGATGCTGTCGGAGGTTGCATCAAAGTGATAGGGGACCGAAGCGCCCATGGCCACCAATGCCAGTCCATAATCTGTCGCCCAATCGCGAACTTCTGCCTCTGTCCGAGCCATGCCTGCGGCTACGTCGGCAATCCGAACACGGTAGATGCCATCCTTCGAAACCATAACTTTGAGGCAGTCCGAGGGATCGGCATCAAGCGGCTCCATCACCGGCTCACTGAATGCCACCGTTCTCGTCATTGGCGCGACGACTGGTGCCCGCGGCTCGCCGAACGTGACGTTATAATCACCGAGATCGCGAATGGTCCCCATCAACTCGACTTCCTCGATGCGGTAGCTGGCCGATTCTCCGGGACCGAGGTCAGGATCAAGCAGCCGATATACATCACCGTCCGACTTGAAGGTGGACGGAAGGAGTGTGGCGTTTAGTCTTGTTTCCGTGCCGTGATCGGAATCGATGCGATAAACGAAGAAACCTGCGGTTCCAACTTCAGCGCTTGTCTCCCAAACCACATAGGCCCCATCGACCCATTCGCCCCATACATCTGCAATATCTGCGCGGGTGGGACCAAACGTCCTGAGGCCCACATCAATGGTGGTATTGGTTTCTCCTTCGCTGAATAGGTAGAAGTCGGTGAACACGAATTCTCCGCCATGTCCCTCAATCGCGTTGCTGTCGATCGTTTCATCGCCTCCTTGATAGGGGGGCGAGATGGTGATGTTTGTGGTCACGGAGCCGAGATCAAAGCGTACCCGATAGGTTCCCGGGGCCATATCTTCAAACAGGTACAGCCCATCGACATCGGTGGAGGTCGTGGCGACGACGTTGCCATTGGTGTCCATCAGCGTGACCGGCACGTTGGCGATACCATTCGTTTCACCAACATCCTGAATACCGTTACCGTTGGCATCGAACCAGATGCGGTTGCCGATGCCGATCCGCACCAGATCTACCGGCGTGATGGCCGTATCGGTGCGTGGCATGGTCATCAGATCGCTAATCGTCGAAGCCAGATTAACAAGTTCCGGGTGGGAACCAGGTTGATCAACGATCACATCGAACGTGGCAATCAACGTTTCGCCGGGCTCGAGCGTATGGCCGGACGCCAGATTGGGTGGAGCACCGCCTGCGCTCGTTTCGGGTAATCGCAAGGGAATCGAAATCTCAACGTCATCAAACCATACGATATCACTGATATCCATGCTCCCAACAGTACTCACAAAGCGAATGGCCGTATTGGTCGCAATCCACGCACTAATATTGTAGTTGGTCGACAGATAAGCGCTATCCGTGCCGGGACCTTCGAAGCGGTCCAATTCCGTCCAAGGCCCACCAATGCCGTTGGGCGAAACTTGGATAGCAAAAAACTCTCCTGCCCCTAATCCTTGTCGCCGATAGTCGAAGCTTAACAAGGCCTCGCTGAAGCCGCCCAAGTCGGCTTCGCGAGCCAGCGCGCGGTTGCCTCCCGCCATGCGGAGGGAAAAGCTTTGGCCACGAACTGGATCAAAAAGAATCTGGATGTTACCGGCCAGCGGGCCATCGCTCTCCCCGGCTTCGATCCAGTTCCCCGTCCAGTCAGCTGTACCATTATTCTGCGCATATGAGCGGACATTGAATTCATCGCGGAAGGTGATGTTTGAGGACACAGGAAACGTAATCTGTGTGCTGTTCGTCACATAGGTTACACCTGGAGGCAAAAGATCTGTAAGGCTAACGCCGGTTTGCGTCTGTGCGCTGGAGTTGGTGACCACGATTGTATAGGTGAGCGTAGCGCCGGATGGCACGGAACCGGTGGGGGAGACCTCTTTGGTAATGTCTAAAGGCGCTAACTCAGGAAAGATCACAACCGATGCTTCGTCGTTGTCGGGATTGTAATCGATTTGATCCACCGCCGTGACCGCTGCGACATTTGTGATCGATTGACCCGCAGTGCCGACGTCGACTTCTGCCGTAATCGCCAGTGACTCCGCTTGCAGCACGGCCAGGGAACCGATCTCCCAGATGCCTGTGCCCGAATTATATGTGCCCTGCGATGCCGTGTGCGAAACATACGTCACCCCCGCCGGCAGAACATCGGTCACTTCAACGCCGGTCGCGACGTTTGGTCCGAAGTTTGTTGCTGTGATGGTGAAGATGAGTTGTTCCTGTTCGTAATTGACGGCAGGGACAACGTGTTTGCCGACACCGATATCGACGCCGAGTACGGTGATGACGGCGGAGTCCTCGTTATTGGTCGGATCGGAATCAGCCACATCAGACGCGAAAAGGCTGGCGGTGTTCGTGATGATCGAGCCGGCCGTGCCGACATCCACGGTGACAGAGAGTGTCAGCGTTGCTATCTCCCCAACATCTACGGCACCTACTGTCCATAGTCCCGAGCCACTATCATACGTCCCTTGACTCGCGGAAGCCCCATCAAAGGTGACGTCCGCCGGCAGTATATCTTCGATCACTACGCCGGTGGCGTTGACTGGGCCGTTGTTGGTGACGACGATGGTGTAGGCGATTAGATCAGCCTCCTCCGGATTGTCGTTACTGACCGACTTGAACACGGCCAGATCGGTATGGATGAGCGGATCGGTGGCTGTGTCAGTCAACGGTATGGGCTCTTGATCCGTGGTAACAGAGGCCGTGTTGACGAGCTGGGTAGCCACAATCGGATTATCGACGGTTACCTGGAATGTGATGGTCAGGATCGAGCCCGGTTCCAAGGTCCAGTTGGAAGCGATATTGGGTGGCGCATTGGTGGTGCCACTTGCGGCACCGAAAGTAACGGGGAATTGATAGGTCACGATGACCTGTCCATCTGCACCTGTTCCGCATCCCGCAGCGGCACAACCGCCGCCACCACCGCCGGGCACTTCGCCGCCAGTCGCTGGAACCACCCCGCCATAGCCGCCACTGCCACCTTCGCCATGTCCGACTCCGCCAATACCTGGGGTCTCCCTAGCGCCATTGCCACCTGCGCCTCCGTCAGCATAGGAAAATGCGGAACCACCGCCGCCGCCTCCGCCGCGTTCGGTAGGTGGTCCTTGCTGATGGCCAATCCCGCCATTGCCGCCGGAAAATGTGATATCGCCGATGCTGTCGACTGCTGCTCCTCCGGATCCACCGGTGAAGATGTTCGGGGTGCCGCCTCCTTGGCCGCCTGCAGCGAAGAGGGTATTCGTCGAATCAAACCAGGAGGCGGTTCCATTCACACCGGGATTGCCTGAACCGGGCAGGGGGCCGCCAGTGCCGACAACGACATCGAAGCTGGACAGTGGCGTAACGCTGAAGGAGTCGATGCGCGCGTAGGCGCCACCGCCGCCCCCGCCGCCGCCATCATTGCTTCCGCTGGCTGCGCCGCCACCACCGCCGCCCCATGCCTGAACGGTCAGGTTGGTGATGCCGGTGGGCACGACGAATGCTCCGGAGGTGTTGAAAACGACCGACGTAAAATCGCTGGGTTGGAGTCCCCAGACGCGCTGCCCCTGATAGTACAGCGTGATGCGGTCATAATCGGCATATGAGGTGAACGAAGGATCCCAGGAAAAGTCGTCCGACTGATCGTATAGCTCCCAGTCGCTGTCATGGATACGAGTCTGAATCTCGCCCGTCTCGCCACCGGCATGGAAAATGTTGGATCCCAATCCACCGTCCCAGCTCGGTATTTCGGCGGCGCTTGTGAAGCCTATTTCAACGTAATATTCCCCATTGATTGTGCCAAACTCGTGGGTAACCGCCGCTGCTCCGATTTGCGCCCAATCGCAGAAGAAGGTGTCTGTCCCCGATGGCTCGGAGGTGAACCAATAACGCAGCGTGATGTCCGTGAAAGCTAGATCGTTGGTCCCGTCATTAAAGATGCGCAACCATGGACCAATCTGTTGAGACATCACATCGGTTTCGTTGTTGAAGTACTGCAGACGTAAGTCGACCTCTGGAGCCGTGGCGATGAATGGAGGTTCAACTTCAATCGTGGCGCTGTCCGGCACATACACGGTGCCAGGCGGCAACAGATCGT
>SLCI01000021.1 GCA_007125875.1 Kiritimatiellia bacterium | reverse complement strand
TAGCATGAACCACAATCGCATTGTTCTCCTCATCCACCGTGACGTTTGCACGCTGGGTCCACAGGGTCTCACGGACCTCACCAATCGGGCCGACCAACATCGTGCGAACCGTATCCCCTACTCCGCGCGCGCGCACATAGTGAATGGGAAATACCTGCAGATGCAGCGGCTCCGTCTCGCGCAGCTCCGCGCGAATTCGTTCACGCTCACGCCGAACCGACTCAATGTTCAGTTCCGCCGTGATATCGTCGACCGTCATTACGCGCAGAATATCACCCTCCCACATATAGGTTAGCCCCGCCGACGCAATCACGGCCCGGAAGGCGTGGTCCCACGGCACATTATGAAAGGTGAAGTCGAGCTCGCCGGTCACATTCGGACTGATCAATATGTTCACTTCCGCAGCCCGGGCCATAGTCCGAAGGATCGTCGCCACATCCGTCACCCCCACCAAATCCAGATCACTAATGGTCTCCGTTGGCAGGGGAGATTCCGGGTCCGCCTCTCCGAGCGCAGGATCCTCCCGTTCCATCGCCGTAACCGCAGGGGGCAACGGGATATCAGGACGCTGGGCGGGAATCTCCGGCAGTTTATAGTCAGCCGAGCCGGTCCAGCTCGAAAAAGCCGGCTCTCGATGGGCGGTTGGCGGCGCGGCACAGCCGACCCATAAGCCCAGCACGATCAGCCACCCGATCGGGTGGATCTGTATTGAATGGCACCCTCTTGTTTTCATGGCACTTCTCCCTGTATTGCGGCTTTCTCCAACCGGATCGTTCGCACTTCACGCGTATCAGCATGGTTCAGCAAAACCTCGGCGGCATCGATCGACTTCACCGTGTACCCGGTGTCCCGGATCGTATCGCCCACTTGATAATCGCGGCCGTTGATGATGGCGAGCCGCCGTTCCCCTACCTGACAGAAGCCGGTATAACGATATTCACGCTGCCGCGGATCTGCTTCGGGTTGCCACACGGCCCGGTTACCAAATGGGCGTGACTCCCATGGGGTGGTGGCGAGCTGAAGGACATGGCGTTCAACGGGTTGTAAGGGCGCTTGCTCGACACGGGCGCGCAGCGCGCTCGCCATCTTGTCCTCCATCAAACGGCCTGACGCCTGGACGTCGGCTGGCGTCCGGCGCACGAACTGCATGGCAATGGTATAGCCGCCATAGAGCACCGTTAGCACCATCACCGACACCAGTATCTTTTCGCGTGTATTCATCCTCACTACTCCACAAACAGGACGCACCTCCCGCGCATTACATCGTTTGCGTCATCACGGCTCAGCGTGATCTCGGTATAGGTTTCGAAGTAGGGCAAGTCGGCGATCGCCCGGAGCAGGTGTTGTAAGGCGCCGTATTCTCCTAACACCTCCAGATCGACGAACAGACGACGGCCACGCGGCGTCGTTTCTACGGCGGGATTGACGGATATCAACGCTACACCCTGCGCCTCCGCCAGATCGACCAGCATGGAGGGGACACGAATGATTTCCTGCCGCGCAATGAACTGCGGCGCAACGCGCGTGAAGTCTTTCCACTCATCCTGTGCAATCATGCGCTGCAGAGATAGATGAAGTGGCGCGAGCTGGTTCGCGGTGTCCAGCTCATTTCTGAGCCGCGTCAATTCTTCCTGAAGCCTCATGTGCTCGCGTAGCGGAATCGCAATATGCAGCCCGACGGCGACAACGATGATCAGCAGGATGATGACGCCGCCCCCCGAAGAGAACAGCCATTTGACAGAGAGTGACGGCAGTCTCATTGCACACCTCCCTGCTGTACCGAGGTCAAAGTGTCCGCGGGTTTGGTGACCGGGCTCAAGGTGATTCCCATCTCAAAAGTCAGCGCCTCAGTACCCGGCTGGCTTTTGGTTACCGTCACCGCGTCAAGCAATAGGCCATTCTCCAAGGCGAGATCATACGCCGCCAGATGCGAGGCCCGCTGGGCAACCGGTCCATGTACGCGTCCGACCACCTCCGCCCGCGTTCGACTGCCGGGACCGCCGGGGGCACCGTCCCAGATAACGCGGATCATATCCAACTGGATTTCCGGTGGCGTTAACTCGCTGACTTCCCCAAGCACGGCAATCGGCGCATAGTGCATCATCAGTTTACGCAGCTCCGCCTTGCGATCCTCGACAACGGTTATCAATTCGGTGATGGCGCCCAGTTCCTCGTTCTCTCGGGCACGCTCGACTTGCGTCCGCAGCACGTCGATTTCTTGTCGTTTCCGCTCATTGATCTGCCCGAAGAAATAGCCGGTCAACACCGCCAAAAACAGCACAACACAGACGGCGGCCACCAACCGGAAGTTGCGTTGGTGGGTTTGCTCCTCGCGCACACGCGTGGATTTCAGGCAGAGCAGGTTCGGACTCTCCTGAACCGCCGACAACGCGGTGCCGGCAGCCATGGTCAACAAGCGGGCTTCACGTTCGTCCTGTGGTGCAGCCACCCCCGTCGCCAGGTGGTTCTGTGTCATGACGTTTAAGGGGGTCACCGCCGATTCGCGCCCTTGCTGCATGGCTTCCATGACGCAAGGCACACTCGCCAGCTCGCCGGCCATGTAGATGTGCACATCATCTTCGTCAAGTTCTTGTTGAACCAGGAAGGCATCCAGCGAGCGATCCACCTGTTGCATCAGGCGTCTAATCGTCGGCATACCCTGCTCCAACATGCTGCGTTGCTTAGCCGCCTCTGCCGTGCACCACTGATGCAAGATTGCCGCCGTTGACCATCCCGGGAAGCGATCCGAAAATGCGGCACGCAGCGCATGCATTCCGGTGATGAACACGCGATTCAACATCACGCGACCATGATGAATGATCTGCACGCAGGTATACTCTTCGCCTACATAACACAACAGAAGCGTTGCGGAGTGATTCACCCAGTCAGCGCGGCACAGATTGCGGAGCGCAAAATGCGGAATGACGATGCCATCAAGCTGCACCTCCGCTGCCGCAAACAGCGCCTGAAGGGCGTCCACCTCGGTGCGCAAGCTGGTATAGGCCGTGACATCAACCTGCTGGGCACCCTCCGCCTGATATTCCCACTCTACGTCGTAGTCGAATTGGGTCGCCTCAGCATCAAACGGGAGTTCGCGACGGAACGCCCAATACACCATCTGCGAGGCTTGTCCCGTGCGTGGTTTCGGCATCGTCAAGAGGCGAATCTGAAGGCTCGGGAGGGCGCCCAGCGCCCAGCAATGACAAGCCCGGCGCCTTAATGAAAAAGGCGCGAGCGCGTCGCGCAGGCTGGCGGCCTGCCGGGCGGGATCGGTTTTCGCATCCCCCTCAAGCAGCGCCTGCGTCCAACCAGTGATCACCCCTCGCTGAATCTCGACGGCGCACAGCCGGTTCTGTTCGATATGAACACCGACCGTCGGCTTTATCATCCCTTCCCATTTTTGCCGTCGTGGTTGATCGCCACTCATACTTGCACATCCCCTCACCCACTCATTTCGATCAACGATAGAACTATTGTCTCAAAGAACGCCTGGACCAATCATTGGCCCACGTCTCGTACTGCATGGCTTGTCCTGCATCTCCCAGTAATAAATGGTATTGCGCCAATGATCGGAGCACTAAGGCCTTCTGGCTCGGCGTCGACAGGCGATGCCCTTCCAAGACATCCCATGCCCGCGTCAGATATGTGCCACCCTCGTCAAGACGGCCTTCCTGAATCATCAATAGACCCAGGTTGTGCAGCGGAGCAGCAATGTCGGGTGGCTGATCCCGGTGATTCCGACGTTCATAAATCTGCACGGCCCGCAAATACATCGCTTCGGCATCGCCGCTACGCTGCATATCGCGTAATACCGTCGCCCAGCCATTCAAGGCTGCGGCCAAGCGGGGATGCGATGAGCCCAGCGCACTTTCGAATGTTTGCACGGCTTCGCGATACATCAGCGAGGCTGTCGGCAGATCACCGGATCGCCAGCGTGTGTCCGCAATATGCTGGAGCAGGGTTCCCCGTGCCGCGTCCTGTTTTCCCTTCTCCTGCCCCAGCAAGGCGAGTGCGCGCCGAAACAGGCTTTCCGCCTCTTCGAACCGCGCCTCGGACAACAGCAGCAATCCGACATCATTCAGCGACCACGCCAACGTCAACGCGCCGGTATCACTCCATTGCTCGCGCATCGCGGCACCACGCTGTATCGTTAGTTCCTCCCGTTGTTGCTGTCGTTGCCGTAATAGCTCCGCTTCTAATGCTTTCAGCTCATACATTTGCTCGGCCAGCTTCACACTTAATTGCTCAATCCGCTGTTCCGACTCAGCTGCGTTGCGGGCGACTGCTTCTCGATTTTCCCGTTCCAGACGTTGAATCCGCATGTGCAGGTCCACCACCTCTTGGGACATGCTGATGAGTGATGGAAACTCGATGACCCGTTTAGCGGGGGGCGGCGCGACGCTTGGCGGGGACATACGCATCAAGAGCTCTTCCGGTTGCGGCACGGTATGGAACAGTCTGAGGTCGAGTTCAGGATAAGTTGGTTCAGCCAAGACCCACGTGCATGATGCGCAGATGACAGAAATGATCATGCACTGGGTGGTCCCTGCACTCATGACATTCGATCTCCATTGAAGACCTTGATCGGTGCGGCATCCGGAATCGCGGTGATAAACTCCTCGGTCTGTGACACGCCGGCATATTCGTCCTGGGAAACTCCCAACATGCGGGCCAACTCGCGCGGACGAGGAGATCGCTCCAGTGCCACTTCTTGATCCAGCAAGCCATCAACCACTAATCCCTTCAGCGACTCGTTCATGGTCATCATACCTTGCGATTTGCCGGTCTGGATCACCGAGTAGACCTGCTGCAATTGTCGCTCACGAATCAAATTGCGGATCGCGTTATTCATGTTCATCACTTCACACGCGAGTACGCGCCGCAATTGATCGCTACTCATTAGCAGACATTGCGAGATGATCGCGGACAGCACCATCGATAGCTGGGTATACACTTGTTGCTGATGCGCGGGCGGGAAGACATCGACGATTCGATGTATGGCGTGCGAGGTATCCTGCGTATGCAGTGTGGCTAGAATCAAGTGCCCGGTCTCCGCCAACGTCAGCGCCAACTGCATCGTCTCGATGTCCCGCATTTCGCCAATCATGACCACATCCGGCGACTGTCGAAACACGCTGCGCAAGGCATCCGAAAAGGACCGCGCATCAGAATAGATTTCGCGCTGCTCGATCACGCTGTTGCGATTGTGATGGAGATACTCAATCGGATCCTCGATTGCGATGATATGGGCCTGTCGGCTGCGATTGATGTGATCAAGCATCGCAGCCAGTGTTGTGGACTTGCCGCTGCCTGCCGGCCCAGTCACCAGGATGAGGCCGTGGGGACGCAACGCGAACTGACGCACGATCTCCGGCAAACCCAACTCTTCATAGCCCGGAATCGCGGCGGGAATCAATCGCGCCGCTAACGCAATCGTGTCGCGCTGGTAAAAGATATTGAATCGAAACCGCTGCCCCGGTAACAGCTCTTTAGAGAAGTCGATACTGCGCTGATCGCGGAGCTTCTGAACCTGTGTTTCATTCAACAGCGCGTGAGCCATCTGCGCTGTTTCCGACGAGCTCAGCGACTCGTCACCATGCGGTCTCAATTTGCCGAGAATACGGAATTGTGGCGGTGCCCCCACGGAAAGAATAAGATCGGATGCATTCGAGGACGCCATTGCCGCAAGCAATTCATCAATCCCTCTCATAACCACCTCTCTCTTTCCCCCCAGCCCAACCGTCCTGTGAAAATGGTATTAAATATCACAAATCGTACAATCAGGTGGTTGCCACAATTCACATACTCAGATCCCTTATAGGTACTTGTAATAGTCGGCCTGATAGCTTCATCCGTCGATTTTGCGCTGTTCTCCTCCATTCTTTGATAAACCCCACAATTTTCGATGATTTGGAGCTACACAACCGGTGTCGAGCCGTCTGTACCTCCAATTTCTGTCAGAATCGCACCGACAACCCGATGCCACCCTGATGCGCCTGGTCGGCACCCTATCCGACGCGCTGATCGGCACGGACGACACATTTTTAATATTATCGTATTGACATATTACAATTCATGCATATTATGCACGTTATGAAATCACGCAGAAGAAACAAGACTGGCGCGTTAAGCAGTATCTCCCCGGACCTGCTGGAACGTATGGCTGACACCCTGAAGATCCTCGCTCATTCACAGCGGTTACAAATAGTGGATTTACTGGATTCCCGCTCCAGTGCGCCGGTGCATGAAATCATGACGGCACTGGCCTTGCCGCAGGCGGCCACGTCACAGCATCTCAATGCGATGCGTCGCGCTGGCCTACTGAAAGCCGATCGCCGTGGTAAAGAAGTCTGGTATGCGATCGCAGACCCGCGTGCGCTAACCATTTTAGACTGCATCAGAAAGAAAGCCTAAGACCATGAAACAAATCCAATTATTTCATCGATTGATCTGGAAACCCGTCATCATTTTGGCCGGTCTCTTACTCGCGAGTGGCTTGGTTTTGACGCTCGTTCGTGGACAGGAGGAAGCTGACGCACCCTCCCCTATGAGAGGTCAGGCTATGCCAAACGATGCCGAAATCTATGAGATCGAGACAGTAGTTGAACGTCAACAAGTCGCGGTAACCGGAACACTGACATCGGATCATTACGTAACACTCAGTGCGCGTATAGGCGCCCACGTGGTCGAGCTGGCGGCCAATGCCGGCGACTCCGTCGCGGTTGGTCAACAACTGATTCGCCTCGATGACCGTGAGCTGAAGGCAAATGATGTGGCGGCAGAAGCCAACCTCCATCAGGCCCGCACGCAGTTTGAGCGCGTGCGCGCGCTGTATGAACAGACGTTAGTATCGGAACAGGAATTCATCGCTGCAGAGGCGGCCTTTCAAACCGCAACAGCTCAACGAGAGCAAGCTGCTGTCCAATTACAGTATGCGCATATTAAAGCACCGATGGATGGGATCGTGATCGACCGGCTAACCGAGGTGGGCGATTTCGTGCAACCAGGACAGGCACTCGCACTGCTCTATGATCCAACCCAGTTACGTTTCGACGTGCAGATTCCAGAGCGTTGGATTCCTCATGTCAATCGAGACGATACGGTTTCGATTGATATCGGTTCCCCGCCTCAATCGCTAACTGGCGAAATCTTGCGTATTCGAGCGGATGTAGACGCTGCGACGCGCACGCGTCTGGTTCAGGTTCGTATTCCGCACAGCGAGGAGCTGCTCGTGCCGGGCACATTCGGTCGCTTACTGTTCGACACAGAGGCACGGGAGGTCATTCGTGTGCCCACGCAGGCGATTCGGCGCGTCGGTCAAATCGAGCAAGTCCGCGTGGTTGAAGACAATCGTCTGCATGTGCGCCTGATCAAAACCGGTGATCAAACAGACGAGTACACCGAAGTACTCGCTGGTCTGCAAGTCGGTGAACGAATACTGGTCGCGCCCTAACCCCACTGGATAACGAGCACACCCCATGAGTAACGTACCCGCACAACATAAGAAGCCCCGTTTTTTGATGGGGATCGTTGAAGCCTTCCTGCAAGGGAACTTGGCGATTCTGTTGATTATTGCCAGCCTGATCCTTGGGGCTGGTGCTCTCTGGTTAACGCCCCGTGAAGAAGAACCGCAAATTGTCGTGCCGGTCGCTGACGTACTGGTTCAATTTCCCGGTGGCAGCGCAGAAGACGTTGAGCGATTGGTCTCGTCTCGCCTGGAGAAGCTGCTCTTTCAGATCGATGGCGTCGAATACGTCTACTCGACATCCCGCCCTGGCATGGCGATTGTAACGGTACGCTTCTATGTCGGCGAAGATCGCGAAGATAGCCTGATCAAGCTCTACAATAAGCTTTTCTCGCATATCGATCGCGTTACCCCGGGCATCAGTGACTGGGTCGTACGCCCGATTGAAATTGATGACGTACCAATTATCACCGCGGCACTCTACAGCGAACGGCACGACACCTATGAGTTGCACCGCGTAGCTGAAGAAGTGATTGAGTACCTGCAACGTATTCCGAACTCAGCACGCATCACTTTGCATGGGGGCGAATCGCGCGTGATGCAAGTCTATCTCGATGCGGCCGCATTGCACGCACACCACATTACCCCGCTTGAAGTCGAGCGCGCTATCCAGGCGGCTAATGCGCAAGTGGCCAGCGGCGCCATCGAGCAGCGTGATGCTTGGATTCCTGTTGAGGCCGGTCCCTTTCTGCAGACCAAACGTGATCTCGAATCGCTTGTATTACGGGTTCAAGATGATCGTCTCGTGCGACTACGCGATATCGCGGAAGTACGGGATGGCTCAGCCGAGATTCGCACGTACAACCGCATAGGCTTTGGACCAGCTGCGGATCGCGGCCATGACGGTGCTACGGCTTTACCTGCCGTCACCTTGGCGGTCGCGAAAAAAGCTGGCAGCAATGCCGTGCGCGTGGCAGCTGATGTACAAGCCATGCTACGAGAATTGTCGGGAACGGTCATTCCGGACGATATTGAGTTGCACATTACTCGCGACCAAGGCGCTACCGCCGATGAGAAGGTCAACAATCTCGTCACCTCTCTTGGCTTGGCGATTTTAACCGTGATTGCCTTATTGGCGCTGACGATGAGCTGGCGCGAAGGCATCATTGTGGCCATCGCCGTGCCGATCACCTACTCGCTGACGCTGCTATTTAATTACCTGAATGGCTACACCATCAACCGCGTTACTTTGTTCGCTCTGATTCTGACACTCGGCTTGTTGGTGGATGATCCGATTGTGGGGGTGGAAAACATCTATCGTCATTTGCGTAAGGGACGGGCCTCACGGATGCAAGCGATTATGAATGCTATGCAGGAGGTGATGCCACCGATCGTGTTATCGACGCTAGCGGTAATGGTGTCCTTCTTCCCGATGTTTTTCATTACAGGCATGATGGGACCTTACATGGCACCAATGGCGATGAATGTACCGATCGCGGTATTCTTCTCGACGGTGGTGGCCTTGACCATCACCCCTACCCTTGCGCGCCTGATTTTGCGCGTCCAACCAGACGATCCTGATGTCAGCAGCGGCTCTGTGCCGCCCAAATCGCGCATGCATCGCACCTACAGTCGACTGGTCGCTCCATTTATCGATTCGCAGCGCAAAAGTCGTTTCCTGATGTGGTTCACTGGCCTACTTTTCCTCGGATCGATCGCACTGGCCATGACGGGCTTGGTGCCACTCAAGATGCTGCCCTTCGATAATAAGAACGAGTTCCAGATCGTGATTGATATGCCGGAAGGCACGACCCTGGAACGAACCGACTCTGTCGTGCGTGCCTTTGAAGACTATCTGCACAATGTCCCCGATGTGGTAGCCTTTAGTAGTATCGTGGGCGGCGCGTCGCCGATAGATTTTAATGGCATGGTGCGTCAGTACTACCTGCGGGAAGGACCGCATCTAGCCGATATCCGTATCAATCTGCGCCATCATCGAGAGCGACGCCTGGGAAGTCATGAGCTCATTCTGAGCTTACGGGATGAATTAACCGCAATCGCCGAGGAACTTGGGGCAACGATCAAGCTCGTTGAGGTACCGCCCGGACCACCCGTGATGGCCACCGTGGTTGCCGAGGTGTATGGCGCGCCACACCAAACCTATCAAGAGCTGATCGAGGCGGCTCAAATCGTCCGCGCTCGCATGGGCGAAGAAACGGGCATGGTCGACATTGATGATTCCAGCGCGGCTACACACAAAAAGCTGTTTTTTCGGATTGATCACGAGAAGGCCATGCTCAGCGGCGTCGCTCCTGTGCAGATTGTCGAGACCCTACAACTGGCTTTAGGCGGTCGCAGCGCGGGTGTGGTGCAAACCGAGCGGGACCGCAACGAACGCCCCATCATCCTCCAACTCACGCGACCGGAACGCTCTTCTGCCGACCGTCTCGCCCAGTTACCGGTGCGCAGCGAACAAGGCACTTTGATTCCGCTGGGCGAATTAGGCGAATTTGAGGATACACTTGAAGACCAACCGATTCATCGCAAGAATCTGCAGCGGGTGGTCTATGTCCAGTCGGAGATGGCTGGTCGCGGGCCCGCCTATGCCATTCTGGCGCTGCAAAAGCACTTCCGCGATAATCCTCTTCCAGATGGCATTCGTCTCAGTTGGACGGGTGAGGGCGAATGGAAGATTACGGTGGATGTGTTCCGTGATCTTGGCATTGCCTTCGGCATCGCACTGATTGGCATTTTCATTTTGCTGGTCTACCAGACCGGCTCCTATGCCATTCCGGGTGTGATTATGCTATCCATCCCGCTCACCATGATCGGGATCATGCCCGGCTTCTGGTTGCTGAACTTGATCGCGAATCAAAACATCGGTGGTTACGATACTCCGGTATTCTTCACCGCCACTGCCATGATCGGGATGATCGCGCTCAGCGGCATTGTGGTTCGTAATGCGCTGGTCTTGATTGAGTTCATTCGCCAGGCGGTAAATGAAGGCATGGCGCTGCGCGATGCGATTCTCGAGTCAGGTGCCGTGCGCATGCGCCCGATTCTATTGACGGCGGGTACCACCATGTTGGGTGCTTGGCCCATTACCTTGGATCCGATTTTCAGTGGCTTGGCCTGGGCACTAATCTTTGGTCTGTTTGTATCAACCGCATTCACGTTAATTCTCGTCCCAGTGGTGTACTACCGAATTTATCGGCCTAAAGACCATACATCAGGAGAGTCAGCATGAATCGTGGAGTGAAAACTATGCTAGGAACGGTTGTTGGCGGGATCGCTGGCTTCGGCATCTATTGGTTCATTGGATGCCGTACTGGCGCATGTCCATTGCAAAGTAATTTATATGTATCGGTCAGTATATGGGCCCTTGTCGGAGCCCTTATGACCGCAGGAAAATAGGAGTAGATAATGAAAAAATACGATGATGGAGGATGGAATCCATACCTCGCCGGAGCACTGGTTGGACTACTGGCCATTGCCTCTGTAGGTATCACAGGGCAATTTCTCGGTGCATCCACTACATTTGTTCGAGCCGCAGCGGCTATTGAACAGACGGTCTTGCCCGAGCGCGTCTCGAATAACGAGTATTATCAAAGCAATGCCCCCCGTTTCGACTGGCAGGGCATGGTGCTGGTAGGCATTCTGCTCGGGGCAGCGATCGCAGCGTGGCATGATCGTTCATTCAAGCGCGAGGCTGTCCCCCCCATGTGGGCGGACCGCTTCGGATCCAACATTTGGAAGCGCGGTGGAGTCGCTTTCGTAGGCGGAATATTCGCCATGTTCGGTGCTCGCCTTGCAGATGGCTGTCCGAGCGGACACGGCTTGAGTGGGCTGATGCAATTATCCGTCAGCGGCTTTATCTCGTTAGTCTTCTTTTTCACGGGCGGACTAATCGTCGCCAACTTACTGTATAAAGGAGAATCTGCATCATGACCTTACTTTACGGACTTTTGACCGGTGTTGTATTCGGCTTTCTACTTCAGAAAGGGCGTGTCCTGCGCTACGAGAAGCAGCTTGGCGCTTTGCGACTGATCGACATGACCATCATCAAGTTTATGATGTCCGCCATTCTGGTGGGCATGATCGGCATCTATCTATTGCAAGATTTTGGCATGGAGGTCTTGAACCTCAAACCCACGATTCTGGGTGCCAATATCATCGGCGGCCTGTTATTCGGCATTGGCTGGGGTCTTTTCGGGCTTTGCCCGGGTACTTCGCTTGGTGCACTGGGCGAAGGCCGATGGCACGCCCTCTTCGGTATCGTGGGCATGCTGCTCGGCGCCGCGATCTATGCAGCGCTGCATCCTTTAATGAGTGCGACGGTACTGACTTGGGGTGACTTGGGGCAGATAACATTGCCGGAGACATTGGGGGTGTCGCACTGGATCGTGATTGTAATCATGTTGGCCGGTGTGATTGCCCTGTTCCGCTGGTTCGAGCGGATAAAGCTTTAAAGGACGGAACAATTAAGGCTGCAACCTAGGCACTACCTTATGCTACTCTGTATCGAGCTGTCAGGATATCCAGGAATCGTCGACACGAGTAGTCGATTGATTCGGCCAATTATTTATTGCCCCACGTTAAATTGAACAGATTTGATGCACTTGGCGTCGTAAGCCGGAGAGACCTAAATATGAGTAACAGAAAAACCTTCATACGCGCAGCCATCTTGTTGCCGCTCGCATTAACTTTTGCGCACGCAGAAACAATCACTCTGGATCAAGCGCTAATTCGAGCGCTCGAGAGTGATGAGCGGATTGAAATTCAGCGTCGTGAGGTCAGTATCGCCGAACGCGAAGTCGACCGTGCCTGGACAATCATCTCGCCCAGATTAATGGCAGCCGGCCGCTATGATCGCCCTGAATCAGAAGTCCGCCAAGATGATCGCGTTCTGATACCCGAGGACTCGTGGAGTGCCACGATCACCGCTACACAGCCACTTTTTGACGGTCGCGTCTTGCCGGCACGGCGTTTGGGCATCGCATTAGAGCGCGCTGAGGCTGAAACCTTAGTACATGACATTCGGCTATCGCTGTTTGATGTCAGTCAGATCTATTTCGGTGTCCTCAGTTCGGCCGAACAAGTCGAACTCGCAAAACAAACTGTCGCTCTGAGCACTCAGGAAGTGGCCCGTGCGAAGGCCCGATTTGATGCCGGCGAGGCACGCCGGACAGAGCTACTACGTGCGGAAGTCGATGAAGCGCGCGCGCGCCGTAATCTTGTGGCAGCAGTGAATGCATACGATGTTGCGCGAGCGGACTTGGCGCGAAGGCTCGGTCTCGACGCAGACTATGAATTTGAGGTCGAAGCACCAGCGCCCATGGCAGAACCGGAGTCAGAAGTTTTGCGTGAGTTATTCCTGCAAGCCTTGGATCAACGAAATGATCTCATCGCAGCTCGCTTGCAGATCGATTCGGCTTCGGAGCAGCGTGACGTCATCAGGCGTGAAGCGTGGCCCACGCTTGAATTGCAATACAACCATTCCTTCGTCGACCCCGAAAGTACGAACCGCCGTAACAATTGGTGGGAAATTGCGGCTGTTGCACGCTATGAATTCTGGGATGGAGGCAGTCGCCGAATTTCGCGCCTGCAACAAGATGACCGGATAACGCAAGCCGAACTGCAGGTTGCTGACCTCGAAAAATCGATCCAATTGGAAGTTCAACAAGCTTTGCTCGAATTACTGAATGTTCGGGAGGATCTCATAGCATTACGTAAAGAGGTTGCTTTAGCTGAAGAGAACTATCGCACCCTCTCCGAGCAAGCTCGAGTCGGATTGGCCACAAGCCTAGACGTCAGTACAGCGCTGAACGAATTGGATTTTGCCCGAACAGAATTAGCGCGACAAGAGTATCAATTCGAGATTGCTAAACTTCGAGTTGAGTTGGCTACCGGTCAGTTTGCCTCGGACTATATCGAGGTTAATGAATGATTCGACGTAAACGATACGCTATCCTGAAGGAATCAGCCCATTTTCTCCCTCCTGTGCTAGCGCTGGTACTGCTCGTCGGTTGCGGGCGCGATGATGAAGATAGTGGTGCGGAACGCTCTGAACGGGTTGTCACCGTAGAGTCCACAATTGTTAAACAACGCGAGTGGCAGTTGGTGGCCCGAGCCGTCGGCAGCTTGCGAGCGGATGAGCAAGTTCAAGTGCGGAATGAGATCGGGGGCCAGATCAAGCAGATCGAAGCGCGCGAAGGTCAATGGGTTTCGGCTGGTGACATTCTCTTACGTATAGATGACGAGCGATCGGCTCTTGATGTGAAACGAGCCGAAGCGAGATACGAGGAAACCCAAGCCCAAGTGATTCGACGCGAACCACTTTTCGAGCAAGAACTTATCACTGAGGCCGAAATGATTGAAACGCGTGCCAGCTTCAGAGCCGCCGAAGCCGAGCTTGGGCTGATGCGACGCCGTCTTGCAGATACAACAGTGCGTGCTCCCATTGAAGGTCAACTCGGACGTCGATATGTTTCGCTTGGCGACTACACGCAAGCAGGATCTCTCCTGTTCGATTTAGTTAAGATCGATGTGCTGAAACTCGACTTCAACCTCCCTGAACGTTATTTACCGCTAATCGACATTGGCCAAGCTGTGCGAGTACACACCGCAGCGCACCCAGACCGCACCTTCAACGGAGAAGTTTACTTTGTTGACCCAGTCATTGACTCAAACACACGCACACTCGCAGTCCGTGCATTAATCGATAATGAGGATCTGGCCTTGCGTCCTAATCAGTTCGTGAGTGTGCAAATTGATGTTGAAAAGCTGGACGAGGCGGTTGTCATACCTGAACAAGCGTTGATTTCTGACATGGGTGGATACTCTGTTTATGTCGTTGATGTAGATGATCGTGCTGAACGTCGTCGTGTGCGCCTCGGAGAACGGGAACCGGGCTACATAGAGATACGTGAGGGAGTCTCCGCGGGAGAACGCGTAGTGGCTGCTGGGCATCAGCGGTTACAGCCGAGCACACGCGTACGCGACCGAAACCGAAGCGAGGACTAAGGCGTGTATCTGTCCGATCTTTCCATTCGCCGCCCCGTACTGGCCTGGGTTTTCACCATCCTTATACTCATTGCCGGTGTCATCGGCTACAACTCGCTCTCGGTGCGGGAGCTGCCGGACGTAGATGTTCCTGTTGTGACCGTAACCGTCGACTGGCGCGGGGCAGCACCCGACGTGATGGAAACGGAAGTGACCGATCTGATCGAAGAAGAGGTCACCACGGTCGAAGGCATCCGCTCGATGACCTCGCAAACGCGCGAGGAACGGGCTCAGATCACGATTGAGTTTGAATTGGAGGTGAACGTCGATGTGGCCGCGCAGGATGTGCGCGATGCGGTGGCGCGCGTGCGACGCCGGTTACCGGACGACATCGATCCACCCACGGTGGTCAAATTAGATCTTGATGCACAACCCATCATGTGGGTCAGCGTCAACTCGGACTGGATGAGTCGGACGGAATTAGCCGATTTTGTGGATCGCCAGCTGTCTGATCGAATTCAGGTTTTACCGGGTGTTGGCCGAGTACAGGTGGGTGGCTCGCAGCGTTTCGCGGTACGCGTGGAATTGGATGTCGCTCGGCTGGCTGCGCATGATTTAACAGTGACCGATGTCGCCCAAGCATTGCGGCGCGAGAATCTTGAGTTGCCGAGTGGACGCATTGAAAGTCGGCTGCGTGAATTCGTTGTCCGTACCCAAGGTCGCATCACACAGCCGGAAGATTTTCAGGATATCGTCATCACCTCCCGCGATGGAGTGCCGATTCGCATTCGGGATGTAGCCGAGGTAATACGCGGTAGCGAGAATGAGCGTAATCTCGCGCGATTTATTCAAATACCAACGATCGGCATGGGGATTTTGCGTCAGAGCCAAGCCAATACACTCGAAGTTACCACGCGTGTTATGGAGGAGCTGGACGCAATCCGCCCTGACCTACCAGCTGGAGTTAACTTGCAAGTGGCCTTTGACGGTTCACGCTTTATCGGTGAATCCGTTCAGTCCACACAGCGCACATTGATTCTCGCGGCCATTTTAGTCGTCATTGTGATTTTTATCTTTCTGCGGAGTCTTCGCAGCAGCTTCATCCCTGCTATAGTAATTCCTGTTGCTGTCATGGGCACCTTCGCGGTGATGAATGCCTTGGGCTTTAGCATCAATGTGATCACGCTGCTGGGCCTCATCCTCGCAATTGGCCTCTTGGTTGATGATGCCGTCGTCATGCTGGAAAATATTTACCGGCACATGGAGGAGGAAAACGAAGACCCGATTGAGGCGGCACGCAATGGCGCATCTGAAATTGGATTTGCTGTCATCGCCAGTTCAATTTCCTTGGCCGCTGTATTTGTCCCTGTTGCGTTTGTCACAGGAACGATTGGCGTGTTCTTCTATGAGTTTGGCTTAACCGTTGCATCCGCAATCTTCATTTCGACGTTTATCGCGTTAACGCTCACCCCCATGTTGAGTTCAAGACTGATCCGAGTAAAAAAGCGTCACATGCGCATTTATCATGTACTCGAGTCGGGCTTCGATGCACTGGGGCGTAGCTATAAACGGTGGCTCGAACGTGCATTACGACATCGCATAATCACCGTCGTACTTGCTATTGCGGCCTTCGTCATCGGCCTATTCATGGCGCGACTGCTACCTGGGGAGTTTACGCCTCAACAAGATCAAGGCTCGATTATCGCCTTTTTCAGAGGGCCAGAGGGTTCGACACTGGAATATATGGATCAATATCTCAAAGAGGTCGAAGAGATCGCTGAAGATATTCCCGAAATTCGAACCTATATGGGCATTCTGGGGTTTGGTGCGAATCCTCCCAATCGCGGCATTATGTTTATGACACTGGAAGATCGGGATCAACGCGATCGGGACCAATTCGAAATCATGGTGGAGATGCGTCGGCGCACGGCCGGGATTCCCGGCATCATGGTCTTTTTAAGAGAGCGGTCACCGTTTGGTGGCGGTCAAGACACCCGTCCGGTGCAGTTTGTGATCCAGCATCCTGATCTGGAGGTATTGGCTGAAGGATCGGATGAGCTCGTCCGACAATTGCGAGAAGAGGACGGCTTCATTGATGTTGATAGCGATCTCGACTTGAACAAGCCAGAGCTCATGGTGCATATCAATCGCGATCGCGCATCATTGATGGGGATATCGGTGGCAGACATTTCGGAAGCGTTGCAAATAATGCTCGGAGGCGTAGATGTAACCGATTATCAAGAGCGCGGGAAACAATACAATGTGATCGCACGGCTCCGGGAAGAAGATCGTGCCCAACCCAGAAATCTGGATCAGATCTACTTGCGTTCACGCTCCGGAGAGTTGGTACCTCTATCCAATATCGCCCGTTTTGAAGAGGATGTTGGACCAAGCCAAATCAATCACTTCAATCGAGTGCGTTCCGTAACCATTGCTTCGAACCTTGAAAGGCTGGCACTCAGCGATGCACTCGATCGCGTGCGCGAATTAGCCGATGACATTTTCCCCGCTGAGACCACCTACGACTTGGCCGGTACGGCCCGTGATTTGGAAGAATCCTTCCGCGCACTGACCTTTACCCTATTCCTCGCGATTGTGGTTGTCTTTCTCGTGTTGGCCGCACAATTCAACAGTTGGATTCATCCCTTCACGATTATGCTGGGTCTACCGCTAGCGTTGGTTGGTGCCTTCGGTGGACTTTTGCTTGCAGGACAATCGCTCAACATCTTCAGTTTTATCGGCTTAATCATGTTGACCGGCCTAGTAACGAAGAACGGCATTCTGTTGATCGATTATACGAACCGTTTACGGGATCGTGGGATCGAACGATATGAAGCAGTCGTCACAGCGGGCACAGTTCGGTTACGTCCTATTCTTATGACAGCCGTCACGACTATATTTGGGGTATTACCGATTGCATTAGGACTGGGTGCCGGCGGTGAGGCGCGTGCCCCGTTGGGTGTTGTGGTGATCGGTGGCATGACGGTTTCCACGATTCTTACCTTGGTGGTGGTTCCCGTCATTTACACCTTGCTGGATGATCTAATGAATAAGCTCAAGGGGAGGATCGGTGTCACCGAGAGCGCGTCGTGAAAGAGGAGGCTTCGCATGAAATGGCTCAATGACATTGGATTAGCGGTATTGCGAATTGGCAGCGGTTTAGGCATGGCCACACATGGCTATCCAAAGGTCTTCGATGGCATCGAAGGCTTTACGGGTGCGGTGGAGTCGATGGGGTTCCCCTTCCCGCTCTTTTTCGCTTGGGCCGCAGCATTATCTGAATTTGTCGGAGGCATTCTGCTCGCACTTGGTGTGTTCACCCGCACGTGTGCTGTGCTCATTTGCGGAACCATGTTTGTGGCCGCCTTCATTCGCCACGGTGGTGATCCATTTTCGCGTAAGGAACTTGCGCTACTCTACCTCATTGTCACGCTAGCCCTCGCCATCATGGGTGGCGGCCGATTGGCTGTTGAGCAACTCTGGAAGAAGTGACAACCCGACCGCTGGGTAACTTATACCAGTTTCCAATACTTCTCGGTATATTCTCCGAGGACGGGACGGAGCCCGTCCCTCCAAAATGCTTCTGCTGTAACTGGTTCTGCTTAGCGTGTACCGGAGGGGCAACCTCCGTGTTGCCCTGAGAATGTACCGAAAGGTTATAGCAACTGGTATTATTTGGTAGAAAGAAAGGTTTCGCCGCAATAAGAGGACGACACGGAGGTCGTCCCTCCAGCGTGCTACTGCAGTAATTGGTTCTGCTTAGCGTGGACCGGAGAGGCAATCTCCGTGTTGCCTTGAGAATATCCGAAAAGCTATAGCAACTGGTCTTAATCTTTGCTCGCCTGTTGCTTCAGCGCGGCGATACGTTCCATCACCAAGGCGACAATACGGTCGTAATCCGGTTTGCCTTTGTCTTCCAGACCAAATTCTTGCGGCTGAATAGCCGGACCATAGAAGACGCGCACTTTAAGCGGCTTGATCCACTTGCTACCTTTTGGCCAGCACGCAAATGTGCCATCCAAATAAACTGGCACAACGGGTACATTCGCCTTGGCGATCAAGAAACCTACACCACCTTTGGGCTCCTGTAATTCACCATCCAAGGTTCGGGTACCTTCGGGAAAGAGACAAACAACCTTACCGCTGCGCAGACCGGAAATAGCGCTTCGCAAAGCAGCCAGATCGCCCTTCGTCCGATCAATCGAGATGGTCCCGATTTTGCGGTACCACCAGCCCAACACAGGAGCTTTAAACAAACTGTCCCGCGCCATGAAATGCACCACCCGATGGGGTAATCCGCAGCCAACAATCGGGGGATCCAGAAAGCTGGCGTGATTGGGAGTCAAAATGCAACCGCCGGTTCGGGGGACATGCTCACTACCGTAGGATTCGAGTCGTACATAGAGCTTAAAGAAGAGCCATGTTACGGCGCGGACAGACCAGTAGAGCGGATGTCCTTTTTCGCGCTTGGCTAGTGCTTTGGGCTCCTCAGACATGATTCGCTTACTCAACGCGTTGCATTGACTTCATCCACGATAAAGTCAACCACCTCATCAATAGACATACCTGTGGTATTGATTACTTTTGCTCCCAGCGGGATCTGAAGCGGCGCAGTTTTTCTGGTACTATCGATCTTGTCGCGTCGGGTCAGCGAAGAAAGTACCTGCTCCACGTCGCCCTTCCCTTCCGTCTCCAATAGCTCTTTATGGCGACGGCGCGCACGCTCTTCTGGATCTGCATCCAGATAGTATTTGAATTCGGCATCCGGAAATACCACCGAGCCAATATCCCGTCCTTCCATGACCAATGCACCGAAATCCGCTGTTTCACGTAAGCGAGAAACCATAAAGACGCGCACTTCCGGTATGACCGCAATATTGGCGACCCGTTCACGAACTGGTTCAGATCGTAAATGATCGGTCGGATCTTCACCATCAATGGTAAATTTAAGCACGAGGTCTTCGATGAAGAACTCCCAGCGCGTTCGATTCATCAACTCAATGACGGCGATTGCATCCTTCACGTCTACACCATCGCGCACCGCTTTCCATGTCATCCCTCGGTACATGGCACCGGAATCGACATAGTTGACCTTCAGCTTGCGCGCCGCTTCGCGTGAGACGGTTGACTTGCCTGACGCGGATGGTCCATCAATCGCTACAATAAAACTTTCCTGCTTATTCGACATGGCCTCCCAATCGTTTTAGATGATTCCAAAATCCTGGATAAGACGTTTCTATGCACTGTACACGGCGAATAGTTAACGGCGCATCACTAAAGAGTGCCAGCACCGCCATCGACATTGCAATGCGATGATCGCCAAAGCTATCGACTGTACCGCCCGAGCGGATTCTCGCACCGCCACCGATACGCATACCATCTTCCATTTCATCCACCTCGACACCCATTGTCGCCAAATTGGCACACATGGTTGCGATGCGGTCTGACTCCTTCACGCGTAACTCGCGCGCGTCTTTGATAACGGTTTCACCATCGGCCAATGCGCCTGCGACCGCCAAGATCGGTATTTCATCGATCAGATTCGGTATTTCTTCACCGCCGATCACCGTTCCCGTTAACTTGGTCCCCGATACACGTATATCGCCAACCGGCTCGCCGCGGCCACTCGACTGTTTTATCGGAGACACCTTAATGCGTGCGCCCATGCGCTGTAAGACATCGAGAACAGCGATGCGGCGCGGGTTTAGTCCAACATTTTTAAGCGTTACAGAACTGCGCCGATTCGCCGCAGCTGCAATTAACCAAAACGCTGCTGACGAAATATCGCCTGGGATATGCCACTCACGGGCATGCAACTTGGGACCAGCGGCCCCGAAACCGTCAATCTCGATGGATAGTCCATCAACCCGGATGGGCAACTCGAGGGTAGAAAAGATCTGCTCAGTATGATCCCGCGTTGGTGCGGGTTCGGTGATCCGTGTCGTGCCCTCGGCGAATAAAGCCGCCAACATAATGGCCGACTTGACTTGCGCCGATGCCACGGGCACATCGTACTCAATCGCTTTTAGCTGACCGCCCTGAATCTGTATCGGTGCGGTACCCTTTTCTCCAGTTAGCTGGATGCGAGCGCCCATTTGGCTGAGCGGCCCCTCGATCCGTCGCATCGGTCTTGAGCAAAGCGATTCATCGCCGGTCAAAGTCACATTCACTCCGAAACCAGACAGGAGCCCGCTCAACAGGCGAATACCTGTGCCGGAATTGCCCATATCCAATGCGCCAGCCGGTTCAAGCAGTTTCCCAGCTGTGCCATGAACGATCACATCCCGGTCCCGGGAACGATGTGAGGTGGCTCCCAAGGCTTCCATGGCTTTGAGCGTACCTAAACAATCCGCGCTATTCAGAAATCCATGTATACGGGAGATACCCGATGAGATTGCAGAAAGCATCGCCACACGATGCGAGATGCTTTTGTCACCCGGCACCTCCAAGGTCCCCGCAATCTTGCCGCACGGATGTACGGTTGCGGTATCGGACGCATAACCTGCAATCATTTTCGTCATTCTGCCGGACTCCTCTCCATCAAGGCGCGACGGCACTCCCGCCCTTGAGCCAAAAATTCTTTTATACGATCGAAATCATTCGTTTCGCACCAGTGGATCAACTGATCCAATTGTTCGCGATATGCCGCCAACTCGACCTGAATCGCTTGCGCATTCGTACTGACGATATCATGCCATACATCCGGTGATCCACCCGCAACTCGACTAGTATCACGAAAACCGGTACCACAATAAGGCCCTACTCCGTCCACGTCATCGCGACCAGCGGTTACGGCGAGCAAGGAGGCAACCAAGTGGGGTAAATGGCTTGTACGTGCCATCAGTCGATCGTGTTTAGAAGCCGAAATAACTTCTACAATGGCTCCGAGTCCTGACCAAAATTGCACCACCTGCTCCATGGCCGAAGCTTCCTTTTCGGCATCATGTGGCGTGACAACAACGAGTGCGTCCTCATACAAATCCGGCCGCGCAGCCTCTACACCCGTTTGCTCGGAACCTGCGACGGGATGACTACCCACGAAAGTGGCACCCGAACCCGCCAATATGGGCTCAATTTGTTCAGCCAGCTCTGCCTTCGTGCTACCCACATCCGTAAGAACGGCGCCGGCTTTTAGTCCTGCCTTCGATGCCTCCACCAATGCGGGGATAGTTAAAATCGGCGTACAGTAAATAATCAGATCAGCATCCCGCACGGCTTCAATGGGATCATCAAATGCCGCATCGCATAGTCCCATCTTTAACGCAATATCACGCGTGGTTTGGCGACGAGCAAAAACACTGATACGCCCTTCGAACCCACGCTGCTTAAGCGCCAGCCCCAACGAGCCGCCCATCAAACCTAATCCCATTATGGCAATATGCTGCATGGTCATCTCATGCGGGGTTCAATACTTCAGCCATCGCCTCGATGAAACGACGGTTTTCCGACGGTGTGCCAACGGTGACGCGAATATATTCAGGCAATCCATAGCCATCCATTGGTCGAACGATTACATGCCTTTTCTGAAGTGCCTGAAAACATGTTCGGCCATCGCCCACATTGACGAGCAGGAAATTCGCACATGATGGTTCATAAGCGATGCCCATACGATCCAAGGCCTGCGTCAACTGCCCCAACCCTTGCAACACCATATCTCGGGTAGCCTGCAAGTGCGCATCGTCCTGCAATGCAGCCAGGGCAGCAGCCTGTGCCATGTAGTTGACATTGAATGGTTGGCGCGCCCGATTCATCAACTCAATGCAATCCGTGGCCCCAATGGCGTAACCTAGCCGCAAGCCAGCCAAACCATATCCTTTCGAAAACGTGCGCAAAAGTATCACCGGTCGACCAGCCCGCACATGCGCAAACACATCCGGCTGCTCCTCTGGCGGCAGTAACTCGACATAGGCTTCGTCAATTACCGTGATGACATGATCGGGCATAGAAAGAATAAAATCATCCAGCGCAACATTATCAACCCGTGTACCGGTGGGATTATTCGGATTCGCAACAAAGACCAAGCGCGTGTTGGGCGTAATCGCAGCACGCATCGCATCTAAATCATGCGTAAACCCGTTCATCGGCACCATGATCGTCTTGGCATTAAAGAGCTTGGCCACCAAGTGATAAATCACGAAGGCCCGTTGAGACATCACGATTTCCTGCTCTGGCGCGAGATAAACATGTCCCAGCAACTCAATCAACTCGTTGCTGCCATTCCCCAGCAACACTTGATTTGGGTCGACATCAAACCGCTCGGCTAATGCCTGAGTTAAATAAAATCCACCACCATCCGGATAGAGATGCATACGCCCAGCTGTTTCTTGCATGGCAGCAATGGCCAGCGGCGACGGACCGAGCGAGTTTTCGTTGGAGGCTAACTTGACGATATCGCCTATATCGTCCAAGCCCAACTCGCGCGCGACTTCTTCCAAAGGGCGTCCCGGCTCATATTTTGGCAGCTCGGGCATCCAAACATTTGGTGCGATCGGCATAATCTACCCCTCCACCCCGCGGGCGCGCGGATAAGCGCCCAAAACAGTCAATACAGGGCAATGGTCACGCAAAGCAGCCAATGCTTCCTTCACCTTGGAATCGGCCGCATGTCCTGCTACGTCGACAAAGAAGAAGTATTCCCATTGTCGCGTCTTGCTGGGGCGCGACTCGATCTTGGTCATATTCAACTCGTGCTTTCGCAAGACATCTAACGCCGCACAGAGCGCACCCGCTTCGTGTCGCACACCAAAACAGAGCGAGGTCTTATCGGTTCCAGTCGGCTCACTGTAGGATTTTCCGACCACCAGAAAGCGTGTGGTATTTCCACCCAAGTCCTGGATATCGCGGTTTAACACGGTTAAGCCATAGAGCTCTGCCGCCAGATCACTCGCGAGCGCACCGCTATCGGTCTCATTCGAAGCCATCTCCGCAGCTCGCGCAGTGCTTGATACAGCGACCAAATCCACGCCGGGCATGTTGTCATGCAACCATTGCCGACACTGGCCAAATACTTGCGGGTTGCTGTACAGCTTCTTGATTTTCTCTTTGGGAACCGCCGCCATCATGTGATGCGAAATAGGCAGATAAATCTCTGCACAAATCTTGAGCGGCGTATCAAGGAACTCGTCCAGCGTATGTGTCACCGCGCCTTCAGTCGAATTTTCGATCGGAACTACGCCATAATCAGCGGTGCGTTTTTGAACGGCCGTAAAAACATCGGCAATGGTCTGACATGCCTCGTAATGAACGCTCGCGCCAAAGCGACTGCGCGCGGCCTGATGTGTAAAAGTCGCTTGCGGCCCCAAATACGCAATCTTCAGATCATGTTCTAACGCGAGTGCGGCTGACATAATTTCCCGATAAATCGCGATCACCGAATCATCATTCAGGGGGCCTTGATTAAGCGATGTAACACGATCGAGCACGGCCTTTTCACGTGACGGGACGTAAATCTCCTGACCGGTCTCTTGTTTTACGCGACCAATCTCCATCGCGGCCTTGGTTCGCTCATTCAAGAGCTGAACTAAGCGCGTATCAAGCTCATCAATTTGTTTTCTGATCTCATCCAAGCTCATGATGACCGATCCCTTTCATCGTCTTCCTCTTCCACATACTCATCATCGCTACCTAACTGTTTGTTTTCCGATTGCTCGGGCTCCTCGGCAGTGCACTCCTCTTGATCGGATGCTCGCTCTTCCGCTTCGGAAGATTCCGGATCTTCTGATTCAGTCTTCTCTTGCGCCGACGGGTCGTCACTCGCCTCGTCAATGGCTAACTGGGCCTGCTGATTCTGACGTTTCATTTGCTCAGACTCTAAGCGTCGCAGCTCATCTGTACCCGGCAAATCATTGAGTGAATGAATGCCAAAATGCTCCAAGAACTTTTGGGTGGTACCGAAAAGCCAAGGCCGGCCCGGCAAGTCGCTGCGGCCGACCACACGGATCAATTGCAGATCAAGCAGATTGCGAATAATTTGATCAACGGCAACGCCACGCACAGATTCAATCTCTGATCGGACAACCGGTTGGCGATACGCGATGATCGCCAATGTTTCAAGCGCCGGACGAGAAAGTCGATTGGCCTTGCCCTTCTCCAGCAGCACGCGCAACCACAAGCCACAGTTGGGGTCATTGACCAGTCGGTATCCGTTGGCAACTTCGCGGACTTGAATGCCGACTGCGTTGCGCGACAAGTCCTCATTCAATTGCTTGATGGCATCGACGATCATCTCATCGGTGACCGAAGCAAAATCCTTGGTGATCCCGCCATATTGTTCGGCTGTCTGTTCAAATACATGGCGTAACTGGTGCATAGAAACGGGCTCACGTGCGGCGAAGAGCATCGCGCCAATGATTTGCTTTAGTTCGGGTATTTTTTCGACTTCGCTCATTATTCCTCCACCACCCGCATCAACTCAATTCTTCCGTAAGATTCTTCTTGCACGGCGCGAATTTGTTTCAAGCGCATCAACTCCAATACGGCCAAAAAAGTGCATACCACTTCATGACGCGATGTCATGCCCTCAAACAATTGCGTCAGCGAGAGACGCGGCTGCGAGCTCATTCGATTCATTAAGTCATCGATCTTCTCGCCGACCGTGAAGCGTTCCGCAAAAATCTCGCGCAACTCTTCTTTTTCGACCTTATTCAGCGCATCGTTAAACGCGGCAATGAGATCAAAAATACTGACATCCTGCAATGCCACATCCGGCGGTGTCCCTAAGTCAACGCCTTCATCCGAGCGGATGAAGATGTTTTCCTGCATTTCCTCCAACCCTTGCAAGTGCAAGGCGGCATCCTTGAATTTCTTATATTCGACCAACTGGCGGACGAGATCCCAGCGCGGATCGCCTTCGTCCTCCTCTTCTTCCTCAGGACGATCTTCGACAGGCAGCAGCATCCGGCTCTTTAACATCATCAAAGTCGCGGCCATCACGATAAATTCGCCCGCGATATTCAGATCGAGCATCCGCATCAAGTCTAGATAGGCCATGTACTGACCCGTGATGCGCTCAATGGGGATATCGTAAATGTCGACTTCCTCCCGTCGAATCAGGTAGAGCAAAAGATCGAGCGGCCCTTCGAATACGTCCAGCTTGACGCGATATTCTTCTTGTTGCGTCATATCAAGCCAACCCTGCCGCCTGTCGCGCCCGCTCCAGCGTTTCCGTGGCTAGTTTCCGGGCACGCGCCGCACCGGATTGCAGCACATCCTCAACATAGTCCGGATCGTTCGCCAAGGCCTCGCGCCGTTCCCGCAACGGACCAAAATGCGCCTCGAAGGCTTCGAGTAATGTCTTCTTGGCATCGCCGTATCCCATGCCTCCGGCCCGGTAACGTGCCTCTAGCGCCTCCTGGTCGGCGGGTGACGCGAGCAGCTTGTAGAGCGCAAAAATCGTGGAGGTTTCAGGATCTTTCGGATCCTCAACCTGCTTACTATCGGTGACAATCCGCATGATTTGCTTCTTGGCCGCCTTCGCGGTGCCAAAGATCTCGATGGTGTTGTTGTATGACTTGGACATCTTTTGCCCGTCCAAGCCCGGCACTACCGCGCCCGCCTCCAAAATCGACGGCTCCGGGATGGTAAAGACCTCGCCGTATTGGTTGTTGAACTTAATGGCGAGATCGCGGGTAACCTCAATGTGCTGTTTCTGGTCGCGTCCGACCGGCACCACATTGGACTGTACCGCCAAAATATCTGCAGCCATTAACACCGGATACGAAAACAGTCCATGCGACGCGGCCAAGCCACGGGCAATTTTATCCTTATAGGAGTGGCAACGCTCCAGCAGCCCCATCGGGGCTAAACAGGACAGAATCCAAGTCAATTCCGTCACCTGCGGCACATCGCTTTGGCGATAAAAAGCAGTCTTTTCAGGATCCAATCCACAGGCGAGAAAGTCCAATGCCACATCCTGCGTGTTGGCACGGAGTGTTTCGGCCTCTGAAATCGTCGTCAGGGCATGATAATTGGCTATAAAGTAATAGGCATCGCCCTGCTGCTGCAGCTCAATGGCCTGCCGCATCATACCAAAATAGTTGCCCAAATGGGGCTTACCCGTGGGCTGTATACCCGACAAAATACGCATGTTCACAAAATCCTTATTGAAGGGGACTAAAACGAGCCGCGAGCATAACGAAAGCGATCCACACGGGCAATGCAATTTCGGGTTTCGGATTCAAGCTTCAGCGGGTGGCTGCGGCGAGCGTGCCTTGAGCCAACTCGCGATGAATTTGTGAATGACGGAC